>JAPOVY010000103.1 GCA_026707905.1 Gammaproteobacteria bacterium | reverse complement strand
AAGCGGATTCACCTCAGGAGTGCATTGGTATCACCGCGCTGAACTTCGCGAGCTATCAGTTCCTCGCGATGGCGTACGTGCCTTCCTATTTTGAGTGGTTTATGTCGATAGACCATACTCAGAACTTGCGTTGGCACAAGGCTTTTCTGGGATTCCTTCAATCCGGTGGGGTGGTCTCTCCTCGGTGGTTGCTGAAGTCACCTGTCCACATGATGCGTCTTTCGGCTGTGTTCGATGTCTATCCAGACGCGAAGGTGATTGCAACTCATCGCGATCCTGCTCAAGTCGTACCATCGACAGCGAGTTTGATCTCGTCAATGCGCTCCTTGTATTCTGATGGGGAAGACACGAGACGTACCGGGCGCGAGCAACTTAGTACCTGGTCGGATTTCCTAAGTAGGTTCCTTTCGGATCGTCAACGTTTAGGTAAGGAAGAGCAGATACTTGACGTGCAGTTCGACGCGTTCAAAGGAAATCAGATGGGTGTTGTTGATTCGATCTACGAACGATTTGGATGGGTCTTGCATCCTGAGGATCGGCAGCGAATGCGACAGTTTCTCGCTGAGCAACCGCGAGGGAAACATGGCGTGCACGAGTATTCGCTTGAGGAATTCGACATTAGTCCGAAAGAGCTCACGACGCACTTCGCGGACTATTTGGACTTTCTTGCAAGCGCTTCGAAAGCGAAGTCGTTGGTAGGGGGGTGAACAAGTGATGGATAGTAAGCGAGCATTGGACGAATTTCTAGACATCATTCGTAACGCTGATCAAACGTTCCTCGATCCAGAAAAAGAACTCGATGAGCAAGGTCATGTAGACGGTTATCAGCACATGTTCCACTTATTACAGGTAGCGGTCGATTTTTATCTTCACAATGATCCATTGAGACCGAGTTTGATGCCACTAGCGGACGAACATCGGAAGTTGTATGGCGATAACGTCGATGCCGTCTATTACTTTTCGCAAGTCCGTGGCGACCAGGAATACGTCATTTCAGGGCAGCGATTTGATAGCTGCTATCTAAGTTTCTGCCTATACGGCGGCGATCCGAACGGTGAGTTAGCGGATCGTGTTTCGCTGAACATCAACCACAGAGACATCCAATTTGACGAGGACGGTTCTTTTGAAATCAAGTTAACTCGGAATCCGCAAGGTAGGAACGAGTTTCGAATCGATTCAGACTCTGTGTCGCTTTTCACACGAGAGTACTTCTTCGACCGCGCATCTTCGCGCGAAAGTATCTTGAAAATACGAAACGTTTCGCCTCAACCGGTAGCGTTACCTCTCAACGACGAACAGCTCGCACGTCGGATACGAAACATGGCGATGTTCTTTCAATGCACGACGTGGATCGCGCCTCTTCCAGTTGAGTTTCCGATCAACGAATTCTGTCCGCCATTCGAATTCGATGCTGAACAAGGTGGTTGGGGTACTGTAGACAACATTTACTGCTTCTCGCGATTCCGATTGCAGGAGGATGAGTTCCTCAAAGTCACGTTTACTTCGCCGGAAGCGTGTTATTGGGGACTGCAGACGTGGAACTACCTAATGCAATCGACCAACTACCTTGACTTTCCTGTTTGCATCAACAAGGAACAGGCAGTTGCGTCAGAAGACGGGAGTTTTGAAATATACCTGAGTCATCGACCTGCACCGCAAAACTGGATTAGCACGGCAGGTTACAAAGAAGGTATCTTGTTCGCACGTTGGTTGCTATCTGAATCGTTACCAGAGACACCAACGGTCGAGGTTAGAAAATGGGATTAGATTACACGATCGGCTAAGTGCGTCGTTACAGAAGCTCTTTGCCAACGCGCCTAGATTCGAGCCACTGCCGATCCTCAGCGACTATAAGCGGTGTCCCGTCGCACTGCTCGAGAAGCTCGGTCAACGAGTAGTGGATTTTTCGCGTTTCTGAACGACTATTCGTCAATTTTCACTCCCAATCGCAACTGTTAATCCGACACGGAAATCTAACGCTGTTAGCAATTCAGGTGGGACTTCGATCACGACCGCCTGCCCTACTTTACGTAGTTGTGTTGTATGCATCACTTGCCTAAAACGCCGTGCCGGAATATCGCTTAGTTTATATCATCGAAATCACGAGGTGACTACGGACTTAACGACAAGAAGCGCACTTACGACACAAGATGTCGGATGAAGTAGGAGAATCTTGATTCTCTACGGACCGGCGCAACATCAAAGAACGGTCTTTAACGCGCGATAAAAAAGCGAGGAAAAATGGATAACAACATCGTGTTGGATACGGATTCGTACAAGATGACGCATTGGCAAATGTACCCGCAGAACACGACGGAAGTATTTTCGTATTTCGAGTCGCGGGAAGGCGCGGCGTATCCCGAAACAGTGTTTTTCGGGTTGCAATATCTCATGCTCAAGCATTTGCAGGATCAGGTTGTAACTCGGGAGAAGATCGAGGCGGCGGAGCAGTTCTGCTTTGAGCATTTCGGGGACGCCGGATTATTCAACAAGGAAGGTTGGGTACATGTGTTGGAACGGCATGACGGACGATTGCCTGTGGAGATTCGGGCGGTTCGGGAAGGCAGCATCGTGCCGACGAGTAATGTGCTGTTCACGATTCGCAATACGGATCCCAAGTGTGCGTGGCTGACGAATCATCTAGAGACGTTACTTGTGGAGTGTTGGTATCCGTCCACGATTGCGACGAGCTCGTTTTTCCAGTTAAGGACGCTAACTGACTATGCGACGCGGATGGGCATGGATGCCAGTTACGAAGCATTGAATTTGAAGCTCCATGATTTTGGGTTTCGCGGTAGTTCCAGCGTTGAGAGCTCAGCGTTGGGTGGTGCAGCTCATTTGATTCCGTTTCTGGGAACGGACAATATCGTGGCGTGTAGGCTAATTGATGAGTACTACGGGTTGGATGACGGTGTAGCGGGAGTCAGCATTCCCGCGGCGGAGCACTCAACTGTGACTTCACACGAGAATGAGGTGGATGCATATCGACAGATTTTGCAAAAGTACTCATTCGCGTCAGTGGTGTCGGACAGCTACGATTACTGGAACGCATTAACGAATATTTGGGGTGGGACGTTGAAGGCGGAAGTCGAGAAGTTCATCGCGGAAGGGAATACGCTGGTGATTCGCCCTGATTCCGGTGACCCGATTAACAATGTGGTGGAGTCGCACAATATCCTGGGCCATATTTTTGGCTATACGACGAACGGCAAAGGGTTTCGATCTTTGCCGCGCGGCTTAAACATCATTCAGGGCGACGGCATCAATCATCAGATGTTGGATGACATCTGTTATGCGATGTATCGGGAGCGTTGGACGATGGAAAATTTGGCGTTTGGGAGTGGCGCTGGCTTGCTTCAAAATGTCAATCGAGACACGCAAAAATTTGCGATGAAATGTTCATCTGCCGTGATCGACGGCAAACGTCGTGACGTCTTCAAGACACCGAAGACGGATCGCACGAAAGTGAGTAAGCGTGGGTCTTAGATTTGGTAAATCATGGCGCCATCGCAGACAAGAAGCGCTTTGAGACGGTAGTATCGCCGTCGGAACAGAGTTATCCTGCGCGGACATCCGCGATGCAGATGGTGTTTCGTGACGGTGACGTGATGAATTGCATGTCGTTTGACGATGTGCGGAATGTGTTTCTCAGCGAGTATCGTTCAATGTCGGTCTAGGCTCGGCGAAGCTACACTTCGTCCTGCGCGCTAACCGTGCAGTCTAGCGAATCGACACTTCGTCAGCATAGATGTGGCAGAGCACTGATCGATAACAGAGCTCTATCTCGATCAATCGCGCAATTGTCGAAGTCTTGTTCGAATGGTCTATCACGCAGTTTTTTTCTCGACAGAGACTCATCATAGGAACCGCCAGTTCGAGACGTCGAGCGTTCACAAACGGAGAAGCATCCATGACTCGGCGCGACTGATGCGTTTTCGTTAATCCGACTTGGCGCCACTTCGGATTGTCCACCCGACGTCTAATAACTGTACGGTGGCGTAGACGGGATTTCCATCGGCTCGAGATGCTTGGTATCGGGCAAAGAGGAGATTACCAGGTTTTGTGGCGCTGTCGATAGTCGACCAGTCAATGCCAACGAGTGGTACTTTCACGCGACCCGACCATGCGGGATCGCCCGTTTCCACCACGGCGCCGATACAAATATAGAAGAAACGAGCGCCAATCGGACCTTGCACGAATGTTCCGAAATAGTCGGGTTCAGGACTATTCTTTGCCTTCCTGACTATGACCTCTAGCTCAAACTCCACTGTTTGCTCATCGCGTTCTAGGATCTCGATGTAATTGAGGCGTTCCGCTTTAGCACCTTTTCCACGTTGTAGACAGAACGCGTAGTTCACGGGCGGATCGACGAGCTGAATCCTGAAGCGCAAGTTTCGATCGTTCATCACACGTCAATTTCTACCGAGCAATCTGTCAGTTTAACAATCGGTCGACAGATTGATGTCTGAATTCGATGCAACATAGATGCTGTGAACATTCGTGGGGTATGGTCTGAGAGAATTCGAACAAGTCGATCGCTCATGAGACTATCTGCAGAGTAGCGTGCCGAGTCCGTGTAAAACTTCGCCAGTACTCGATAGAAGGTGCAATATCACGCTCGTGAATACAGCTTCGACGCCGCGCGTTTTCGGATCTTGAACCAGACGTCATTTTGGAATGAGTACAAAGTAGCATCGATGCTCTTGAACGGCGGCTCGCCGACTCAGACCATTACGGTGTGGACGACCGACTAACAAAGAAAGAGTACGTTCCGATGAGAATCTCGTAGAACAGACCGCGTTCGGTCAACATTTAGTCAGCGGACCACCGTATGCGGAAGTCCTAGTGAATCCAGTCGATTGCTACGACGTAACAAGGTCTCGATACGGTGGCTTGTATACTAAATCGACAATACTCGGGAGCTCGCAATGGCTGAAAGTGCGGTTAAATCAACTGAAAAACTATTCTCGGAGTGGCAGCAACCGATCAACCGATGGGCTGATCTGCCAAACTCAATTCACAATGATTCGGTTGCGACGAAGATTGGAATGCGGGGTGGCACCATTCCAGGTACCGTTCACCTAAACCACTTTGTCCCGCTTATTCAAGACAACTGGGGCATGGCGTGGTACGAGAAAGGCGCAATCTCAATGTACTACACCTTTGCTACGACTCACAAGGAAGATGTACGGGCTGTAATGTCTAAGCCGACATCACGATCGAGGGACAAAGTCGATGCGTATGTCGAAACGCCCGACGAGAAACTCGTTTGTAAAGGTTCTTTGTCCGTTGGTGATTCAATCGTGCCGAATTACGTTTCAAGCTTGCCACTCGAAGATTCGCCACGCTCGGAGATTCGAATTCTTGATCGTATGGAAGCAGGAATGGAGTGTCCGGAACAAGACGACGTGATCGCTACTGAAGGGAAAGGTAGTGGTGAGTATGAGGGAATCGTTGAGTTACCAACAGGTCTGTTTCAGATGCTTCAAGCCGGCGCACCGACGGGGACGCTTAAAAAGGCGGTCGGCTTCTACGGTGCCACGGAGATTCGCACTTTAAAGGGACCGATCCATGTCGGCACGGAATACCGTCGTGTTGGGAAGGTTGTGTGTGTTGGTGCGAGTCCAAAGACGGAGTACGTTTGGATCGACTCTCAGCTCTTCGACAAGTCATCCGGTGACGTCGTCGCAGAGATGCGCCAATTTACTCGGTTTATGAAAGCTTCATCGGAGCTTTGGCCTTAGATTCCTTAGTAACTTAATGTCGAGCTAGCGAATTGCTCTGCTTGGGCTGTCGGATTGCACATGAGACGTTTTGGTGACGCGAGTCTTCTGAAGTTGAAAACGTAATCTAATGGCCCACGTGGACTTAACGTGGCTTTGCGCGCGATACCGAGGTTGATTTCGTAATGTGCATCGAATTTCGCCGCACCATCCGAAGTCGGAGGTTATTCGACGGATCATAATGCAAATCACTTTATTTAAGCTTGCGCCAACGAGATCCTTGCGATGCCGCTGGGCACTCTTAGAAGCAGGTCTCAATTTCGAATCTAGAGGTAACGTCCGCGAGATCTTCGAGACGGACGAGCTACGAGAGGTCCACCCCCTCAGGAAACTACCCGCCGCTGTCATCGATGGAAAGCCACTGTTCGAATCCGCAGCGATTTGCACTGCAATCGCCGATCTGGTACCCGAACGAAACTTGATTGGTCAACCCGGTACATGGTCACGCGCGCTCCACGACCAATGGACTTCGTTCGTATTAACGGAATTGGAATCCTGGCTGTGGTGTACGGACCTGAATACAGACGAGCAAGGGTTTTTGATGCCACGCGATGAGCAAGTAAAGGAGATCGTGCCTCAAAACCGGAAACTGGCTGAACGTTCCGCGGCCGTTTTGAACGCTCATCTCCAGAAGACAGACTACCTTATCGAAAACCGCTTTACGGTCACGGACATCATCGTTGGATACACGATTTCGTGGCTGCAAGAGGTCGGGTGGATCGTGGAATTTTCACATTTGATCGACTATTTGGATCGATTGCACGGACGTGAGTATTGCACCTTAACACCACGAGCTTAATTACGAGGAATTGGACTTAATTCGTTGTTTTATTTACTAATTAGAGGTGAACGTATCCTGCGATTCCAGACCAGAGTGCTTTGAATTTCGATATGCGTTTCCGAGATCAGTCGATTACGTTTGAGAATGGTGTAGAGGGACAAAACGTCGAAATTCCTTCGGCTTCGCCATTCAACTATTTCCAGGTCGTTAACGAACCAGCAGAAATGCGTGCAACGACTGTTGACGGCAAACTCTTTCTACCGTTAGAAGGCGACCCACCGTTTCCGCTGGTCATAGTCGCGCCTGGAAGTCTCGGTGTTGCGCCTTCGCATATTCAACACGCGGAAACGATAAATAACCTGGGCGTTGCTACATTTATCCTCGACAGCTTCGGTGCTAGGCAGGTTACATCCACCGTTGCAGATCAAACTCAATTTTCGTTCGCGGCAAGCGCTTACGATCTGCTAGCAGCTTTTGAGGCACTCTCACGATTGGACGAAATCGACGCGTCGCGAATCGGCGCGCAGGGACACAGTCGAGGCGGATCGGCGGTGATCACAGCCTCCATGCGTCGGTTCGTCGAGCCGGTCATCGGATCAACTAGGGGATTTACTGGCGTGTTGGCAGCTTACCCGTGGAGTGGACACCAGTTCTTGGATCCGGATGTGGGAAGAACGGAGATTCGGGTTCTGATGGGTGACGCGGATGAGTGGTGTTCCGTTGCTCAAGTACAAGGTCACTGTCAAGCAATCAGATTGACGGGTGGCAAAGCTACGATGCGCATTTTTCAAGCTGCACAACACAGTTTCGATCGCGACACACCAATCGTCGAAATTGAGGAAGCAGCGGTTGCTCGAGATGCACCTATTTCGTACATCGCCGATGACGGTGCGCTAATTCATCCTACTGTCGGTGTACCTGACCCGAAGCTCGTCGACCGTGACACCATGGTCTACTCTATGAAAGCGGGGTACGGCAAAAAAGGCGCGAGGATTGGTAGCGCTGACGGTCAAGCACACATGTTCCGTGATGACATGATCCAGTTTTGGACCAGAGTCCTCAATTTCTAGGCGTTCTATTCGATTCGGTGCTCATTTTTCGTCGAAATTTAGCGTTACTCGAGATTTTGTGCTTGTTTCAAAACGGCGAGCACATCATGAAGCGAATCGACCACCTGGTGCCCGAGTCGACGCAGTTGTGGCGATGGTTGGACGAGATCGGGAACTTGAAAGACGATACAGCCTGCGCTCACCGCAGATCGCACGCCGTTTTCAGAGTCTTCGAGCGCCCAACACTCATTAGCGCTGACATTTAGACGTTTTGCGGTTAGAAGATAAGGTTCAGGATGTGGCTTGCTTTGTCCGACATCGTCACCCGTTACAACAATAGAAAAGAACTCACGAAGGTTGCTTAGCGATAGTTTGGAGTTAGTGGTGGGATGTCGTGACGACGTAGCTAGACCGCAAGGAATTCCACACTCCTCAGCAAATGCCAGGATCTCACTAGCACCAGGTTTGATATCAGCAGGTTTGTGATCGATGTATTCGTGATAGCGTCGCTGAGTGATCGGACCGATTTCTTCCCACGGAAAGTCTGAGCCGTAACCTGCTTTAAGGACGTCACCGATTTCTGGTCCGTGCCGTCCGATGCATTGAACGTAGACATCGAAGTCAGTTTGCTCCCAACCTACTTCGTTGCAGGCATCGAGAAACGCATTACGCGCAATCGTCTCAGTATCAAGAAGAAGCCCGTCGAGATCGAAAATCAATGCAGTCGGGCGATATAGTTTTGTCGGTCGTTCCATATAGCTCGTCTTCGGTGTCACCCGTTCAAAGACAGGCGTACGCTAGCGTACATTTTGTCGATTCGGTCCGAGCCCGAACGAGATTCGTAGCTAACTAGACTGTACCGCGTTAAAACTCGAAATACGCTCAATTGCGTCGTGCAGTTTCTCGCCGAGCTCGCTCGCATGGGACAGCCATATCGAATGTGCGGCGCCATCGATCTCAACAAATCGACCATACGGGAGTAGCTCCGCTAATTGACGAGTCGGCCAGTCTGGTCGGATATCGTCGGTACCGTAGATAAAGGTCGCGGGGATCTCGAGCTCCGTGATATCTCGCAATAACGTTGGTCGCTTTATATATTCGCGCCATGAACGTGTACATTCGACATTGACACTTGGGTGGGCGTTAAAAACCACACCACCCAAGTCCTCACCGACTCGGTTGAGGTTTCTTCGATACGAAGCATGCCATGTACGGTCATTCACGATCCTTCCGCCAGCGATGCCGATAAGCCCAATGACGTTCTGCGGATGTCGTAATGCGTACGCAAGTGCTAGATCGGGTCCAAAACTGTGACCTCCGACGATAACGTTTTCTAGTCCATACGCTTGTCGGACTTCATCTGCATCGTCGACCAATGTATTTACGGCGTAGTTGCTATCCCAGTCGGAGCGTCCGCAACCGCGAGGTTCGAATCGAACGATCTGACATACGTTTTCGATCAGCTCTGCAACGGGACCCAGGTAATCGTCACAGCCAGGTCCGCCGTTGAACATGAGAAACGGTATACCGGAACCGCTGGTGCACGTCCAGATACGCGCTTCGCCAGAGCGGACGTATCGTTCACGATTCGACAATAGTGGTCTCTTCTGATCTTAGATTAGCGTGACTGTTCGAGTCAAACGCGTAATAGCTATACGATGAACTGGAGAGATTACGATCAACGACTTAGCGCAAATGCCAATAACGTGTCGCCTAATGGAGTACCCGCTCGTGAGTGACCTCCTGCGTAGATAAGGACGTACTGGCGTCCATCCAGTTCGTAAGTCATCGGCGTTGTTTGCCCACCTGCTGGGAGTTTCCATTCCCAAAGAACTTCGCCGTTTTCGATGTTGATTGCGCGAATCATGTTGTCCATGGTTGCAGCAATGAAGATCAACCCGCTCGCTATTACGATCGGACCGCCAAGATTCGGTAGACCGATGGTTACGCCGAACTGAGCGCCGATCGTTTTGCGCCAAACAAGTGTGCCGTCAGACAGGTCGATCGCCGCTAGGACACCCCAAGGTGGTGGAGAGCATGGTAGTCCTAAGGGAGAAAAGAGCATCGTCCTTTTCATACCAAATGGTGCACCGTCCTGTGGGGAGACTTCCTTGGTCGGATTTCGTCGATGCACTTCGTCGAATTCATCTGTGGGAATCAACTGGATGTGGTGCGCAACATTGGACATGTTGACGACAAGGAGATTACGACTTGGATCGTAGGCTGCGCCGCCCCAATTTGCGCCACCACCGGTAAACGGATAGAAGATCGTTCCTTGAGTCGAAGGTGGGGTAAACAAGCCTTCGGCGACTGCGCCATGGATTTGACGGCGACAATGTTGTCGGTCGATTAGCGTGATACCGAACGCTTCATCAGGGGTCAGCTCGCTAGGTACGATAGGTAGTGGCTTAATAGGAAATGGTTGAGTGGGTGAAAGCCATTCGCCGGTTTCGGCGTTTTGAGGTACCGGTCGTTCTTCGACAGGGAGGACCGGCGCGCCAGTATCTCGATCGAGTACGAAGACTAGGCCAGTCTTCGTTACCTGAGCGACTACGTCATGTAGCGCACCATCGCGCCATACTGAGTAAAGACCGGGTTGTGCAGGTAGATCATAGTCCCAGATATCGTGATGTACCGTTTGGAAGCTCCACCGGAGTTCCCCTGTCTCACCGTCGAGTGCGACGACGGAATTAGCGTGTCGATTGTCCCCCGGGCGTAAACCACCGAAGAAATCAGGGCTCGGACTGCTAGTAGGGAGAAAGATGAGGCCGCGTTTTTCATCAACGGACATAGGAGCCCATACATTGGCATGTCCTTCCTGCGGCGGCTGGCTACCAACCCAGGTCGATGATGCTGGATTGTCTGATGAGCGTGGAATCGGATCCCACTTCCATTTTGATTCACCGGTTCTCGCATCGAAAGCACGCACAGCTCCATTCGGCGCTGCGACTCGAGCGTTGTCGCCGATTGATGATCCAACGACGACAGTGTCACCAACGACAACGGGTGGGGAAGTGATCTGGAACTCCCCCGACCAGAGCAGAGGCATACCAGGATCGATTCGAATCTCACCGGCGGTACCGAACTCCTTGCATGTCTGTCCGTCTTTCATGTCGAGCGCAATCAGTCGTGCGTCGTTCGTACCCACAAAAATCCGGTCTGAGCACGAGGCAGATTCGCGACTATCTCGCCAATGCGCAACGCCGCGGCATACGAATTGATTAGCGGGGTCCGTATTGACTTCAATCTCGGGGTCGAATCGCCAACGAATCGTTCCGATCTCTGGATCGAGCGAAATGACCTCGTTGAATGGCGTACAGAAGATGAGGGAGTCACCGACCAGGATCGGCGTACCTTCCGTTGCAGATCGCGCCATGGCGGCTGCACGACGTGTCATGTCGCCTGTTCGAAATGCCCAAATAGGTTCCAAAGATTCGACGTTGCTCGGATTGATCTCACTCGCACTGCTGTATCGGTGCCCACCGGCGTCGCCACCATAGTGACGCCAACCGAGACCTACATCGATAGTCTCGGTAGGCCGCGTCGTCAGTGCTGCGACGCCGTCCTTGTTCAGCGCGTTCGCGCCACCCAAGATCCAGATAGCTGAACCGCCAAAAAGTGATGCGATCCCGACGATGGAACAAAGCGCCACGACAGCGCATAGAACCTTCGACGAGGTAGATAGGGAACGCATACAAACTGTCTGAAAAAGCGGATGGCAATGTTATGGGTGCGAATGTGCAATAGTCTCGTCAGTGGTTCGATCGAGTCGCGGCGTAGTGCGAAACACCTTTATTTAGTATTCGTTTGTTAGAGGCGAAATCGTCAATGACAGGATTCTGTAGAAACTCGTATGTCGGTACATTGTGCGGGTTACCTGTTTGGTGATCGGTGTTCGCAGAGGAATAGAATCGCGAGAATCGAAGCTGAACACGAAGAAAGGGAAGTTAGGATGTCAGCGCATCATGTTCGACATGGATTTGGAACCGTGCGACCATATATCTACGGTCCATATGAATTACCTGAATTTCTTACGAAGGTGTTCGGCGCAGAAGAGATCGAACGACATGAACAGAGCGAACGCCGAGCCGCACATGTCGAATTGAAGTTAGGCGACAGCGTGCTCGTAGTTGAAGCAGGCGCTCAATTACCCGGGCACGAACTGACGAAAGCGTCGATCTACGTATATGTTGAAGATGTCGACGGCGTCTACCAGACTGCGGTCGAAGCTGGCGCAGAGTCAATCGCCGAGCCTGAAGATAAGGTTTATGGCGAACGTGGCTGTGGATTTAAAGCGTTTGAGAACACGTGGTGGGTATCGACGTATACGAATCGTGATTGAGCTAATGTTCGATACGTGGAACTTCGGTCGGACGAGAGAAGCCACTTTTAACGAATGCCTTGTTGATACGAAACAGAAAAGCTCTACTAGACAAAAAGATTAGAGGAAGTGGCTTCTAGGACAGAAAAGCCTGAGGTTTTTCAGTCATCTCCGTACGTCTAGGCAATGTACTGACACTGCGAACAAGTGAAATGAACGCCTGCGCCTAAGTCTGTCATGTACCTAAACACGCTTGATTGGGTCGTATTAGCAGTTTATGGGATCGCTACGGTATCCCTCGGATTGGCTTTCGCACGACGTGCCGGCCAAGGTACCGGACAGTATTTCCTTGCTGGACGCCACCTCCCGTGGTGGATTCTCGGCACGTCGATGGTCGCGACGACCTTCTCAACTGACACTCCGAATCTCGTTACCGACTTGGTACGCAACAACGGTGTATCGGGCAACTGGATGTGGTGGGCGTACGTGATCACTGGTATGTGTACAACATTCTTTTACGCTCGCTTGTGGCGACGGTCGGGTGTATTCACCGATATTGGTTTCTTCGAGCTTCGCTATTCCGGTCGACCCGCGGTTTTCCTTCGAGCGTTCCGGGCTATATATCTCGGTGTCTTCTTCAACGTGGCGATCATGGCCGCCGTGATGCTCGCGGGTATCAAAATTGCTGGCGTCCTGCTCGGCGTTGAACCTTACGTGACGGTACTCGTAGTCGCCGTCGCGACTGCCGCATACTCTGCAATGTCGGGA
Organism: Gammaproteobacteria bacterium; assembly: GCA_026707905.1. Lineage (GTDB taxonomy): Bacteria > Pseudomonadota > Gammaproteobacteria > Pseudomonadales > Azotimanducaceae > Bin55. The sequence goes on along the minus strand of JAPOVY010000103.1, from coordinate 53,081 downwards.
CTGAGAGGCGTTGTCGTTACCGACGTCGTGTTATTTATCACGGCTATTGTGGGTGCTGTCGCAGCTGCGTGGTATGCGCTCGATCATCCTTCGGTTGGAGGACTCGAGGCACTCGTAGCTCACCCGAATGTTAAGGAGAACCTCAGTTTTCTTCCCGATTTTTCTAATTGGGAAACGGTTCTGGTCGTCCTCCTGATTCCGCTTGCGGTGCAGTGGTGGTCCACTTGGTATCCTGGTGCTGAACCAGGCGGGGGAGGCTACGTCGCCCAGCGCTTGCTATCTGCACGTAATGAACGACACGCGATGGTAGCCATGCTCTGGTTCAACATAGCTCACTATGCGATCCGACCTTGGCCTTGGATCTTGGTTGCACTTGCGTCGTTAATCGTATATCCAACGTTGGATTCGATGCGTGAGGCATTTCCGCACCTCGATCCTTCGCTTGTCCGACATGACCTCGCGTATCCTGCAATGTTGGTCTTTCTACCGCATGGGCTTCTGGGATTGGTAATCGCGTCGCTCGCCGCTGCGCTCATGTCCACTCTGTCGACGCATCTAAATTGGGGAGCTTCGTATGTCGTCGACGATGTGTATCGTCGATTCCTCGTCCCAGAGCAGAGCGAGGCACACTACATTCGGGTGGCTCGATTCTCTACGGTAAGCCTCGTGGCAATTGCTGCGCTTGTGGCGCTCTGGCTCGAAAACGCGCTCCAAGCGTTTCAGATTCTCCTACAGATCGGCGCAGGAACGGGTCTCATTTTTCTACTGCGGTGGTTCTGGTGGCGAATCAACGCGTGGTCCGAGATCACCGCCATGATCGTCTCGTTTGCAGTCGCGATTTGGTTCGCGTTTGTGCACGGCGCACTTGGTCTGCAGCTTCCCTCGGCGGTGATACAACTATTGGTCGGCGTCGCCATAACGACCACTGCGTGGCTAATCGTCACGATGGCAACTCGACCCACAGAGGCTGCGGTGCTCCAAAGTTTCTATTCTCGTGTACGACCGTTTTCTCGAGGATGGCGACATGCCGTCGAAACCGAGCCTGACGAAATCGGCAGTGTTACATCAGCACTAGTCGCTTGGCTAGTCGCGTGTGTTCTCGTGTATTCAGTCCTATTCGGAACCGGCTTCGCACTATACGGCAATACGATTCAGGTCATCGTGTGTGTCGTCCTCTCAATCGCGGCTGCAATCATCTTGTTCAAGGTCCTACGAAGCTGAACGTTGCACGACTGTGTCAAGAATGTGTTGGTATCAGCAGCAACGCGCACACGAGGACTTTTCACGGTTCAATCAAGAAGTAGCTTGCGTACCCGTCATCGATCCACCGTGACTCCGACGCCGTAGCATCACCTCCACCAACTCGGCGTTCACGACGGTCGACGCGATAATCGTGCATGTTGGAGTAACAATTCGATCATTTGTTCGCAAGCGGTGGTCGATCTCGTGCAATTGCAGGATCGATCCTATTCTTCTTTGTTGCACCTTTTGTCGCGGCTGGCGTACTTCCATTTTTGTTGTTCGGGTGGTCCATAAACCAACCTTTGCTTGGTCTTTTCGATACGAAGTTCATCGGGATCGGTACGATTTTGATTGGGTTATCGTGCCTATTCGATTGTTTCGGTCGATTCGCCTTGGAAGGGCGAGGCACCCCCGCCCCAGTAGCAGAGACGGAGATACTCGTCGCATCTGGTCTTTACCGGTTCGTGAGAAATCCGATGTACATTGCGTTTCTCACGATCGTGGTAGGCGAGGGATTGCTGCTCGGGAATAGTCTGCTGTTCTTATATGGAACTGCGTGGTGGATCGTCTTCCATCTGTTTATACGGTTGTACGAGGAACCTCGCCTTTCTCGTAGATTTGGCGTTTCATATGTAGCGTACTGCGACCACGTACGCCGCTGGCTCCCAAGTCTGAAACCATGGAGTCATTCAGCGTATCAAATCGATTGAAATTGAACAAGCTCCCTTGTAAGAATGAATTTCAGCTTGCGCTTCGAGAAACCGTTTATAGAGCAATCAACTCTGAGCAATTGCGTTCACGGGTTCAATTTGAAGAGAGCGACAATCCGACGGACTCTATTTCGTTGACTCGACAGCTTCATATCTCCCGTTATTCGTCGAGCGCGTATCCAGAGCATGAAGTGGCAGAGGTGCTTGCTGAGTCCGTCGGAACTCCAACTGACACTACGCTTAAGGAGCTTATTGAGTCGTGTACGAGGGATGAATTCCCCAGACTGTATATCGCTAGTTTCCATAGTGCACCTGGTAGGTGTTCTACGTGTAGATGCACATCGTCGATTCCGGTGCACGATCACGCATATTGCAGTAGCCCATCGTTTTAGAGGTCAGGGCTTCGGGCAGAGACTCATCGAATTCATTCGAGATGAGCTGAACTTTGAACAAGCAGAAGCGGAAACTGACGACGATGCACTCGGTTTTTACAGAGCGTGCGGTTTTGAGATTGAATCACTAGGTGAAAGTAGCTTTGGCACCGAACGCTTTCGATGTGTTATCTGTTTCTGATGGATGCAGTGATTACGTGTCGATTAAAGATGGAAGCTAGTAGTTGGTTACTTGGCGACGCAGCGACTTTCGACGCGCAACCAATTACGTCCGACTAAATCGAAAATCGAGCGAATAGGCTCGAATAGGCTCGAATAGGCTCGAATAGGCGAATCTTTCTCTGCGTGAACAGACTTTTTGAACGGAATTCCTTAGCGTTGTGAGCAATCTTCGCAGTCCCTTCGGATATTTTGTATCTTGCTTTGGAAACTGCATATGGGATTGCACTAGTAGCGTGTTATTACCTGCGTTGAGGACGTAGTGTGTGCAGAATTGCTGGAGAACGGCATCAGGAATAGAGTGTAGGAGTTGGTATATGCCACTTCACTCAGCGAACGTCGGCATTAGTACCGATGCTGTAACACAGGACATAGATGCACGCTGGTTAATGGCATATGCGGCATCACTCAATGACCTGAACCCGTTCTATTTGGACACGCATGAGCACACGGTTCTGGCTCATCCAGTGTTTCCGGTTTGTCTCGAGTGGACGCTCAGTACAGCATTTGCAAATCAACCCGATGTTTTACACCCAACTCGTGAAGAGTCTGCGCGAGCCGTTCATAGTGCTCACGACATACATCTCCACCGACCAATAAGGGCGGGAGATCGGTTAACAACTCAAGCAACATTGTTAGGGGTACGCACTCGAGCATCAGGTGGCGCTTCAATCGTCCGATTCGACACACTTGATGTAAATACTGGTGAATTAGTGGTGCGCAGCTATCAGACGGCGGTTTATCGTGGTGTTCGCGTCGAAGGTCCCGACCTCAGTTCGGATGAGATGCCAACGACGCCAGATTCCAAACTGGTGGATCCTATATTAGAAAGCGCGATTGAGGTTCCAGCCGGCGCCGCGCACGTATACACCGAGTGTGCTCGGATTTGGAACCCGATTCATACGGACCGAGCGATTGCGTTAAGTGCAGGACTACCTGACATCATTCTGCACGGTACTGCAACGCTCGCTCTAGCCGTAAGTCAGATCGTTAAGAACTATGCGTCTGGGGAACCATCATGCATCTCCCGCTTGGGATGTAGGTTCTCTGGGTACGTGTTGATGCCAAATACGCTGACTCTGCAATGCAGTTTGAATGACAATGTAGTTTCGTTTCAAGTTCTAGACGGTGAAGGAAAGTTGGTTATTAGTAAGGGATTTGCATGCATAAGGCATGACGACAGAGTTTGTCATTTGACGGAGTAAATGGCGCGACTGAGAGAATCTACACGAAAACGAATGAGTCAGGGCGAAGGTATGAAATTGAAGCTACTCGAGGCAGAAACGAGTCCTACAATCTGGAGCAATGCACTGATTAAGAGCAAACGTGACACGAATATCTGGTGTCTTTGCTGAAACACGGCGCGTATCAGTTTTATTGTATCCCTACGTTCGAGATCGAAGAGAATCACGTCGCGCTATCGAACGGATTGGTGACAGACTGCGGGATCAGGAGTTTCGATCAGCATAGTAGGCCGCAGCGACTGGTCATTCAGCTTTGCGTCCACCTCAGCACCGCGAAAAGGTGCAAGGGGTGTTCGTGACCGCGCTTGCCGATTCGTTCTAGCTGTTCTTCTACTCGCAGTTGCATCGCTACGTGTAACGGCTGAAGTAGATTCTGAGTGGTACACCAAAGTTCGTTTCGCGACAACGCTGGCGTCAGAAGTCACATTCACCGATCTGAATTGTTCAAGTGAATCTCCAATTGCGTTGTACGGTTGTGGAATAGGCGGAGACGGGCACCCGTATCGTACCGTTGGGAACCTAGCAACAGCTCAATCTTCGGAAATAGGAATCGGTCGTTCCGTGACCTCTCGGCTGCGGTTGGAGTCACTCTTGGGTTATCAATCACCGCATCTGTTTCGAGGAGATACGAACTTCCTTCAACCGGACGAACTGCAGACTGTAGAAGCAGAAGTTTCAACGCTAGTCGCATTGACGTCGATGTACGCTGATTTACCCACGATCGATGTGGTAGGCGATGTTCAAGTAGTGCCCTTCGTAGGAATCGGCTTCGGCGCCGTACGTACAAAAATTGGTGAGACAGTCATGTCATTTCCAAACAAAGTCACCACCGTCAGAGCGAACACCCATTCTGATTTTGCCTGGCTTGGGACGATCGGCATCGCGATCGAAATAACACCACGCATGAAATTAGATTTGGATTGGCGCTATCTGGATAAAGGCGACATTCGTACCGGCCGGGGATTCGGTCGGGTGGAGTGGCGGGACGGTAGTCGACCCACGTTACCGCTCGATATTGCTCCAACGCGAGCCGCGATGAAGGCACGTAGCTTGGGTTTGTCTATACGTTTCGCGTTCCGATAGCTCCAATTGTCAGGCGCATTCTGCGGGTACTTGAAGGTTCGTAGTATCGAGGCTTGAGAGGACGATCGATGTTGGATTTATTCAGCTCTGGATTAGGTGCGCATACCTATCGAATTCCAGCGTTGGTTGTTACTAAATCCGGAACCTTGCTTGCGTTTGCTGAAGCACGTCGCAATGGACGAGGCGATGCTGGGGATATCGATTTGGTGGTGCGCCGCAGTACTGATGGCGGCGATAGCTGGAGTGAGATCTCAACTGTGTGGGACGATGGCGAAAACACTTGCGGGAACCCGGCACCGGTTGTAGATCGAGACACCGGACGTATCTGGTTACCGATGACTTGGAACCTAGGCTCGGATAATGAACGTGACATCATCGCGGGGAGGAGTGCAGAACCTCGTCGGCCTTACGTAACCTACAGCGATGACGATGGGCGAAGTTGGGCTCCAGTACGGGAGCTACCCGATATGCGTCAACCGCAGTGGGGATGGTATGCGACTGGACCTGGCAACGCGATTCAAATGACGAGTGGAGAGTTTGCGGGCCGCATCGTGGTGCCTGCCAATCACTCCGACACCGGTTCGGATACCGCGCACTACTACCGTTCGCACGTGTTTTACTCTGACGACAGGGGTGAAACGTGGATTTTGGGAGGTATAGCAGGTCCTGCGACCAATGAGTCGACCGTCGTTGAAAAAGCAAACGGTTCGTTGATGCTCAATATGCGATCTTATGCTGGTCGCAACCGTCGCGCTGTGTCGGTGAGCAACGATGGAGGCGTGTCCTGGTCGCCGCCAGAACTGGATGAAACGCTAATCGAGCCGGTTTGCCAAGCGAGTATGGTCCGGGATGATCGTCAGAGTAGTAATGTAGCAAGTGGGCGGTTCCTCTTCCTAAACCCTGCGTCGACCGAACGAAAGTACCTAACGCTTCGCTTCAGTACTGATAACGGCGAATCATGGAATGACGAAATGCTCATCTATGAAGGTTCCGCCGCATACTCGTCGATTGCCATTATGTCTGATAGTCGCGTCGGCGTGCTTTTCGAGCGCGATGACTATCAAAGGATATCTTTAGTACGTCTCGAGGCGGACTAACGCGACGAATCAAGAACTTCCGGCTGAGTACCACTATTCTTCTCTCCATACTAATTTGGTGATGGCAATCCAACGTTTAATCATGAACAATATGACATAACTTATTGATTATTAACACTATTTCTAATCTACTCTAAACAGTTGAGAACATCGTAGAGGTGAATCGTGGTTGGCGGAAGAGGTAGGAGTCGAACCCACCAGACCTCGATTAGAGGTCTCAACGGCTTTGAAGGCCGCGCGCCCCACCGGAGACGATGCTCTTCCTAGATCCTGCGCTTACTTCATCGAAAGACGAACTAGAACGATAAACCGAAACCAAGCAGGAATTGTCGAGGAGGAATCAGCTCCTCCGAACTTGCGCCTACACCGAATACATCGGTGAAACGAGCATTGACGCCAGCCATGTCTGTTGCGTTGATAACTCGAAGCGTGACGTGCCAGTTACCCACTGTAGGTTCGAAGCGTGCAATCGCGTTTACCGTGGTGTATTCCGGCACGAAATCAGTATTCGGGTTATTGAAAATGCGATACTGGTAAGAACCGCGATAGTTCAATTGGACCGATACGAGCAGTTGCCCAATATCGAACAACGCTCGTTCGTAGTTTACGCCAAAACTGACGGTCGATCGTGGGGATTTGGCGAGCTCATTGCCAAACACGTCGACGATATTCTCTGCACGAGCGCGTTGGATTTCGGGTCCAAAAAGCGCAAAACCCTGAGCTAATAGCGCGTTTGTTGTTGCATCTGAAGCGACGTTGTCCAGCGAACGATGATGGCTCGTGATTGCTGTATCCAGCATTGAAATCCGTAGGTCGATATCGAGATGATCTGTCAGTAACGCAATCATCTCGAATTCTGCTCCGGTGATTTGAGAGTCAGGAATATTGTTGACTCCGCCTTCAAAAACTTCAGGGTCTGTCGCTTGATATTGAAGATTGCGGTAGCCGTATTGGAAAATCGCGGCGTTCAAGCGAACACGGCGGTCGAGGAAATCTGACTTCAATCCGACTTCGATGGTGTTCACCGTTTCTTTCTCATAGGTCGGAAGCACGACGATGGGTGCGATCTCGTTCTCTCGCCCGAACGTGAGATTGCTACCCGCCGGTTTGTAACCTCGTACCAATGAAAGATACAGCATTGACAGATCGCCGAGATCACGTTCAAAGGAGAATCGACCTGTGAGTGTTTCGCTTGATGTTGATTGCGTATCGACGCCGCTTCGACCATAGAAGTTACTGATCGAGCTTTCTACTCCGTCTTGCGAGAGTCGAAGACCGGTAATCACACGTGTGCGCTCGTTGACGTTGTAGTTTCCTTCAACGAAGATGGAATGAGCGCGTCGTTGTCGGTCAGCATCGGTGATAAAGCCATAGTCACCCAAAGCGAATGCACGTACCTCTTCGACGGTAAACGGATCAAATACGCCATCGGATCCAAAGTCAATGAACTCTTCAAGGATGATCGCAACATCAGTTTGAAAGTAGAAATAGCCAGCGATCCAGTCGATCGAGTCGAATAGTGGAGTAGTTGACGCGAGAAGAAATTCTTGCGTGATAGTATTTTGATTATTGTGCCACGGATCGTACGCCGCCGGCAGAATAGTGAAGGGTGGCAGTGTATCCAGATCGTGTCGGTCGTTATCCTTTATGAGGTCAAGTGTGTCATTTTGAATGCTTGATACGGATTTAAAGACGTAGTCATCCAACTCATACTCAATCGTTGCGCTCGCAAATGTCGCTTCAAGCTCCCAGATCTGTGGAAAGTCCTGTGCTAATTCTCGAGGGTCAGGCGTAGGGTCGAGGATTCCCTTTTGAGCCGGTCCATTGCGATCATTCGTAGCGATTTGAAGTGCGATGTCTATCGTCAAAAGCTCAGTCGGTTCGATAAAGAGACGTCCTCGCACCGCGACGTTCCTTCCGTCATCAAGTTCTTGATTTAGCGTGATATTTTTGCTAAATCCGGCGTGATGGTCTGTCGCAATGGACAAGCGTAAAGCTGCGTTTAGCGAGAGAGGAACGCTATAGACCCCTTGTGTCCTCAATCTGTCGTACGAACCGATTTCAATGCCGAGGTCGCCCCCGCTTTCTTCGAAGCTTGGTTGCGTGGTGACTACGTTAATCGCGCCACCGGTCGAGTTTTGACCGAATAAAGTACCCTGAGGACCGCGGATGACTTCCAGGCGTTCGATATCAAGGAGTTTGGCCTGCATGACGTGAGGAGAAGCCATATAAACACCATCAACGTGATACGAGACTGCCGGGCTCGCGATCACGTTCTGGTTGGCTTCGTTTCCGACACCCCGCATCGACATGACCAATTGTGTGCCTTCGTTCTTTACGACATTCAAGCCGGGTACGAGTGCATTCAAGTCGGCCATTGAGCTGACGCTATATTGGTCTAGGTCGACGCCGCTCATCACCGTGACGGATTGTGAAGTTTCTTGAAGACTGGCATCGCGCTTCTCAGCGGTTACGATCACTTCTTCGAGTTTTAATTCAGATTGTGCTTGCCCCGATGGTGCAAGGAGCGCGAAAAATCCGAAACACGACCATGCGATTAACCTTCGGTGTTCAGTCAAGAACATCTCGATCTAGGTGAAACGTGTCGGATCTCCTATTGATCCATCCGTTCGAAGCGCGTCCAGTTCCGCGTCGCCAAGTCCAAGTTCCTCGGCCAAAACGTCGTTGGTATGTTCTCCTAGATGGGGTGGTCGGGTCATTTCAAAATCAGACTTTGAAAGACGTGGCGCAAATCCGAGCATAGGTACCTTGCCATGTACAGGTAATTCCAACTCGTGAATGAACCCACGTGCTTTCAGGTGTTTGTCATGGTGTAGTTCCGCGGTGTCTAAACATGCTGAACACGGTACACCAGCGCCCGCGATCGCTTCCATAGCTTCGTACTTCGTTCGAGTACTACACCAATCCGTGATTTCGGCATAGAGTTCCGCGCCATTTTGGATCCGCGACCGCATGTCTTCGAAGCGCGGATCGACGAGTAAATCCGGTCGGTCCATACCCGCACAGAGGGCGTCCCAATGTCCTGCATTAACTGGCATTAAATAGATGTAATCATTGGGTCCAAACGGTTTACACGGGTATATGTTCACTGGTGGTAGACCACCGGCATTGCCGCTACGCTGTGTTGCTTTAGTACCCCATGCTGAACCGATGTATGCTCGAGTTCGGACGTAATAGGCCATAGCCTCCTGCATCGACAACTCGATTTCCTGGCCTTCACCGGTTCGTTGTCGCTGAATATATGCAGCAAGAATGGCCATCGCAGCCTGTACTCCCGTACCGGAGTCTCCCGTGGTTGGACCAGGCATCATAGGCGGTCCATCGGCTTCTCCGGTGATGGAAAACGCGCCAGCTGCAGCTTGCGCAATCATGTCCATACATCGAAATCCGGAATAAGGTCCGTCTACGCCGAATCCTTTGATCCTTGCGTAAATGATCGTGGGATTGACTTTACTTAACACGTCGTACCCGATATCGAGCTTTTCCGTGACGCCGGGACCGTAGTTTTCCACAAATACATCAAAGTTCCGAGCCAACTGCAGCAAAAGCTTGCGACCACGTTCGCTTCTCAGGTTCAGTGCGACACTGCGCTTATTTGCATTCCAAGCGCAGAAATACTGTGAATAGTCGATATTTGACGTTCGACCGACGCCTCTTCCGGGATCGCCATATTCGGGTGGTTCGATCTTGACTACATCCGCACCAAGCCACGCGAGCGCTTGTGTGCACGAGGTCCCAGCCTCGTATTGCGTCATGTCGAGAATACGGATTCCGTCGAGTGCAGGCATTGTTTTGCGACCGAGAAACTATGGTTAAAGTAGATCAGTTTGATACGTGAGCGTCAATCAGCATTCACACACTTCTGTCGCTTGGATTTTATTCAGTGCGTACTCGGACGAGCGGCTTCCTATCGCTAGATAGACGAATGGACTGATCGCTCTCGTCTTCACAAAAGCGTTGCGATATTCACTTCGTGGGGAGGTGTCTCAATACCCAATATCGGAACGACGTGTGTCGGGTAATTCGTTTAGCTGTACGAGTGAGCGAGGATTGCTAGCATTCTAGATGGGTATGCAGGCGATAGAGATCATTCGGTGGGTTCTCGGTCGAAACATCTTATTAATCCTTTATGGATCCGCGTTTCGATGATCTCTCCAGTCCCTCTGCCAGGCTAATCTGGCATTGCTCTATAAACTGGCTGATTGCTTCCGCATCTCCTGAATCGTAGTAGCTCAGCATATATTGGTCGTATTGCTGTTTTTTTATGGCTGGAATCGTCACAATATGGTGACCGTTCGACAGAAGTATTCCGTTCATCAGAAACTGACCCATACGCTTGTTGCAGTCAAAGAAGAACTGGCTGCGTGAACATTCCAAAAACACATCGATTGCTTGTTCAAGGGGATTGCTTGAAGCGGCTGCGCGCGTAATCAATGTATCGAATCGGTCTTTTAGATCCGAGGGGTTGGGAGGCATGTAGTCAGTTCCCGATATCTGGACAGGTCGGGATCGGAATACTCCCGACTCGAGTGCTTCGTGTTCACCACGGAACCGTGTAATGAGTGTGAAAACCACGCAGAACTACATATGCGCCTAAAGACCGCTTCGTCGACAATCTTTCGAGCTGAAAATATCGCGAACTCGATTTCCGATCGATCTTCATTCACTAATTCTTCCCTCGTTCATTTCAGAGGTCCTGTAGGAATATCGGGTTATGTCAATCCCGCGTAGTTACGTTGAACCGGTTCTCTGTCATATGATCGAAAACGTTTTTCCATTGCTTCCATCAGAGCATAGTGGAAAGGAGTAATGTGAGTTAGTAGGACCATAGCAGCACGTCAAGATGATCGCTTCACGTACCTAACGTTCAAGTAACGAGACTTTGATTTACTCGACAAACGTCGATGAACGTCTAATTACGAAATGAATCTCTCATGTATACGGCGTCAGGTGAGCTTGGTGCATTGCCTTCATGGACTTAGATTGGAATACGGTGATAATAGAAATAACGCGTGCCAACTCGCCTTAAAGAGTTCGCATCACGCACCATCAGTCTTGCTTGGCGCATAGGCGATGACTCAATCCCTCCCATACTCCAAAGAGCTACTTCAGTGCGTCGAAGCGGGTAGTGAAGATCTGTTGCTCGGCGCGAAAGCGGTTTCTCGTGTGTTGAATCCGGATTCTGATCTGGCGGATGTTGATTCGCGTTTGCTCTACCTCGCGGAGGAGATCCAGAAGCGCGGAGAGTCTGTCGAAGCGATGCTGAAGGTATTTCACGACGAGGGATTTAAACGTGTTGATGAGGATAACTTCCACGAATACGTTAATAGTGATATAGCGCATGTATTAGCGTCGAAGGAAGGAATTCCGATCACATACGTCGCGATCATTCTCGGCGTAACTGCTCACCTCAGTTTGACCAGCCATGGCGTGAACTTTCCAGGAGTGTTTCTAGCACAGGTCGATGATACGATCGTGAATCCGATCGACTTTAGTATTCTGAACTATGAAGAATTCACGTCAAACTTAAAAAAACGCAACATTGATGTGCCTGACAGACCCGAATTAGCGAGTAACTCAGATATCTTGAAACGCATGTTCAATAATCTTCAGGAGGTCGCGTCGGCAAAAGGCGATGTAGTACGACGTTTGGAGTTTGTGGACTATATGGAATTAATCGAACCTGATGATTGGTTTCCTCACTTTAAACGTGCTGAAGCCTGGGCGTCGATGGGCGACTATGGCGCGGCGAGGTCCGAACTAAAGATCGCTAGGGGTTTTCTAAGCGATGAATCGACCATCGCGATGATCGATCGGAATCTTGCACAGCTACCCGAACGATCAGATGGTGACCAAATTCTGAATTGATCTAAAACTCCAACGACAAGAACAGCAACGCAGAACGTCAACGGTACGACCTCAACTATTGGGTTCGATCCTGAAATCTAAGCCAAACGAGCGTCTTAGAACGATCCAAATCTGCGGATAACGAACGCGAATCTCTTGAATATGAGTCTTTTGGTCGAACCAATTTAGGTGAATTTGGCTGAAATTGGTCGACAATTTACTCATTTTGGTATATAACTTGGTCTAGAAACTTGTGCTAGGGGATTTCCTATGGGGAGATACGCGCGAGGTCGGTCCAATCTCCGTCCTAAGCTGAACTCATTTAGCCAATGGTCCATTGTCGTTCTAGGGGCATTGTCGCTTTCGTTAACGTCGTCTGTTTCTGTATTCGCACAGGAGGAGGAAGTGGCGGAAGAGGAGGTGATTGAAGAAATTGTCGTCACCGGTTCGCGAGCGACGATTCAGAATTCGATCGCTGTTAAGCGGAATTCAGACCAAATCGTCGAAGCCCTGTCTGCAGATGACATCGGTGACATCCCCGCTCTGTCCATCGGCGAAGCGCTTGAAACGTTAACGAGTGCTGCTTCTCATCGCGAACAAGGTGGCGCGACGGAAATATCCATCCGCGGGATGGGACCGTTTCTTGGTGCTACGACGATCAATGGTAGGGAAGCGACGAACGGCAGTGGCGACCGATCGGTCAATTTCAGCCAGTTCCCATCTGAACTCTTCAACAAGCTGCAAATCTATAAGACTCAGAACGCGAGCTTGATCGAAGGGGGTGTATCGGGGCAGATCTCACTTGCAACGTTGAAACCGCTCGAATATGGTAAGCAGCGATTCCAATCTGATGTGAAATTCAATCGTAATCCAGATAACAGCAATATCAACATCGCTGAAACAGATATCGGCAGACGTATCACGCTTAGTTACATTGATCAGTTCGACTTGGACGACGGCAATCGTTTCGGTTTTTCATTCGGCGTGCAGTCTAACGTAACGACGAATCCCGAACAGGAGTACCGATCAAGCAGTGGCTATAGGGATTGTCGCAATGACCCTAATGTATCTGGTGGTGTGTATCGAAGTTCAAGCGGAAATTGCGACAGCGGATCCGGCAATCTGAATTTAGTCGTCGATCCCGCAACAGGCGTCGCTCCTGATGCGAATGCCCGGTTCATTTTCGTGCCGAGCTCACGCTCGTATCGTCAGAACATTACAGATGACGATCGCGAGTCTGTGTTCACCGCACTTCAGTATCAAACGAATGCGGGTACTGACATTAACTTCGATTTCCAGTATTCCGATCGCGTATTTTCGGAAATCCGAAATGACCTAGTTTTTGCAGAGCATCGACGCATGACGAGTGGACTCACCGCTGACAGTCTAGTTTTCGGGACTGATGGCGCAGTCGGTGGCTTCATCAACGAAGGACGTGTAGAGACACATAGCCAATATCAAGAGCGTTTGGAAGAATACATCGGTAGTGGCATTAGCGTAGCACATCCCGTGAATGATCGTCTGGATATTTCGTTTGATCTCTCGTTCTCCGATACATCGCGTCGAGAACACATTCTCCAGACGCGATTGCAGTCGGAGGACAACGATATCTTTGGCAACGATGTCCCCGCCGATACTGACCGACCAAGAGCTTGGTATACACTGCGAGGCTCACCGTCGAAGGTCATGACCGTAAGAATTCGAAATTTCGACGTCACGAATCATGATTTGTTTGCGGATTCTGCGCGAACACGAATTGACCTCAATCAAGCACGTGACAATTCGATTAAAGCACTACGTGGTGACTTTGATTACGACTTGGATTCGGGTGCATTGACTAGCGTAGAAGGCGGATTACGCTATTCGTCGCTTACATACACGAGTTTCCCTCGTGTTCGGGATCAACGAACGTTCGCTGATGCTGCGATTGAAGGGGCAAGTTTGGCGTGTCGCAATGAAGTATTTCCCGAGAATGGATTCCTTTCTGAACCTGCAAATGGCCAAACGCTCATTACAAACGTAGACGAGAACGGGAACGTCATTAGTTCGGGTACAGGCGACACCTGGGCGACGTTCGATCCTCTCTGCCTTGTTCGAGAGTTTGTTGGTGGTGTTGTACCACCATGGCCGTCACCACAGCCATCGGTTCAAAACGTCGACGTCGAGGAGAACACACTCGCCGGTTACCTCCAAGCAAACTACGAAACGGAGTTTTCTGGTCGTCCCGTGCGCGGCAATTTCGGTGTTCGTGTTGTAAGTACGGATGTCGACTCGACTGGATTGCGCACGATTTTCACAACAACGCGGAATGAAGATGACACAATCACGGTCAACGAAGATTCAGGTTCGTTTACAGAAGTTGTTGGTGGATCAAGGTATACCGAGTTGCTCCCAAGCGTCACGATGGTGATGGACTGGAGCGACGACATACTCGTCAGAGCGGGTGTTTTCCGCGGTTTGTCACGTCCAGATCCAGCGGATCTCGGATTTGGTAGGCGTCTAACAGTTGACGACGATGATGCTACTTCGATTGCGGATTTGGTCGGGACCGCAAACGCCTCGGGTAACCCTGATCTACTTCCGCTGACATCTTGGAATTTGGATTTCGCGGTCGAGTGGTATCCAAACGAAGATTCGATTTTCGCGGTAGGTGCGTATTACAAACGGTTCCTCGGTGGTTTCGAAAACGCACAACGTGTTGAGAATTTCACGATCGACGGACAGGATTTCGCGGCGGATGTGACGACGTCTCGTACTGATGAGGAAGAGAGTACGCTCACCGGAGTTGAAATGACGTTAGCCCATTCGTTCAACTACCTGCCAGGATTCTTGAGTGGACTAGGTACGAAAATCAGTATGAACCTCGCGGATTCTGACTTCGAATTCGAGGATCAGAACTTTGGCGCGTCACGTGTGCTTGATGAAGCAGGCAATGTAGTATCTGAACGCGTAGGGATTGTCCAACCAGCCAACCTGTTCGGCTTTTCAGAACGCGTGGTGTCGTCTCAACTTTACTACGACATCGGAAACCTGGACCTGCAGTTGATCTACAAGAACCGAACGGAGTACTTTCAGCAGTTTATCAGTTCGCCAGGCCTTATTCGCTATGTAGGGGACAACGAGGTTTTAGAGGCTCGCGTGACGTACAAGGTGTCGGACAAGATTACGTTCAGATTCGAGGCAATCAATCTGCTCGACGAACCTAAAACACAGTTCATTCCTATCCGTGGCTACCTCACGGAGCTGAACAGCTACGGCCCACGAATGTTTCTCGGGTTCAGGGTCAAGATGTAGATTAGATTCAAAGGCTCCAGTCGTGAACGTTTCTCACATCCGAACCGTGATCCTGCGTTCGCGACGGAGCCCTACCATGAATGTTAATCTCATCGAAGCGTAACGGTGGATTAGAAACATGAATATCAGATTGACGTTCGAGCATTGAAGAAATACCAAGACATTGCTACGCGGATCCGAACACTTATTGAGTGTAACGAACTCGACGCCGGATCTCGCTTACCCACGGAAAGAGAGTTAGCAGAATCTTTCGGTGTCAGCCGCGCAACGATTCGTCAAGCCGAGGCGGAACTGCAAGCATTAGGAATAGTCGAAGTCAAGTCGGGGTCAGGTGCGTACGTGGTAGGACAAGCCTCTAGCTCTCGCTCCGACGAAGTGCTGCCAGATATCACCGCATTAGAACTAACGGAAGCGCGGTCATTGCTCGAGTCTGAAGCGGCAGCGTTAGCCGCGGTTCACATAACTGATCGAGAACTGTCGGAACTCGAGCAGTGCATCGCTGTGATGAACCAATCGTTACCTGATCACGAAACGGCCGCAGATGTCGCTGATCGAGACTTCCATTTGGTCATCGCGACCGCATCTCGCAACGCCGCGATACTACATACGGTCAGAATGTTCTGGCGCATACGAAATGAAGTCGAATCAGTGAAGCGGGTATATAGCGCAGTTTGCCTACAGGACACGGGTCCCAGAGGAAAGGAACACTTAGATATTTTGAATGCGCTTAAACGTCGAGATCCGATGCAGGCACGTATTGCGATGCGCGCCCATTTCTTTCGACTTCTAGAGTCGATGTTGGACGTTTCGACTGCCCAAGCGATTGAAGCGGCGCGAAGGCAAGCAGACGAGGAGCGGCAACGCTTTCTAATGAATCCAGCGGTTCGATCGATACATCAAGACGCAGTAACAGAATAGCCTAATCCAAACATAAATATGGAATTCGAGTACTTTCGTAAGCAATGGTTAAACACGTCGACCCGAACTGAGCATTCAAATTCGTTTTTTCTAAAACAATATTCAGCATCAGTTTGCTTGATCTTAGCAACAGGCTTGATGGGTGAAACGCTTGTCACGAATCAGAACGAGTTTCTTACGGCGACAGAGGATCTCAAACCTGGCGATACGATCGTTCTCGCCGACGGTGTATGGCGAGATTTCGAAATCGTTTTCGAGGGTAAAGGAACACCTGATGCGCCGATCACGCTTACCGCCCAAAATAAAGGCGAGGTTGTTATTTCTGGGAAATCCAACCTAAGGATTGCAGGGGAACACGTAGTCGTAAGCGGGTTGGTGTTTAAGGACGGTTACACACCTACCAATACCGTTGTTTCGTTCCGCCGATCAAAAGAGAAGCTTGCCAACCATTCTCGCATCACCGAAATCGTGATCGATCACTTTAACAATCCTGAACGACACGAAACGGATTTTTGGGTGATGATGTATGGCAAACACAACCGATTCGACCACAACTACCTTGCGGGGAAGAGCAACAAGGGTGTGACGATGGCGGTTCGCTTGGACTCGCCAGCAAGCCAGGAAAACCACCATCGAATCGACCATAACTACTTCGGACATCGTCCAATACTTGGTTCGAATGGCGGCGAAACGCTGAGAATCGGGACGAGTCATTACTCCATGTCGAATTCGTTCACGGTTGTTGAATCGAACTACTTCGACCGATGTAATGGTGAGGTGGAGATTGTTTCTAATAAATCCGGAAGCAATCGGTTCGTGAACAATGTGTTCTTCGAATCGCAAGGCACTTTAACGCTCCGACATGGCAACGACAACGTTATTGAAAACAACGTCTTTCTTGGCAACCAAGTGGCTCACACGGGCGGTATTCGAGTCATTAACAAACGTCAGTTGGTTCGCAATAACTATCTATCAGGTTTAACGGGACACCGGTTCGGCGGCGCTTTGGTGATCATGAATGGTGTGCCGAATTCGCCAATTAATCGATATCACCAGGTTGAAGACTCGACGATCGAGAACAACTCAATCATCAGTAGCCACCATGTCGAACTGGCTGCCGGTGCTGATGCGGAGCGTTCTGCTCCACCGATCAGCACAACGTTTCGACGAAATCTTCTTTACAACACGATCGGTAAGGACATCGTCTCAATACACGACGATATCAGTGGGATCGAGTTGCTTGAAAACGTCACGAATGTCCGCCCGAAAACCGCGTTACATCGTGGTTTTAAGACAACGGATTTCACGATGCGCATGGGAAAGAACGGACTCTTGTATCCCGATGACGAAAACCTGCGTGATGTCGGTGTTGATACCAAACTGAGCGTCGTACCGAAGGACGAGACGGGACCAACCTGGTATCCCAAACCTAAACTGGGCGAGGTCTACGAATTCGCACAAAGTACTAAAAATGAAGCTTCTGAAGATATAGCTACTGCAGAGGACCTAACGTGGAACCCGACACCTTCGTTTTTTCCCGGCTTCGATCGTGGTGATGTCGTCTTCCTACAACCCGGTGAAGACGTGTTATCGCAAGCATTGGTGCGCTCAAAACTTGGCGGTAGGTTCGTGCTATGGGGCGGCAGCTATCTTGAGTCATCTACGCTTGTGATCGACCGTCCGTATACCTTTGAAGCAATGCCCGACATGGTGCCCGAGATCCGGTTTGAGCGAAGTTCGTTGTTCGAGTTGAGTGACGGCGGTAGTTTGAGGCTCAAAGGTCTGACGTTGTCTGGGCATCTTGCACCTGATATGGCGGGTAACTCACTGATTCGCACACGTCGTCATTCGATGTTAAGCAACTATGCCTTAGTTATCGATTCCTCGACTATACGAGACTTGAACGTTAATCATTCATTCAATGTGTTTTCGCTGACGAAACACACGTTCGCCGATTTAGTGATGATCGTCGATTCGCACTTCGAAAACATAACCGGTCACGTACTACAAATGGATCAAGAAAACGATGACTTGGGGATTTACAACGTCGAATACGCAGGTATCACTGGTTCGTCGTTCAGGAACATCGACGGTAGCGTAGTGAGTATTTACCGTGGCGGCACGGATGAGAGTACGTTCGGACCGCACGTTTTGGTCGCAGGTAACGCATTTGATTCGGTTGGGCGTGGCAAACGGAATAGGACGAATGGATCGATTTGGTTGCACGGCGCGCAGTCTACAAGCATTCGTAGAAACGAATTCGCAAATAGCGCGCCTATTCGAGTCATCGAAACGGTCGGCGAACCGAAAACGCAAGTTACCGACAACCGCTTCGTAGGTACGTCGTCTCCGGTGATCGGGCCGTTTGAGCGATCTGAGTAAGCATGCCGATAGTAATTAATCGACGCCTAGTAACGGTTCTTGTTTTAGCGACTGTTATCGCTTATTCGAATGTTGTCGCAAACCCTAGAACACAGATTAATGTTGAGGATTTAGTAGAAATTCGATCTGCTGTCGCGTCTTCACCGAGTTTCGTACGGTACCTTAACGAGACTCGAAAGCGAATTGACGAGTACTTTGCCTTTTCGCCCGATGTACCAGTGCCACGAGATCCTGGAGGTGGGTATACGCACGAACAGCATAAGAAGAACGGCATCGCAATCTACGAAGCAGGTCTCCTGTCGCTCTTTACGGGTGATAAACGCTATGCGAACGATGCTAAACAGTTGCTGTTGTCGTACGCAGCGTTGTATCCTAATTTAGCGGAGCATCCCGTGAAACGGTCGAACTATCCCGGCCGGATGTTCTGGCAGGTTTTAAATGAGGCAGTTTGGCTCGTCTACGCCATTCAGGGATACGATGCCATTCGCAGTGCGCTTTCCGAAGCGGAGCAGGAGACGATCGAGCTCGGTTTGTTTCGCCCATTAGCCGATTTCCTTTCTACGGGGTCACCTGACACCTTTAACAGAATTCACAACCACGCGGCATGGGCGGTTGCTGCCGTTGGAACGACGGGCTACGTCTTAGATGAAGAACGGTATGTTCAACTCGCGTTCAATGGCACGAATCTGGACGGGTCTGCAGGTTTTTACCAGCTGATAGACAATCTGTTTAGTCCTGATGGTTACTACACGGAAGGACCGTATTACCAACGGTATGCATTGATGCCTTTCGTCGTGTTTGCACGAGTTATCGATGCAAATCAACCCGAACTACAAATATTCAAACATCGAGACGGTGTACTACTATCAGCGATCTACGCATGTGTCGATCTCTCCTACAACGATCTTTTCTTCCCACTGAACGATGCAATCAAGGACAAAGGGTTGAATACAGTCGAACTTCGGTATGGGATCGCTATCGCGTTCGCACTGACGGGGGATCCGAGTCTGTTAGCGATCGCTCAATCGCAAGATGGTTTCGTCTTAACAGCTGATAGTCTCAAAATGGCACAAGCGATCGATGCTGGTCATGCAGAACCTTTCGAATACATACCACGACTGTTTCGGGACGGACCGAAAGGGACACGCGGCGCACTTGGAATCTTGCGTGGCGACTACGGAAAAACGGATCAGGCGGCTGTACTGAAGGCAACTTCGCATGGGTTTGGTCATGGACACTTTGATCGTTTGAATTGGCTTTACTACGACAATGGCAACGAGATCGTGTCCGACTATGGTTCCGCACGATTCTTAAATATTGAACAGAAGGAAGGTGGTCGTTATCTACCCGAGAACACAACCTGGGCGAAGCAGACCATTGCTCACAACACGCTCGTTGTCGATGAAACCAGTCATTTCGAAGCGAACGCCGAAGTCGCGGATCGTTATTACCCCGAAGTCCTGCAATTCCGTAGGGATCGACCAATCGTCCTTGTCCGCGCACGCACAGAAAACCCATATCAAGACGTGAGAATGGAGCGTCTGCTTGCGCTAGTTGAGAACATTGCAGAAGAACGTTATCTAGTCGTAGACATTTTTAGTGTCGAAAGCAACACGGAACATCAGTTCGATCTCCCAGTGCATTTTGAAGGGCAATACATCGCGACGAACAAACAGCCGACATCGGTCGAGGCTGAAACGTTACGACCATTAGGTGAGAGGAATGGCTTTCAGCATCTTTGGCTTCGTTCGAAGCAGGAACTAGCGTCAGGTGAGACGTTTCTGTTTACGTGGTTGACCGACAATCGCTTCTATTCGGTCATAACATCTACGGATTCACCTAGTCAGGTTTTATTCGCGCAGCTCGGTGCGAACGATCCAAATTTCAATCTAAGACCACAGCAGACATTTATCAGAAGGATTAATAACGCAAAACGAACGACGTTCGTATCCGTCCTTGAATCACACGGTGAATACAACGGCGCCGCTGAATTCACGATCAACAACAGACCAACGATCAAAAACCTTAAGTTCTTTGAGAATGATGTCTCGCAACTCCTGACGCTTGAAACGACGAAAAACACGATCTTTCACGTCGCGTTCTCCCGGAATCGCGATGCAGAATCAAGGCATGTTTTGGTTTTAGATGGGACCTCATTGACGTGGCGAGGCTACGCTTCAGCTTTCGATGGTGAGGGCAATCAGATTTGAGCGGCATCGAGACCTGCTTCGACGAACCGAAGAACCCAATTAGTCAAGTCGGCGATGGCTTGCTTTCGATTCTCGCGTTGCTTACGGTGCGTTCTGCGGCGATTAAAAATTTTTGTTCGGCGTGTACAGATCCCTAAGAAACGATTTCTATTTCGAGTAAGAAACTCATGAAAAACCTTCGATGGTTCATAATCGGGTTGGTTGCGCTGGCAACGGTAATCAACTATGTCGACCGTACAGCACTTGCCATCATGTGGCCGGAAATCTCGGAAGATTTGGGATTAGACACGGCCCAGTACGCGTTAATCGTATCGTTCTTTATGGTCGGCTATGCGATCGGACAGTCGTTGTTCGGCAAGATTTTTGACAAGATCGGTACCCGGCTCGGATTCGTGCTTGCTATTTCGGTTTGGTCCATTTCCATCATGCTTCACGCGGTCGCGCGTAACGTGTTCACGTTCAGTATTTTTAGATTTATGCTGGGTGTAAGTGAAGCGGGGAATTGGCCAGGTGCAACAAAGAACAACGCCGAGTGGTTCCCGATCAAGGAACGTGCGTTAGCACAAGGCATTTTCAATGCTGGTGCTTCACTTGGAGCAGTAATTTCCGCTCCACTAATCGCGTGGCTATATATCCTATTTGGATGGCAGAGTACGTTCGTCCTAATCGGCTTGGTCGGTTTTATCTGGATTGTCCCCTGGTGGATACTGTACAAAGCCCCACCGGAGTCGCACCCCTGGTTAAGCGAGGAAGAGCGGGAATACATACTCACGGGCCAAAAACCGGAGGAAGACGAAGAAACCGACGGCTCCGCAGAATTGCTTGCGCCCGGGTTTTGGGATTTTCTTGTCCGGCAACGTCGTAGTTGGTCGGTCATTTTGTCGCGTTTCTTCTTAGATCCTGTTTGGTGGCTGTTCGTAACTTGGTTACCACTTTACCTTGCAGCGCAATTCGATTTCGATATCCGACAAATCGGTTTGTTCGCATGGGTTCCTTATGCGGGCGCCGCAGCTGGGAGTTTGTTCGGCGGTTGGTTGGCGAAGTATCTTTTCGCCAAACACTGGAGTGTGAATCGTACGAGAAAGTTCACGATCACGTTAGGTGGCGTGATCATGTTTCCGACCTTGATTGCGTCTGCATATGCTGCTGTGCCGCTGGTTGCTGTTTTGCTGATCGCTGTGATTTTGTTCGGATTTCAACTGTCCATGGGCAATATCCAGACATTACCAAGTGATTTCTACTCAGGTAAGTCAGTAGGAACGTTAGCCGGAATTGGAGGGACTGCCGCGATACTCGGTGTGCTCATCACGACAAACGTTGTACCGGTGATTACGGCCGATTCTTACGCTCCTTTCTTTATCCTCGGTGCGTGCTTAGTGCCGCTGTCTATCGGATCAGTTTGGTTGTTCGGAGGTCACATCGAACAGGTTAAGGAATAGTCGCCGACGAGTTTATAGATCTCGATTCGATTGGTCGGATTGTTATGCGCTGAATTGTTCCCACGGATTTGGAAGAGAGATACCGACCTGTGTGAAGTTTCGCGTGACTAGAGCGAGATTTCGAGACTCGGCAATGGCTGCAATTTGACAGTCTTGTAAAAATATCGGTCTACCCGCGCAACGACGCCTACCCGCTATCGACGCATAAGACTTAGCGGCTATCGTGTCGAACGGCAAGATTCGATCTTCGAATGCCGCGTGGAGCGTGCGGTCAATTTAGGTCATTAACGAGTCGCGACGTTTAACTGAAGGTCGTATCTCCGCGCCGTATCTGAACTCAGCTTCCCCAATTGCCGAATTCAAAAAAGGTTTGCCGTTGTTCCAATCACCCATTTGCTTATTTCGGTAGCCGGATGTACTTGCATCAGCTCCGGGAATTGGGATCTAGTAAATACATGCCAAACTAATCAAACGTCGGTGGTTCTGGAATGGGTTCTCGCTTCGGTAATTTGAGATCCACGCCATGAGTCGGACCGAAATGCTTACGAAAGATACTACCCAGATCACGAGTCTCATTCGTTCGTAATAGCGCGTCGCGCAAAATAACGCGTGCCTCCTCTTCCATCGATCTACCATTCGTTGCGCTACGTACTCTCAGAGCCTTTCTTACTCCAGTGTCCAAGTTTCGAATCGTAATACTCGCTATGAGAATTAATGTTTTGAAATTAACGCATCGTTGAAAACGAACGATAACAATGAGATTGTCGTACGACCAATTCAAATACGCGTTTCGTTGGATGAAGATACGATCTGTGATAGGCGGATAGGTGTCAGCGATAGCGCTTAAGACGCATTACAGCGGGATATATGTAAAGTGTGCTGATTAGAGACGCACTATCGAACGGTGCATGATAAATCGGCAATTACCACTGTGGTTTTGTATATACAGGTACTCTCGATACATCACTCTTTTCAATCGATTTACATTCCTTGCGTCTCGCTCGTTTTAAGAACGGTCTACGTGGACAGTTATGACGTCCGTTCCGAAATATTGTTGATGTCGCACAGACGACGCTAGATGCCGAAGTAACCGTAGCGATAGATCACGTTCGGTGGATTCCAGGGTGCTGGCATCCGCGAGCATTGCGATCCGATCTTGGACGTTTTCCTCGCCGCTCGAAGCGATGAACTCAAGTGTGACGCGCTCTTTTTCATTGGTGACGCCAACGAGAAGGCGTCGCGGATCTTCGCCCTGTGTCGTTTCATGCTCCTCGAGAAGTGTTAACAGCGTTTCCTCGCTGACAGCATCGAGTCGTGCAACTAACGACTGCCCCCAAGCGTATTTCTCGGAGAAACCAAGTACAAAGTTGCGTACTCCAGCTAAAGCTGCGCGATCAAACGGCACCTCTAGTTTCTGACGTCGAGGTTTCGTTATTTCGATGAAACCGGTTGCTAAGAATGCAACTAGACCTCCCGCCAGCATTCCGTTCACCGGCACACTTCCTGTTAGCCCTGCCACAAACTCGGGAAAGATCGATCCGTATTCGAACCCGACGCCCACCCAAAATGCGATCCCGACGATTGCACCTTTTCGGTAATCTACGCCGTCCTGAGCGACTATCTTCACACCAATGATGAAGATCGATGCCATGACGATCGTAGTAAATGTTGCTACGACTGGACCGGGAATTGCGAGAACGATCGCTAGGACTTTTGGTATACACGCTAGCAGTAACAAGGATGCACCAAGTATCAAACCGAGGCTGCGTGCCCCGACGCCTGTTATTTCGGTCATCGAAGTACCGTTGGGTCGAAAACCTACAGGCATCGAACCGAGTACAGAACCTAGTAAATTACCAGCGGAATCTGCGGCAACGGCCCCTTGTACCGAGCGAAAGTCAACCGCTCTAGATTCATTCCACGTAACCCGTTGTATCGCGATCGACCCACTTACTGTTTGAACTGTACAGACAACAGTAATGAAAAGAAACGCTGGTAACAAACTCCAGAACGCAACGTCGAATTTGAGATCAAAGCCAGGTAAAGCGAAAGTCGGCAAACCAATCCATGCAGCGTCAGCGATGCGCCCAAAATCGTAAAGACCAAAAATAACGGACACGATGGTTCCGGCGATCACGCCGATGATTGGTGACCATAGGCGCCAGAAACCATGCGCCTTCAACATGATGCCTATGACAACGACCAACGTCGTGAGCGCGGATGCGATTGGTCCCTTGTGAGTCGCTTTGGTGCAGTTCGATCCAGCTCGGATCGGATGCTGCAGGATTTGAAGTGCAGGTGGTTTGTGCGTGAAGCACTGGAGAAAGACTGACAACAAGTGCCAGTAGTGCGATGCGGAACACAGAAACGATGATAAACCGTACACGCCCGATCGGTTGAACAGTCGGGGGGGGCAGTGCTTTGGGATTATCCCACTTGTAATCGCTTGCCCTAATCGGGCCGTGTTTCTTACTTTCAAACATAAATCATTACAGTGCAAAAAGCAAACCTGATTCTCGTTTGCGATCGATTAAACAGTTAATCGCTATCTTGATAATGCCGTTAGTGCTGATATTCGGAGAATCCGACGAATGAGAGAACCCGTCGAAGGCTTACGCCAACACCCGTTGAGTGCGATCTTCCCCGCCATGACGGAAACCGAATTTTCCAACCTGGTATCGGATATCCGCGTCAACGGTCAACGTCAACCAGGTATCGTGTATGAGGGGATGGTGCTCGACGGTTGGCACCGGCACCGCGCCTGTACGGAGTTAGGGATTCCGTTCGACTCGCGACCGCTTCCGGACAACGTAGATCCTGCGATGTTCGTCGTATCACAGAACGTTTTTCGGCGTCACCTGAACGCCGGTCAACGTGCCACCGCGACGGTCGCGGCGTACAAGTGGAGTCCAAGCGGGCATCCTACTCGAGATAACGATGGTGCGACCAACAAGGAAATGGCGGAGGTTGCACAAACCAGTGAAAAGACGGTTCAACGAGCGAAGAAAGCCGTTGGTGAGGGCCGCACCGACGCGATCCTGCGTGGTGAAGATTCGATCACGCCCAAGCAAAAGAAAGAGAAACCGCCGATGGCACCGGCGCTAGTAAAGGCATACAAAGAGATCTCCGAACTCAAGACGGAACTGACCGAAGCGAACCAGGACCGTATTCGCCTGGCTGATCAGAACGTCGCGTATATGAACCACTTCAAGGAAAAATTGCCGGACAACGTTCTATCCGAGATTGGAGTGCGTGAGAAGCTTCGTGCGCTCGAAGAGGCCGACAATCGCCAGAAGGCACGGATCTCCGAATTGATACACGAAAACAAAGTTCTCGAAAAAGCAAATCAGTCCCTAGTTAAAGAAAACGACGATCTGAAGCGGACACTATCGAGAGTTATACGTTAAATAAACCTAGTCATTCTCATTAGCATTCAGTGACCCTCAGCGGCGTTTAAGCGTGCTTCTATCTGATGGGACTGGGACCCGCTCATCCGATAGGAGGGGCGAGTGCGTCTCGCTCGGATCCTCACGGTCGGTCATGTTGAGTGGCTCACTAACGTAGCAGCGAGCGCTCACATGCGACTCTACAGTCCGCACATCGAATTAGGGGATTACGTAAAGCTAGTTGATCGTCATCATTGACGTCATGAGGTGAAGCAGCTTCGATAGATCGAAGACCTTGCAAAGCCAAAGCGTTGAACATTCTGCTCACCGACTTGATACCGCGCTTACGTGCCAGCTGCGCTGCTCGCGACCACAGCCAAGACGGCACGCGCAAACTATGAACATTGAGATTCCGAAACAGTAGCGGATCGTCAACATTGATTCCAGTGTGGCCGTCGCTGGGTTCGGCTACATCCCGTACATAAAATACCTCATCCAATGGTATGGTCTCGGGTGTGCGAGGCGCAGTGTCTGCAGCTGGTGCATCCTCATTGGTCATTACCCACCTTTTGCCATCTTTCTCATGGATTTTGGAGCCATCGCTGAATTCATGGATGGTCAATGCACCTGAGATTCGGACGCGCGAAGATCCCAAAATCGGACCATCACACGACTTGATGAGGGCTAGTCGCGCTAAGGGGCGTTTTGGCCGGCATGGCACCAGACTTGGACGTATTTATCTCAAGCGACGTAGATCCGTTGTTGTTTCTAATGTTTCGCCGCCAGTTCACCCATTCGCTTGTCTTCATACCCACTGGTGCATTGATAGTCGCTGGATGCGTATTCCCGTTCCTGCGAAAATCGATTGATTTCAGATATGTCTACCTGGCGTGTTTACTCGGTTACGCGACTCATGGGTTGCTTGATGCCTGCACGTCTTACGGCACACAGTTATTTTGGCCATTTACGGACTATCGCGTTACCTGGAATAACGTTTCAGTTCTCGATCCCGCGTTCACCGTCCCGTTGCTACTCGCAGTGATTGCAGGACTTATTTGGCGTCGTCGCTGGCTACCATGGATTGGACTGACTTGGGCGCTCACTATTTGAGTAGCGGTCTCATTCAAAGCCAACGGGCGCTCGACGCAGGAGGGCAGCTGGCCGAAGCGAGAGGACACGTGCCAGAACGATTGACGATCAAACCGACCATGGCTAACCAGTTGGTGTGGCGGTCGATCTATGAATACGATGATGTGTTCTATATAGACGCCATTCGCGTCGGATTGGCGAAGGAACCAATGGTCTGTGGTACATCAGCCACGACAGAAGTACTGAATGTTGAGAAGCACTTACCCTGGCTCAAAGAAAGCCAACAGCTGGCCGACGTCGATCATTTTAGCTGGTTTGCGCAAGATTATGTCGCGATGGACCCCACGGTACCTAATCGGGTCATCGACGTGCGTTATTCAATCGTTCCTAATCAATTAGTTCCACAGTGGGGAATAGATCTAGATCCCACCAAGCAATTCACCCAGCACGTTAACTACGTCAATCTGCGACGTGTCGAGGAAACACAAATAGATATACTCGGTTCGTTTCTGCGCGGCGAACAGTGCCAACGTATAGACTAAGAGAAAATAGGGAATGAAGAAAGTAGCTCTGGCTTCGGCCATTGGCTTAAGTGTAGCAATATCGCTTACTGTCAATGGTGACGACAATCATGGCGACACATCCGTCTCAGCCCAGAACGCCCCCAAGATTCAGTGGGTAACGTACGATCCTCCTTTTGTTCGTAGTGACTCAACCGGCTCCATAACGGTAGAGTTTGTCCTGCAAGGTGATATCCCACAGGTGTTCTTCCACCCTTCCGCCAACGTTCCAGAAGACGTACAACAATGGGTACGAGAAAACACCGAGACCTATACGGGGAACTTGGTCAGTGTCTTCCGACAGACCATAGAGGAGTTCGCTATCGCCGATGTACATCCCTTTGGGATTCGAGAAGCGGACTACCAAGAGCCATGGCACTTTGACCACGTACCGCTAGGCCATCTGGACTTTAGGAGTGACTTTAGTCCAGAGCCCTGGGACGTTGCACATCTATCCGTCCCCCGCGTGCCTATGAACCTACCGCTATCCCAGATAAACCAAGTCGCTTCGGACGTGCAGTACTCCAGCCATGTGGTAAACCTCGTGATTCCGAGTGTCAAAGACAGCCTTGCGAGGGATTCCGGATATGACTTATCCGAAGTTACTCGTCTCTTTTATCTCTACTTCGTCGACGACTATGAGACCATCACGGTGCTACCTGGTAATCACGGGAACGTCTCATTAGCCTACCACGTGACGGTGAAGAACCCAATTGCCGGTCTCGGCGAGATGCCGGTCTTTGACAACTCTCTGGACTATGGTAGTGACGGCCGTCTCCGCAGCACGCACTTCTACATCCCCAGCGGCTACGGCGAAGGCTACGTTGTTCTCCACGAGTTGGCGCATCAGTGGTGGGACTTCTGGGACTGGGACGGCTTAACCGGAATTGAGGGCGTTACCGACGGTATTCACGGCCCGGAGGTGATGTGGCCCGACTCCCGGGCGTGGACCCGTGTCATTCGTACGGAAACGGGTTGGGGTTGCGAAACCCCGCCGACGAGGAACGACGATGTGCGGTATTTCAAGAATCCGATGACACTTTACAAGATGGGTTACATCGGGCCGGACGAGGTTCCTGAGATGATCGTATGGGAGGACCAATCAAACCTATGCCCGAGTCAGGACGCGCCTTACCGCACTGTGCACCTCGACGATGTAATCGCAAGACACGGCGTCCGCGACGGGCCTGTCGAAGGCGATACGTGGCGGATGGGCACTGTTGTGGTGACGCTCGACCGGTTGCTTTCCGACGAAATGATGAGTGCATACAACTTCATAGCGGCACGAACATCATCCCCGGTGGGATACGGAGGCATGCCGTCATTGTGTGAAGCTACCGATGGCCGCATGCACCTTCAAACGCAAGTGCAACCAAAGACTGGACAACGTATCAATCCACCGATGTCGATCGAGGACATGCCTTTCATTCCCATCGATGAGGAGGAGATCCCAGGTATTCGATTTGATTCACCTCTTTCAACACGGATTGTTGTGGGTACCCAAGTTATCGTTAGCGGTGAGGTCGTAGAAGATTCTCAAGACACTGGTCGTGTTTGCGCTAGGTGGTTGCGAGGAAGAAATCACTTGGCGAAGGAGACTTGCGTTGAACTGTCGACGCGTGGCAGATTTCTTTTTGAATGGGAACCCTTTGAAAATCAAGATGTCGGCGAGTACATGCTGGGATTCTCTGGATTTGCGGATGTGCCTACCGAGCTGGGTCATTTTTCGGTAGTCCCCCGCTTGCTTCGCGGATTACTGGACTCAGACTACGGTAAGGTCGTCGTCGATTCCCGTTGCGGAATTCGCTAATCAGCGGCGTGCCATCAGTGACCGTCCCTCAAGTGTAGACTGATTCGCGACAGCCAAGAACCAATGCTGCAGATCGCAGCACGTTCGAAACGACGCGGGCGCATTGCTGCGCCCACACGTATCCGATTCCCGTTTCCATTCGAGCATTTGGCTCAAACGATTAACGTTCCGTTTCAACAATCGTCCCAAGTTCAACGACACGGTCTACCACGCGACATCCGACAGAAGCGTCACATGTCCATCGATAATCTTGGGTCTCAACATAGCCTTCGTCATTAATCGTAATCGTGACCACGCCTCCGCTCTGCTGCATTGTTGCGCCCCTTAATGATGCTCCGAAGAAGCCAGTTGGCATGTTGGTGATCGTATCGCCGACTTCGAATCGATTGTCCGATGGTGTGGTCGTTCCGTCGTCGTCTCGATACGTTGCTTCACCGATGTCTGACCACACGCCCCACGTGCCTGTTGCGCAGTCGTCACTATCTTTGAGGCGATAACGTGCCTGGATAACTTGCCCATCTTGTAGATCGCCGCCAGTCACTGGAACAGTTATTTTGATCGTATCCACTAGCGTTTCGTCATAGCTAACAACGGCGCACACTAGATCAACCTAACCTTCACCTTCAAATCGACCTTGTACATCAACGGCATAGGTCTTACCAGCTTCGGCATTGAGATTAAAACTCACGACAAACTCACGAGGGCCTGTAAACGTAATCGTAGGAGCACCAGGCGTTGGATTCGTCGGAGGCGTCGGCGGTTCTGGTTCTTCGACCGCGCTCATCGGTGTTTGCTGTGGATCAGTCGAGAGATTACTGATCATTCCTGATGGCGCCTGATGTAAATGCATCACAAAGATCGGCTCGTCGGCTGTTATGTCGAGTTGCCATGATCCTGCCCCATCGCCTAATGTTGCCTCTAAGGAGCGTCCAGTGTATGTTTCCGTGGCTTGAGCCGGTATCTCTAATGTGAGATTTCCGTCTGGCGCGGATTCCCCTGATTCATCGACTCCAGCAATCGTTACGTTGACTTTTCGATCGTTTGGATTGATGAGTCGTAACAAACTTTCGAGAGGCCACGATTCAGCAGGTGCAAATCGATAGACGCGATGTACGCTCTCCTCTTGTGGCGCAATATCGTGTGCTGAGCTTAGAAAGCCGCCGTAGTGTTCAACGTAGCTGAGTATTTGGACTGCTACATTAGCCGTGACGACAAGCCGCGAGTATCCTTCTTTTGACAATCCTATGCCTTCATCACCTAGCTCTTCTAGTTGAGTGGAATCGATACTCAATACGTGATTCGGTTCAACGGTGAACACTCGTGTACCTAATCTTGTTCCATCTTCGTCATAAGCAATAATCTGTACTTCACCCTTTTGGTCAGTGAGATTTGTGACCTGAACAATGCCCGTCCTTCCATATCGGTCAGTCACGAATGAAGGGAAGAACGGAACATGAAAAGCGAAGTCTCATTTCCATGCGTAAGTGTGACCGCGTCCAATTTAAACGCTGAGTCTGCAAACACACCAAACGTAATCAGGGATACGACAATGCACGACAGCAGTGTTTTCACTATAGGGTCCTCTGAAGGTTTAGTCAAAATCACGGGCGCTATCTTAAACAACCGGATCTTTCCAGTTCAGTCCCCCACTCGTTCTGGATTGATGTATTCTGGTTCGCCAACGCCTTCAACGATACTTTTAAATCCATCACTCACATGGGTCCGCATACGAGTTGTGTCAGATCCCCTAGTAACGTAATCACGATACCCAAACTCGTGTAGCCACGCGATGTTGCCGAGCTTTCGGTGCCAATCTAAATGGGTGTCGGCGTCACGGTAAATGCCGTTCCGAACATCAGTAGCTAGCCATTCCAGCCAATGTGGTGCAAACGTGTTTAGGTACGCGAACACTCTCATGCCATCGTAGTAGTTGTTCGTGTTCCATCGGTGTGTGAAGATCTCGAGTAAATGTGCTTCGTCGTTGCCTCGGTCCCAAGATGCGCGATCGTTCAGTATTTTCCACTGGATGAACTGAGGCATTCCTTCAACCCACCAATCAAGGTCTGTTCCACTTTCGGTGTCGCGGAAATATGTGTAGTCCAACAGGTGTGCGAATTCGTGCTGTAAATTCCCATATCGATTGCCTTCTACCCACCAGTAGACGCCTTCTCTAGAAAACGGCACGAAAGCTGTGTGCGTGAACTCGTTGGCCAGGTATGCAAACGCTCGACCGGTTGTCAACCCGCAATTGCCGCCACCTAAGTACTTACATATTTCATACATGTTGCAGTCATCCGTTAACTCTGCACTCGATTCGCCCCCCTCTTCGTAGTCGCAGATTCCCGTAATAATCTCCAGGATAAACTCTTCACCATCGTTACGACGGATAGCGAATCCCAAGAACTCGTCGAATGTGCGCTCCGTGACAGCCAGTTTCTCAAAAACGTCATCAACATCA
Source organism: Gammaproteobacteria bacterium (assembly GCA_026707905.1). GTDB lineage: Bacteria > Pseudomonadota > Gammaproteobacteria > Pseudomonadales > Azotimanducaceae > Bin55. The sequence continues at coordinate 21,680 of JAPOVY010000103.1, read as the reverse complement.
ACCGGTCTATTTGTGTCGCATGCAACACTCACGCGGATTGAGTGTTCAAATACTTGCGACTTTCTCGTCGTGGACAGTTCCCCATTGCGATACCGAGCAAGGGTCTCAGCCCACGGGCAGCTATCGCACGTATCACCCCGCCGATAAGTTCCATCCGGGCAATAATCGTCATCGGCCAACGCATAGGGGCTGACTAACAACAAAAGAATCACTGCAATCTTCACTTGGCTGCCTTCTTTGTATTCGAGCAAGTTTCAAAAAGGGGTTCGGCGCTACCCTGGCTAAGCACCTTTGCTATTTCTCTAGGCGAGAAACAGAAATTAACAGGGATCATACATCGAGCCAGACCAAGCTTCAATCCTGATAAACGTCCAACATGAGATAGCCCCTTTCATTCACGGAAGCGTCGACGACATGGTAAATGTAGAAACGGGCAAAGTGATGCTACGGTTCTTCGAGGAGAAGAAACTGATCGCGGAGCTTGAATCAAAGATCGATGGAGCCTTTGTGGCATTGAGTGCTTTGAGCGACTACTATGCGGCAGCCAAGGGAAGTGATGAAGCCTTCGGTTGGAGCGACGAGAATCGCCGGAATCTAGAGGTCTACATTGATGAATTCGAACGCGAAATCGCTGAGCCGAATGCACTCAAAGAGTGGCTACGAGAGTACGATCTCGCAAAGCTGCGGTTCCTAAGCTCGAAAGAATCCCTTGCAAAGATGGGTTACCCAACCGAGTGAACGAAAAACCTCGCATCATTTCACACGATCAAGGTTGATGCCGTTTCCGCAACTCATCCTGCAGCTCGTTGTACCGTTTCGGTGTGAGCATGGAGCGTCGTATGTGAATTGTGCCATCCCAATACGTTCCCCTAGTACCGGTGCGTTTCAGTTCGCACTTGAAATACAGATTAGGAAATTTGTACCAACCATCGACGAGTGTTGGCGTGTCGTTGTCGATACGCGCCTCGCGGTGCATAACGATCGTGCCAGTTTGTCGCTTGACCGTCTCTCGCGTCAAGAGCAAACACTCGTCTAACGTCGCTCGTTCGCCGCCCCAAACATTTACCTCGTCACCATCGGGTCGATTCGTGTACTGAAACAATTGGGCGACCACCGATACACTGATTGCCAACATAACCAATGCACTGAAGATCCGGATCTCTTTGTTCACGTATGCCATAGCAACCACTTCGACTCTACGTAATGTGAGAACGTCGACGGTGTAGCGCTCAACATACTGCACTCAAATTGAGCGAATTGGCACGTAAGATCCTCCCTCACCGTGCGTATCGCAACTTGGCGACCGCACTGCGGGCAGCTAACTGACCTCGTGCGTAGTGTGCGGGCATGGCCGCAGATTTCCACCGACCCACTTCCATGAGCGCAGGTAGCTCGCACCCGTGTTCGGCAAGGGATTGCGCACTACCTACGCGTAGCGAATGGCCGTTGACATCGCCATCGATCTTTACCGCAGCTGCCCTGGTTCGAATAATCGCACGTGCTGATTGAGGCGAGAGGCTATCACCAATGACGTTCCCGGCTTTTGATAGACGGCGGAACAACCGCCCGTCCCACACGCCGGCGTGAGCTTGCCAATCACGTATGCGGCGCATGGTCGGCTTTCCTACGAACAGTACCTTGCCTTGTGCATGTTGATCTGTTTTAGAGCGACGGATGGTAAGACGTCCACTCCCATCGTCAGCAGTTGTCAAATCATCGACATCGAGTGCCACCACTTCGGACACGCGAAGTAAAGCGTCACTCGCGAGCGCAATCATCGCAGCGTCTCGCTTGGCAGCGACTGAGAGTTGCTGATCCGCTACTGCGACCATCAGGTCCGCATCACGCCAACCAATCCCGCGGGCCTGTCGCGTCGGTTTCGCTTGACGTCGAATGCCAGCCAGGGTGCTTTGCGCCAGCTTTCCGATCGGAGACGGTTGACCATTCCGCTTCGCAAAGTGATTAAGGCTCGCCAGCAGCAGTGCACAACGCGCTACAGACTTACCTTGCGCGTGAAGATCCGTGAGGTGCTCCGCGATCGCTAGATCGTCGATCGATCGCTCATCGAGCCAATCGCCGAACGTGCGCAGAACCGATTCATAGACTCGCTGCGTGGTCGGTGCAGTCGCGTCATCAATCAACTGCAGCGTACGATCCGAAGGCGACAGCGCAGACCGCTGAGACGCAGTCAGGGCTTTAGATTTAGCACTCATAACGGAATTGTAGTAAGTAATGTTAACTTACATTAACACTAGTAATTCGTAATAATATCTTACAGCGAACGGACGCCGCGAATGCCAACATCAAAATCGAGCTCTGAACTCCAACGATTCAACGAAGCACATAAACTCATTCGTTTCTTGACCACTCGATCGAATCGAGACAAGCTATCCGATGCGAAGTTCGAAACCGCTACGTCCTTGATCGAACGTTGGCGTTGGAATTCAAACAAGTACAGCGGTGACGAGTTTGTCGAGATTGCGGATCAAGCACAACGGCTCGTCAATGAAATCAAAGCAAAATGAAAACGACACATTATCGGTCTCGAGGAGCATGTTTTTGGCGTTCCACATGCCCTCCGATTGGGTGTTTTGGCAGAAATTCAAACATAATTAAGCTCAACGCCGTTTTCCCAAAAGTCGGTCCAAATTGATTTGATGGTTAACAATAAGTGAGTATTCAGTAATGTCGGTTATGAGGGAAAAGCCGGAATGTGCCGACCAAGGTGTGATCGCAATGTCTTTCTAGATCCTTAGTCGTTGAAGTAAATACCGAATAATGTGGCTGCGAAAAAGATCAAAATCCAGAGTACGCAACCTAGCCCCGCTTGCTTAGCTCCTTCTCTCGACTTTTCGATATGAGCGGTATTCGTAGGTCGCGGAACACCGCAATGGGGGCAGGTCTTTGCGTCCGTAGAGACCAGTTCATTGCACTCACGACACATTCTTAGCATATAGATCCTCTCACGTTATCCGTATGAGCATCTATCGCTGAAAACCCTACTCCCGTTCACTGTGGCGTTCGGATTGAGCTATGTTGGCGCATTCGAAGCGGGGAACACAACTTTCACTCGTTCTCGATATAGCGCCAAGCGTTCTGACCTAAGAATCTGAGGAATTCGATCTTCGCAGTCTCTTTATCTTGCTTTGAGAGTCTTCGTTTCTTACAGTCAAAAAACCTGAGAGGTCTCGCAACTTGTGAACGGCGCAAGTCCTTGTAGATCCCCGTTCCGTTCGCTTCAATAGAGAAGATGAACTCGTAGTCACTTTCACCCCACCACCATTCGAGATCAAGACCACTCGATTTAGTGAGAGAAAGGTGCCGAACAGTATTTAATCGCACGCTTCCCATTCCTCCACCGTGGCGAAAAAATTCGGGCATCTCTTTGCGATCGAGTTTAGATAATTGGCCAAGCTGCTCGGTAGGGTAGAACACTCGTTCTAGGATGATTTTCGCCCTTTCACTACGGCCGAAGCGAGCGGTACACTCCCAAGATTCGAACACAAATTTGTCGATTCGGTCTGCCGGAAAGCCCGTATCATCTTGTTGGGCGTGAGTTCCAGGCAACGTCAGCATCACGACTACCGCAATCGATACGGTGGTCGTGGCACATGTCTCAAGGGCTTTCACCGTTCGTTACTAAGGTTTGAGCGGAGGTTTTACATTCAATCTAGATTGCCACTCGTCAAAGTATGCGAGTCGATTCGGGATCCGAGCAACGACGTCATCCCGAATTACTTTCATTTCATCTGTGAGTGTCTCTCTTATTAGCTCCCGCACAATCAGCCACACCACGAAGGTTTCCGCAAAGTCCTCCCAATCGTTTGTAGTGCCATATTCTGTGATTTGCGAATCCTCCCCGTCAGCCTCTATAGCATGCAACCAAGCTTCCTCATTCCAAGCGTAATAACTCAGTTCTGGATTGTGCTGCAGAAGATGTGCGAATTCGTGTAGTACTTGCTCCTCCCATTCACCGCGCAATCTAGGATCCTCTCGATCTTCGTATCGAAACGGGAACATGTAGTCAAACGTATAGGGCGTTGCGATGACGTTGATGCCCTCGGGATCACTTCCGCAACCGGTGTGTGTATATTGGTCGTTATTGCTACAGGCTCGAAAGAACGGGCCACCGGTGTGACCGGTCATGATCACGAAATCCCTTGGCACTAGTCTTAACACCAACTCGGGTAACACAGCGAGACCACGTGCGATGCGATCGCCGTCGATCCATGGGTCCTCGTTACGAATTCCGTCGTAGTGCAGATGAATACCAATCAGCCGCGGCGAACCCTCAACCTTATACTCGAGTCGAGCGTAGCCCTTGTTCCGATAGTGTTGTATCGGAGGGATGCGCGTGAACCCTAACTCGTTATCCGTGTAGTTGTGCGCGTTGATGACATATGAGAAATCTCGGTAAATGTCATATTTGTTGTCGTCGGTAGCGCTTGACCCTATGTAAGCATCAGCCACAATGGACGACGAAAGCACGGAGACGAGAGTAACCGCCAGATGGATTCTTGTCTTAATGCCGTGCATCCTGAACGGCGAGTTGACGACGCCAATCATGCAATAAAATCCGGTATCGTCACCAAAATCACGAGCTGACCTTAGATCTTGCTCACACTAAGGTTCTTGCCAGCCAAAATCACAACTGAGATTTTGCGACGCTAACAATCGACCCGCACCTTCCACAGTCAATTCGTGCATTAGCGTCGCGAGTGCCGACACCATACCGTAGTCCGTCGTGGCAAGTAAGCGCATGATTTCCTCGTCTTTGGTGGTGGTCATTTGAGATATCGCCTCGCAGTAGTGCTTTGCTTTTTCAAGTGAATCAACCGATGCTACAAAGAGCCCGGTTTGCATGCCTCGCGAAAACGCGATTTCGAGGACGTGCTCGACTCCACCAAGCATTGCGTCAGCGTCGACGTCAGGAGTCGCGATGGTGGTCAATGTCGCACCGACCAGTAACCCAGCGATAAAGCCGCGAACGTTTCGATTTGACTTCAGTCGACTCATTTCTTACCCCATACAAGCCGCTCATAGGTTTCGCGGTCGCCTCGCTGTAGCGCCGCCATGCCCTCGCGCCGGCGCTCCGCTCGCACGAAGTCGGCGGGGGTTCCGAACTTGATATTGCCGTCCTTGTCCTTGACCAGGATCGCTGGTGAGGCGCTGAAGCGCCGGTTCCTCGAATGTGTCATGCGTTCGTTTCCCGCGATAAGCAAGCTTTTGCTTCAATCCTCAATTGAAGCATATCTTCTGCCTTCGCTAGAAATTGCCGAATTGGCTCGATGGCAAGCGGCACATCGAGGTCGTACTTACCCGAAACGCGAAGCAGGACGCGCCGATCTCGACACGACCACTTGACGAAGTCATTGAGTGGAAGCGAAACGCTAAATCGCTCGTAAGTGTCTGCATTAAAACTTATGCGATTTCCAAACGATACACCAACACGGACAGGTTGCCTTACGATTTCCACGATTTTGCCCTCGACCATGATGTTTTTCGGATCGAACCCGCCATAGCTATACACCATCACATCAAGAGTAATAGTGTCGCTCGCCTCGACTAACGAATAGGAGTTTACGGGACAATCGCCAACAGGACCCTCTACAAGAAGCGGGATCCAATTTACCTGCTCGCACAATCGTGGATGAGATAGAGTCACGATTGTTTTCTGTTGCACCTCGTCATAAAAAACGCGCGTTTCGTCGTAAACGCTGGCGCAACTTGCTAATAAGATAGTCGTCGCTAAAAGCGTTAAGTGCTTCACGGTGCTTACTACGACACCTATTTACGAACTGTCAGTACAGCGAACAGTCAATTCGACGTCCATCGCGGCGATCTTGCCTTTAGACAACGCAATATCGTTCCAAAGCGCATGATTTGTCTCGGCGGTGTCCGGAACTAACAAGATATTCGCTGCGATATCACGTTTACGAGCTCTAGACTGCTCTTTCGAAAGAGCATACAGACGTTCTTGTTCAGCCCGCATCTCGGTTCGTAGTTCGTTACAGTCGACTTTAGCATATTGTGATTTCGGCACGAACGCAGGCGGTATAGACGAGGGTGATGCGGCACAGCCAGAAAGCGAGATTGTGAATAGGATCACCGAAAACGTGCGTAGTTTCCTCATTGACCAGTTTCCTTGATTAATCGCGTCGAACGTGAACAACCCCCGGAAACGGGCCATGTCGCTCGATCATCTAAATCCTCGCGCCACAATCCCCTAATGAGTCTTTGCGTGGTGCTGTCCATGTAAAAACGTAAATACGGTTCTTCGTTCAGTTGAAAGAAATACGCCACCGTCATTTCAGCGAAGTACTCGATTGCGTTCCTACGCCAATAGTGGTTATCGTGTTGATATTCACATTGTTTCGCGATTTTCCAAGCCGATGTGACATATTGATTGCTAAACCCGTCAGGTACGAACAGATCGTGCCACGCGTGCGCTAGCTCGTGCAACATGGTCGCTCGCTGCGAATTCTCGCTGGTAATCGTCAAGCTGATGCCCCCAGATCGAGGGGGCGCTTTGGTCAAGAAATTGTTCCGCCAAATTTCAGACCAATATTCGAAGCAGTACATCACGATGCGCGGTTGTTTGCCGCTAGCGGTGTAGATCGCGTGCGACGGACCTGGGGGACGTCCGCGTGCGTTGCAGTAATCTAACAAAACGACATCTACCCCGCTTCGCAATTTCCCCATCGCGAATTCAGGAAGAACAGCGCCAGCTACCTTCAATTACTTATCAATAAGCAACAAAGCTCGCGATATGTTGAAAATCGTATCCTCGTTTTGCTGTGAGTTCGAACAGTAGTCGATGTACACACGGAATCCCTGTAGTTCGACATACCCCAGTCCTTCGTATCGGTCGTCAGAGTTAGGATAGTCACATGTGATATCGGTCAACTCGAAAAAGTCCCCGGATTCGATCACCTCGGCTATCGCTGAGAACGGCAACATCGTGACGAAAAGGATTAGACCTAAACCTCTAACGATCACCAAGTCGACGTATCCAGCGATTTGCTTCCCGGTCATACGTTTGACTCCCTCGATAAACATGCTCTATCTTCGATTCCCAGTTGGAACAAATCTTCTGCCTTAGCTAGAAACTGGCTGATTGGCGCAATCGCTAACGGAAGGTCAATGTAGCGATCTCCGCTCAAACGCAGCACAACACGAGAATGACGACATGACCATTCAGCGAACGTATCGAGCGGAACTCGAACGCTAAACCGTTCTTCGATTCTCACTGAGGTCCCCCCGCTATTCACGTTCCTAATTGGATCGGTCATGGAAAGCCTTTTGCCCTCCGCCATCGCGATTCGCAGAAAGAGCCAATCCTCAGCTGAGTACCGAACGCGAATTGATACACTCGTTGCATTCTTGTCGAGCATGTAGCTTCGAGCATAACAACCTCCATAAAAGTTGCGCTCGCAGAGATAGCTTCCCAATCGCACGGATTCTCTTTGTGTAACCTCATCGTAAACGTATCTAGTCGAGTCGTAAAACGACTGACTCAATGCACCGCAACTAGCAAGCAGGAGGGTTGCGGTCAGGATCACAAGATGCTTCTTGATCATTACGATTCCTTCTTTGTTACGTTCCTTCATTGGGCACATTGCCTGCATCAATACGACAAAGCATACGGACGACCCGTGATTACATAATTGATGCAATACGCACAGCAGAATCCGAACTGTGAATACGTAAATGCTGAATCACTTGCTCCTTCCGAGGAAACAGTAGCACAATGAGTAAACCATCACGCTGCGAGTGGCACCTCCCGCACGATCTCGAGAATTACGTGCTTCCACACCGTCCTGAGATCGTGTATCACCGCACCGTCGACGTTCCCGAGTACCGCGACGCAGCTAAGCGGCTCGAATTGACCCGTAAGGGACGCCTGCGCGAGCTCTCCTGGCAGTTCGTGGTCATGGGCGCTCTGTACCACGTGGCTGGCATGACGCCTAACGAAGCGGCTAAGTACGTGCCTGGTTTCACACGCCACCAGGTCGATACCGAATCGCACAGCTTGCAGCATCGTCGCGGCGCCACAGACGACGACCCCAGCGAAAACGCCCCACAGCAAAATATCTTCTGCTTGACCTGCACCTCGAAAAACGATGGTAGGGATCAGTACCACGCCTGGGAGCATGAGTGCGACGAGCTGTAGCCCCAACCCGGACGCGATCGGAACTGAAACTCTTTGGTTCGGTCCTACCGGTGCTGCTTCTGCTTCAGTCATTACGTCGGATGCGGAGCGAATCTACGCCACTGAATCGATGAAAGCGCGTGGGAAAGTGCTATTTCTTGAACACTTTCTCGGTCGGAGAATTTAGCACGCTACCAATAAACCAACTGCCACGATACACCATATCGATCTTCGACCCACGTGAACGTCTTGCTGAAACCGTAAGAGTCTATCGGCATGAGTACTCGCCCGTCTTTCTCAAGTTGTGATGCCAACGACTTCAATTCTTCTTCGGACTCGCATTCAAGAAGAAACGAGAATGATGGCGTGAAATCGAAAGCATGCTTAATCGGGCTATCACTGAACTTAACATCCTGACCGCCAATGGTCACGGTAGCGAGCATGATCAAGTCCGCGTGGTCTGGATTGGAATCTCCGTAATGTTGAACGTCTTGGATACGGCTATCGGGAATAACGTTAATGTAAAAGTCAATAGCTTCTTGAGCGTTATGACCCTGGAACATTAAATACGGTGTAACTGAATTTGTCATTTCTTCCTCTTTGTTCGTTTCGCTATTGGCTCCACCGACATCTGGATGTTGAGCAACTACGTTGCCGACGGTACTGACGTTATACGCACAAGCATTCACCATAAGAATCGCGATGATCAGGGCGAATCGAGTAATACGGAGACATCGAAGACCTTTCGATTTTCTCATATTGATGGTACGGAGGGAGTAAGAGTCAAATCGATTCTATATGACTTAGGACACTTTCAATGAATGACCCAACGGAGTGTCGAATGTGCGGTCATTTCGTCTACGAGTATTCAGTGCTATCAGCTTCCAACGCTTAGGTTGTTCGAGCTACGCGCTCGGACACGCGCGACAACACCTTTGTCGTATAGTAGGACGCTTTAAAACTCGCGAAATCTGTAGCGATGGATTCGACTCACTCGCAATTCTTCGTTTCGATTCGACACTCGTACAACCATGGTATCGTTGCTCGTACGCACAACGCTCTCAATGAAGTCCACATTAACGATGCAGTTGCGGTGTATTCGCCAGAAAACATCCTGATCCAACTGCTCTTCGAGCTCTCGCAAAGGTGTGGAAAGTACGTACTCGTTCGAAGCGTCAAATGCGAGCGTGTATTTCGCGTCCGCTTTGAAGTATCGAATGTCGTTTACCGAAATCAATCTGGTTGCCCCACGATGACGAACTGGAATTCGTTCAAGTTGGCGTCGTTGCTTTAGGTCCGCGATCTCACGTCGAATTGACGCTACTGCATTCGACGTATTGGATGAATGAAGTCGTTCCTTAAGCCGATCCACGGTTCCTTGAAATCGGTCTTCGGTAATTGGTTTAAGTAGATAGTCGCACGCGTTTCTCTCGAATGCAGACACTGCGTATTGATCGTACGCGGTCACAAAGACGATTAGCATTGGATCGTCGCTGAATTCCTCAGCGAGCTCTAAGCCGTCTGGCGACGGCATGCGTATATCGAGAAACGCAACGTCCGGTCGCTTCTCTTGTAGTGCGAGACGTGCTTCCTCGCCATTTGCAGCCGAAGCAACTACACTTGCCTCCGGCCATACACGACGTATTAGGCGTTCGAGCTGGTCACGTAGCAGCGGTTCATCGTCAGCAATAAGAACGGTCGGGTTCACACCTGTTCTGGTTCGAGCTTTATGTCAATTTTGACGCGAAATAGGTCACTAGCGGGATGGTCGATCTGAAGCTGCGCACATTCCGAATACACCGAATCCAAACGTTCCTTCACGTTATCGATACCGACGCCGCTGCCATCAACTTGCTCGTGATCCGGTTCGAACGTATTGAGGACGACGATGCGCAAGAAAGATTCAGATCGTCGTACTCGCACCTCGACTCGACCGGATTTTGCTGATGGTTCTACGCCGTGCTTTATCGCGTTTTCAACGAGTGGTTGTACCAAGAATGGCGGGAGCTCGATGTCATGAAGTCCGTCTTGTATATCAATTTCGTACGATAATCGCTCTCCCATCCGAACCTGCTGAACTGCGAGGTAGCTTGAAACCAATTCGATTTCTTGTAGTACCGAACCTGTGCGAGCACGCGAATAGTCGAGAGAAACGCGGAACAGTTGTGTGAGTGAGTCGAGAAGACTTACAGCCTTGGAAGGTTCGTTCTCGATAAGTGCTTGCACGTTAGCCAGCGTGTTGAATAAAAAGTGCGGTTCGATTTGTGCCTGTAGCGTTTGAAGTTGAGCCGTAGCCAGTTCACGCTCCATAACGAGCTCCTGCTGACGAACGGCATCACGTTCTGCTTCAAGATCGCGGATGTACCCCATTACGAGGATGACAAAACCTGCGACGATGCATGCGATACCACCACCCACTACGCCGATTGGGCTAGTCCGATAGAAATAAAAAGGATCAAATGCACCGAGAACTCCGCCGAGCAACAACCCTAACGCTAAGCTGACGATGCCTGTGATGACCGTAACCCATTCGCGATTCCAGGTTTTAGGTCGACGTTTATGCACCCAAAGCTGTAGCGACATGCAAGTGAGACCGATCGAATAACTCGCAGTGTAGTTCAGCCAGACAGCCCCGTTTAGAAGCGTTAACACCGTCGCGACAAGTGTGCAGAACACGACCGTAACGGCGACGATCCACGTAGTCGCGTGTTCTCGAGCGTACGCAAAGAATCGTTTGAACACTTAGGTTGCAGTGACGAACTGCCCGTGTAACCCAAGCGGCATCAGACGCGGCAGTGTCGCACGAGCGATTGGTTCAGGTGTTGTGTCGCGGATTTCAAAAACGTTTAAGTGAGTTTCTTCCCGGTTGTAGTCGAGCGACGTACCTAAGATCCAACCTTCCGTTTCATTGGTACTGTTGGGTTTGGGTACGAAAACGTGCTCCTCCGGTATCTCTTGCTCGGGATAGGTGAATCTACTCACTTCGCCGGTGGTCGTATTCACACGCGCGACGCCGTTCAGCAGGCCAAGTTGGATGGCAGAATTTGACCGTGAGTCATTGACCAACATAGTCAGCCATTCGTGCCGTGACGTTGATCGTCGCTGATCGATAGAAGGAAATTCGCACGCGGCAAGTCCGTTTTCGAAGACTTCTACAGTGGCTGTGTGTTTTTTCGTGTCGACTCGAAATTGCACGAGTTTAGAGAACGAAACTGATTGAGGTAGTTCGCCTCGCATTACCGTAGAAAAAGCGGTCGTCATTAAGGATGGATCGTCGTAGCGGAAACCTTCGAATCGAATAACGCCGTTTTGGTCTTCCCAAGCATTGGAATAATGGAAAAGCCACTGTGCTGGTAGCTCCACTACGAAATTTCGCTCAGGGTCGTTCTTATCCAAGACCAGCAAATCAAGGCTTCTATCCGCGTGCCAGACGTGCATGTCAATAAAGCTTTGCTCGATTGCGCGATTTGGTTCGTAGTGAAGAGGCGGTAGTGGAATTACAAGATGCTTATCAGTCACGACAAAATCGTGAGGTATCGTCATGGGTGAACGACGAACAATCGAAATCTTGGGTTCTCGAACCCCCGGATCGAGTTGCCAAATCACCAGCGCCCCCAAGTGACTAACGTAACCGAAGTTCCAGACAGTGCCGTTCGGTTCGACGCGAGGGTGTGCGGAGAAGGGCAATCCGGACGATTCGGTTGAAAGGTTGACGATGCCCTTTGTTTTCAGTGATTCGGGCTCTATTCGCCACGCGGAACCGCCTTCCCACAGCGCCCACAATTCATCTTCTCGTGGCAGTAGGTTGATGTTTCCGACATTCAAAGAGTCCGGTCCAGTAATGTCGGTCGTGTGATCACCTGTTGTGCCAAAACCTATGAGGGACAACTTGCCTTTCGATTCGTCACGTAGGTACTTGGTCGTTTGCACCAACCTAGCGTGGTGCGTCACATTCGATCGTGCGTCAATCGACCATTTTTGAATCAAACCGTCGCCATCGAACCAGTGTTGATAACGTCTACCCGCGCGTTCCATTCGTCCAGGTCCGTTACGGAACAAGGCACCGACCAAGTCAGTCGGCCAATCACCTTCGAGTGCACATTGCCTGACGCCTGTGTCCTCTTCTGAAATGCCTTCGTAGAGACGCAGCCAAGGTCTACTCGAGAGATTCTTATGAAAGCTCTCGAAAGTTGGATCGGTCATATTTGCTCGAGTCGGTATTGACAGGTTACAAACAGAACCAATGCTGCCGAGTGCTAGGAGTTCTCTTCGATTTAGCATTAGTCTTTGAGGCTAAATTCCGCGGTGAATGGTTCGTCGCCAAGTTCGAACGTCATCCTGTTCCATTTTGGTGGTCCAAACCGCGCAGGCGCATCGTTTGAGACGCCCCAAGGTTCTTTCGGCATACGAAGCGCGTTATAGTCCATTTCCCCATTTCCATTGATGTCTTGGTATACGCTTATCGCGTAAGTACCTTCAGGAATCTCGACACTAACCGTCGTAACATCTGTTTCAGCAGAGGTGCTAAGCGCACGGAATGGCTCTCCGTCTGGCCAGTTCTCTTCGTTTGCGAATATTGCAATATAGATCGTGCTGGCGTCGTGTTTGACATTCTTGATTTTTATGATGAGCTCCGCCGCGAACGAGCTCGACGCGACCAGCAATGCAAGTGAGTAGGCGATGGTTTTCACGCGATGTGCCTCTAATTCGATTTCGTTGCCTGCGATTATGAACGAACGATTGTCGAACTACGAAAGCATGCGATGAACGGCGGAAAAAACGGCGTGAATCGCGACTACCAACGATGAATAGCGCTCAATGTAATCGAAATATGACGAATCTCGTTCAGTATGCGAGTGGACGCGCGAATGCATCGATGAAGTACGTGCGTAAGACGACATGAGGCTACGGCGCTTATGGCCATGCAAAGACATTGACATTTCATGGTCTGATGTCCTATACGCTTTGTGGATGTGCTTAGTCAGTTCGATCGTCCGAAGAGAGAATGGTGAATTAGAGATTCAAACCGATTCTTCTGTGATTCCCTGTATATCGGTAAGAGCAGCGTTTGACTTGTACTTGAGCGCTAGAACTTGGAAACAAGGAGACGAGTGCATATTCGTCGGCGTAAACGTACCTGAAATGTCTCAAATTGCAGAGTCGCACGGATTGTCAGTTTGTGGCACAGACATCGATCCGCTTACCACACAGGCGAACCTCTCTCAACTACGAGCGAATATCACCCATCGAACGCGGTTCATCGTCATACCTCATCTATTCGGCCATCGACTTGATCTTCGAGAGGTCATCGAGCTAGCGAACGCTCGGGGATTAGATGTAGTCGAAGACTGTGCGCAAGCCTTTTCGGGAAGCCGTTGGTGGGGTACGCAAGGAGCAACGCTTTCGTTGTTTTCTTTTGGTCCTATGAAGACTGCAACAGCACTTCAGGGTGGTGTCGCAATCGTTCGTGATTCAGAACTCGCGGTAGTTATGAGGAATGAACTGGCAACTCATCACCGCCAACCGACTTGGCGTTACCTTCTTCGAGTCGTTCGTTTTGGCTTAATAAAAATCGCAGCGCAACCTTTTCTCTATGGTTTCTTGGTGCGAGTAATCAGAAAAATGCGGATAAACCATGAAGATCTCATACATAAATCGACCAAATCCTCGTCTAGCGTCGTTTTTTCCCAATCGTTAAACGTGCGTCCATGTAGTGCTGTCGTGCGAGTTATTGCGCGACGAGTCGAACAATCCGACGAACGTATCCAACAAAGGATTGCGAAAGGACGCGTCCTTCACGCAGAGATTGGAAACACTGTTCCACTCGTCCTTCGGAACCGACGCCCGAACAGTTATTGGATGATTCCGGTATTGGTGGACGATTCAGATAGTTTTAAGAACGCTTTAAGGAATAGCGGATATGACGCACTATCGGGTCGTTTAGCAGCGGTTGGTAATGTAGACACGAATGGTGCGATGAGTCTCGAAAAATCGGTAATGTTGCCGTTCTCCCCACAGATGTCAGATGCAGAGTTAGAACATCTAGGCGAAGTAATTACGAATTACGCATTGAATGAAAACGAATTGCGTGATCCAGATGTTGAGTACCTAACGCTATAGTCGTAAGCGTTTTTCCATTTTTTGTCGGCTTTCTAGTATCAGTCTCATTTACAAACGCGATCACCCGAGTCCTAGATGAAAAATGAACCTTGAAACTGTCATCACGTAAATCTATGAGCGATTGACGTGTCTTTAGTCGTGCACAAAGACATTCACGCACGCACTCTTTTATTTTGACGTACAGGAACGGCTGCCTGCGAGTGAAGTGTTACTCGCGTTCTCGCCGCTTCGATTTACGGCTGCTTTTTTGACTAACGATCGCCGCAACAGAGCTTAACACCATAACTAACGAGAGGTACACCTCTCGAGAATCGGGAAGCAAGATCAAAGCAACGAAAGAAACAATGATGGCTATCACTAACGATATTCGCAACCAATGCTTACGTAAATACAACCATGAATTGACTCTAAGCATCATCTCGCATCGAAGGTCAGCAGAATCCAAGCACTCGTTCACGGTGATATGACTAAAACACGATCCTTCAACATAGATTCAACTAAGAGAGGATTGACCCGTTAACTCGACATACGCTAGATTCATAGATACGGGTTCTTAACGGCGAGGTCTACCTCGTTCAGATAGCCGGGAACATCAATTGCGTCTGAGCTGATACCTAACTCATTCCCTTCGATTACACCGTCACCGAAGCGGTATATCGGTTCTGGGGTTTCCTGCAGTGCCGTTTCGTCGTACGATCGCGCTTTTTCAACCACTTGCTCACGTTTAGATTGATATTTCGTAAATGCACCATTACCGTGACGCGCTTGGATTAATTCCTTCGTCTTTGATGGTGACAGAATAACTCCGGTCGCGTTGTTTCCGCCGAATCCCTTGGAATTGACGAGCGCGACATCCATTCCGTCCGCACCGACCTCCAAATGTGCTGGATCGATTCGGAGATTGTCGCTGTAGACATCGTCCGCAATATGGTCGATAGTCGCAATACCTGGAATCCAACCTTCCAGCCACGTACCGAGAGCAGACGTGATTTGGTCTCCGGAAGCAGGAGCGAGGGTATGGCCAAGGTACGCCTTAATCGCTGCGACGGGCCAATTCTCGATCTTGAATGCCTTCGCCATCTCACTGAGGATGTGAGACTCTGTCACTCGATTTTGCGGGGTCCCGGTTCCGTGCGCGTGAATAAATGAACGGTTACTGACAGATTCTTCGCCAACGATCGAACGAGCAAGTCCGAGTGCCTTTCCGACTGTTATGTAGTTACCGATGCCAGGACCTGGAATCGACTTTTTATAACCGTCTGCGTTGACATAGATGTCAGCGATTGAGCCGTAAATTTCTGCGCCGCATTCAAGTGCGAGTTCCTCGTCCATTAGCACAATGAAAACGCCAGCTTCAGAAATCGTGAATCCGGCGTTTGAGGAGAATGGCCGACAAGCTCGACGGTTGTCGGGTTCGTTCGACCCATCTAACAGCATCAACGCTTCGTCTTCGGCCAAAGCACCCATCGTCCTAAATGCCTCAACAAGCTCAGGCGTTACTGGTGCTTCGGTGCTCCCGACGACAGCGATTTTCTTACCGCGATACCTTATTTCATCGATACCTTGTTTAGCGTTGTAGAGAAACGTAGCGCAAGCTCCGATCGCTCCACCTGTGCTTCCAAGAGAACCCGTAACGTATGCATTTGTGAAATCTGCGGCCATCTCAGAGAGGCAGAGCGCAGCCTGTTTGGAGGTCGGACGCTTTCCAAGAAAAGGAGCTTGTAACAAACCACCGGCTCCGTGAGTATCCAGCTGACCCATCGCGCAACCGGCGTGTACCGCAAATTCGTCCGGTCGTACGAGATTTTGTAGTTCCGACCAGTCGATACCGATGGAATTTACTGCATCGGAAGAAGCGATGATCGCGAGCTGTAGACCACGAGGGTGGTTGCGGGACGCGTACAGCGAAGCCGGATCGTAACCGGTCGGAAGCTGCCCAGCAGAGGTGACTCTAGATGATCGCGTGTCATTGAGCAATACTTGAGCAGCTTCACGAATCGTAACTTCGACGTCGCCGTTGTCGACGGCTCTAACGCGCCAACTATCCGGGATCTCGACCGGTAGTTGCTTTTGCGACATTCGAATCACCAACGGAGTGCCGTCTTTCGCCATTAGTTTCGCACGGCTATGAACGCCGATGTGATCTGGATCCCAGAGTTCAATACGACGAATGAGCGTGTGGTTTTCGATGTAATCCTTCGTCGTCTCTGGCGCTTCGCGGAGTTGGTCCTGTACGCCCATGAGTACAGCGAGCGATTGATATGTCATCGCTTGCTTTTCCTCATTTAGTGCATCTAGCACGGTACGCCGATAGGCGTGATGGAACGACACTCGTCCGGCAGGATTAACGCCGCCAAAACCTACGATTACGGGTAGTGGAACCATCGAAGAAACCTGAGGTTAGGCTAGCATCTCGAAGCTAGACTCGTTCAACCGCAATCGCAGTTGCTTCGCCGCCGCCGATGCAGAGCGCTGCGACACCTTTCTGTTGATTTGTCGCGTGCAATGCATGTGCGAGAGTCACCAACAACCGACTGCCAGTCGACCCGATAGGATGTCCTTGGGCGCACGCACCGCCGTAGATATTGACCATTGCGTGATCAAGTCCTAGCTCAGAAATCGCTAGCATCGTGACCATCGCGAATGCTTCGTTTATCTCGAACAGGTCAACATCCTCGATACGCCATGCTGCCTTAGCGAGTACTTTCTCAATTGCGCCGACTGGTGCAAGCGTGAATCGTGACGGGTGAATTGCATTTGTTGCATGAGCCACGATACGCGCGAGCGGTTTGCCGTTTGAATCACGCACGCCTTTCTCACTTGCGAGAACAAGCGCCGACGCGCCATCGCTGATCGATGAAGCATTGGCGGCAGTGATGGTGCCATTCTTCGCGAACGCAGGGCGAAGTGAAGGAATCCGATCAATTTTCGATCGTCGCGGTTGCTCGTCTTCAACTACGTCCTGGAGTGGCTCTATCTCTCCCTTTAGATCGCCACTGTCCATCGCGGCCAACGCACGCTTCACAGAGTTGATTGCGTATTCGTCCATGGCTTCGCGACCCAGTTGGTGTTGGTCTGCCGTTTCTTGTGCGAAGCTGCCCATTGATTTACCGGTTTCGGCGTCCTCAAGACCGTCGCAGAACATAGTATCGGCGAGTTCGCCGTGACCCATCCGCAGACCACTTCGCGCGCCTTGTACGATAAACGGAGCGTTCGTCATGCTCTCCATGCCGCCTGCGACCACGTAGTTCGCGTGTCCGAGGTTAATCTGGTCTGCCGCTAACATCGTAGCTTTCATGCCCGAGCCGCACACCTTATTGATGGTCGTCGCGGGTGTCGAATCATCGATGCCAGCCTTTCGCATCGCTTGACGAGCAGGAGCTTGTCGCAGACCCGCACTAACGACGCATCCCATTAAAACCTCGTCAACTTGGTCAGATGCAATATTCGCGTGTTGAAGACTAGCTTGAATTGCATGAGCCCCCAAGTCCGTTGCACTTTGGTCGCTCAAAGAACCTTGAAAGCTACCAATCGGGGTGCGTTTTGCGCCAAGTAAATATGCCGTCATTAGTGGTTTCCGTTGTCTAGTTTTCGCTTAATCAACTCAGCAAAGTTGCATGGTCGGAAACTCGCATCTAGTTGATCGTGAAGGATTTTCTCCCACCCGGTTCGACATGCGCCATTGGATCCTGGTAAAGCAAATATCAGCGTGTCATTTGCAATCCCACCGACCGCGCGAGACTGAATGGTCGAACTACCAATTTCTTGGTATGAAACTTGGCGAAATAGCTCGCCAAAACCTTCAATTGTCGTATCAAAAAGCGGTATCAGTGCTTCAGGTGTGGTGTCGCGACCACTAAAGCCTGTCCCACCGGTCGACACCACGACTTGAATCGTACGATCAGCTATCCATTCGCTTACGGTTTTGCGTACTTCGTAAATATCGTCTTGGACAATCGCGCGCGTTGCCAATTTGTGACCATCTTGCGTTAGCAAGTCGGCTAGTAGATCGCCTGAAGTATCGGTCTCAGGAGTTCGTGTATCGGATACGGTCAAAACGGCGATGGTCAAGCTTGACATTGTTTCTCGTCGCCGATTTGTTAGAGGAAATACCGATATTGCAGCGGTTGGCTGCTCGGGTTACCATGCGTTTAGCACAGTAGAATTTTACCGTTAGCGAGTCTGAGTCTCCACCGAATGGATAGTGCAATCAAGGAAGGCGATCGGCTTTATTTAATTGCCGAGCGACTCGCTAAAGAATTCGATTTATTTCCTTCTGCCGACCCTGAGGCAGTTTTTAGCGTTCAGGGGTTATTGTCATCACACGAGATCGCGAGGGAAGTGGCAATCCTCGATCGGCTCGATATCGACTCTTATATCGAACGAGTCGTAAGTCCGGGCGAAAATACGCGTCGCGCGAGTGCGTCAGAAATCGTTCCCCAACTAGGCAATGTTCGCGAACTCACCGAGGAGGGACCGTACCTCGATGCGGTGATCGATGTCGAGTTTCCCAATGGCGTACGACCGATCGGCGTCGTTGCGCAAAATCGCCGGGAACGAAACGGTGAATGGATGCCTGAACACCACCGTCAAGCTGCCCAGTTCGTTCGCCGTTGCAGTCAGCGAAACATCCCAATTGTTAGTCTGATGGATACCCCGGGTGCCGCTGGGGACGAAATCGCAAATCGCAACAATCAAGCACATCAGATTTCACTCTTAATCGCAGAAATGTCCGCTGTAGATGTCCCCAATCTCGGCATCATCTTTGGCGTGGGGTATTCCGGTGGCGCGATCCCCCTCGCTGCGAGCAATATGATCCTTTCAGTGCGAGATGGTGTGTTTAGCACAATCCAACCACAAGGATTGGCGAATATCGCACGACGATTGAACCTCTCCTGGCAAGAGTGTGCAAAGCAAGTCGGCTTGTCGCCGTTTGAACTGATGAACCAAGGCAATATCGATGGCATCATCGACTACGTGCCTGGCGAAGAGCATAAGTTCAATAACTTCAAGCGAGCAATCGTTACTGGCATTGACTCGATCGAGAAGAGCGCACGGGCGTTCGTCGGAAGCAATCCTTACATCGTGGAGTATCACCGGCAGGCGTTGACACGGTACTTGGAACCTTCGTCACGTGCGAAAAAACGCGAAAACTTCGGCGCGCTCGGCGGTTTCGGTACACCAACTGAATTTAGTAATGCGTTTGGTGATGCCTTGCGGTATCTTCGCTACCTGCGGGTACGGCGTCGAATCAAAGCAGCAAGTAAACAGCAGTATGGTCGACTAACGACACGACCAAAAACCGTAGGGGACCTGCAATCTCGTGTTGAACGGGAGCGTAATCGAATCTACTTCCGGTGGTTACTTGACCCGGATCGATTGATGTACGACACGTCTCTCAATTCTGCCTGGAAGAACTACATCGCTAGGAAATCTGGCAAGGATGAGAACCGCGGCACTATATTGAGCCTATTACGTGGTGAACCAAAGGCAAACTTTGAGGCCGCTCGAAAATCGCTGTTAGCGACCTACGTAAGTTACCTATACAACCATTGGAAGGTCGAGTCAGCAGGCAACCTGGCTTTGTTGCACCAGAACCTATCCAACGCGAGTGACTCGGCGTTTTTCGTGTCCCCTGCAGATATTCCGGATGTTGATCCGCTGATGAACATGATGTCTGCGGACAATGAACTAATGCCGATTCTAATGGAGCGTTTCTCTTACGACGGTAAGAAAATGTTCCTGCGTTCGACAGATTGGCGTCATAGTTATTCACAAGACCAATTGCGCATGCAACTTTCTGTCGAGCTCAACTTAGCGCTTGTTTCAGGGCCACTAGACGGGGATGCAAGCGACAATGAGACGTCGCCGATTGAGGCCAACCGTCGAGTGCTCAATGAACGTTTCGGCACGCATTTACGTCAGCCACGTGAATTTCAGGCAACCGATGACGAGGCGACGGACATTAGTATCGTGGACGTATTGCTGAACGAGGATTTGCGTCTCGATTTCGTCGACGAGATACGTAATTTCCAACTTTTTGACGTGATTTACGACGAATTACTTAAGCGTCTCGTACAGATCGCAGATCAAGCGCAGCGAACTCAGTCTCTTGAACGCGAAACCGTCGCTGACTTAATCGATGAGACGTTCGAGTCTGCACTCCGTCAGATTGAGGCTGATGAAGAACGCGACGAAGAGGCGATACGAACGAGACGAGACGAGTTCTTAGACTGGTATCGTCAGCTATCCAAGACTCGACTAAGTAAGACGTTCTTCGCTACTGTAGAAGAATGGAAAAAACTCATCCACACAGACTTGTCGGATACGTTGTTCGTGGTGGTGAAAGAGTTCTTTGAAAGTCTGCTAACGAGCTACGTCGAGAGTGAACACGGCGAAGGAAAGTTCTCCGGCAATATTCGTCCGAAGAACATCGGTCGTCGAAGGGACTTCTGGAATCGATTGCAGATCGCGTATCGCGACTTACAAATTCAAGAATCCTTGAACGGGTACAAGCGACTAAAACTCACGAGCCAACATGCATTCATCGAACGGTTCTTTACCGAATTTGAGGAATACGGTCGCGATATGCTGAGCAGCGATCCGTGTGATTTTCCAGGTTTCCGCGAATCGATCGAAAAGGCTCTGGACAAAGACGAACCGCCTGCAGGCGTTGTGACCGGAATTGGTAAGTTCAAACTCGCGAAGCGTGAGGTACGCGTAGGAGCGGTAATCTCCAATCCTGATTTTCAAGCT
Source organism: Gammaproteobacteria bacterium (assembly GCA_026707905.1). Taxonomy (GTDB): domain Bacteria; phylum Pseudomonadota; class Gammaproteobacteria; order Pseudomonadales; family Azotimanducaceae; genus Bin55. The sequence goes on along the minus strand of JAPOVY010000103.1, from coordinate 652 downwards.
GGCGCCTTTGATATGGCGAGTGCCGAGAAGTTCTGTACGTTGCTAGTGCAGTGTGCTGAGCAGCAACTGCCAGTTGTATGTTTTATCTCGTCAGGTGGTATGCAGACAAAGGAAGGTGCAGGTGCATTGTTTTCGATGGCCGCAATCAACGATCGCATCACACGCTTCGTATGCGATTTCGATCTGCCGGTTATTGTCTTCGGTTACGGTGATTGCACCGGTGGTGCACAAGCCAGTTTTGTCACACATCCGCTCGTTCACACGCATTACTTTTCCGGCACGAGCATGCCGTTCGCAGGCCAGATTGTCATCCCGAGTCATCTCCCTGCAGAATCGATACTCTCGAACTACCTCGCTAGCAATCCAGAGTCCATGCAAGGGCTGGTCAAACATCCTTTCTATGGTGAACTGGATACAGATCTGCGTGCGATCGACCCGGATATCCCAATTCCTACCGCAACGGTTGAAGATGCAATTGCAACCGTACTTAGCGACGACTACTCGTTCGGCACCGCATTACCGCTTTCAGCGCCGCGTCAAGTTGGAGACCAAGACCTTTATCGTCCGGTACTCCGTGTCCTTGTGCATGCTCGTGGCTGCGCCGCTTCAAAGATCGTTCAAATTGCACAGTCCCAGAACATCGAAACGGTAC
>JAPOVY010000126.1 GCA_026707905.1 Gammaproteobacteria bacterium | reverse complement strand
TCAGTACCCGTTGGCAGTTCTACCGCTAAATTCGTAGCGGCCACGATATGCGTTGCCCGTTCCATCACTCGAACACTGTGTTGTCGTTGAGGTCCTCGTGAGTCACGGGCGGTATCTGTTGTAAATGTGCCGTTTTCAGCGACCGTGCGAGGGGTGCACGCCGCTCGCCTTTCAAGACGTCGCTTGGCAGCACCCCCATCAGCTCTTCCGCACGTTGAAACAGGGGATGTGTGTCCTGCACTGTGGCGCGCGTGATCCCTAGTCGGCGGAATCGATTCGGCAGACCGAATACCCCGCGAATCCGGCGTGCGCATGCTCGAACGATGTGCATACATTGCTCGGAATTGAGCACGCCAATCTGTTTTGCAGTGAAGGCTTGACATACGAGCTCGTCGAACTGACCAAGCATCCTCGCTGCACGGTAGGCATACGGTGTCGAGAACCGTAACGCCATGCGGAACGGTTCTTTCACTTCTGCTGGCGCGACGTGGAACGTCCTCGTGCTGCTTAGCTGGACGTTCAACCGCTTCATTTCGGTTTCCATTCGCGCTTCGGCTGCGGACATCGCTTCATGTATCTGTACGAGAAACCAGTCAGCGTACGGGTCGTCTTCGGCCGCCGCTTGCCAGACCAAGCGCGAGCGGTCCGCGAAGGCGAGTAAGCCGGCGATCAACGGCTTGCCTTTGACCATGCGGCCTCGCACCAGCAGCTGTGCATGCCTTGTCTGTAACACCAGGTGCAGTTCGCTATGGAGCGTACCGTTGAAATTTGGATTTTTCGCCCCACCTTGTGCTGCTTTGCGCTGAACTTGCGCCATGGCTTCATCCATTGTCATTGAAGTGGGAATTGGATGAATAAACGTATCGGTGCGACGGCTAAATTAACTCACGGTATGTCTAGGTTTCCTGACACAAGTAGATCGTCAGATCGACGTAAATGGGCAATTCGGTACTTAACGAACCTCTCACATAACTATGGCGTTCTTAGCTAAGTACCTACTGCTAGCAAGAAGTGCGAGACACGTTGGATGCGAAGAACCGCACTCTCAGTAGACTAAGAATTGATTTGATTGACGCGGTAGTCCTGTTCCTTTCCTGCCGTTTTATTTTCACGTGGACTTGCGTTCCGTACGTTTGCACGCCGCCAGTGACGGCACGATACTCGTACTTAATACTCGTTCATCTTCAAACTTTCTGGTGAAAAATCTAGCGTGTAATTTCCTGATCTAATCACGAAGATACTAACTCTCACGCATAGTATTGACTTTGCGCCACGCGCAAATACGGCTTCCCATCTTGTTTTTCAAGTAGCAGCGATTCCTGAATCTCAATCAATCGTTCAAGGCGGTCAGCGATCCTACCAAGCATCACGACTTGGATTTTCAACAATCGGTTGGTATGTTCATCGTGTGTCGAAGAATCGTCTTCGGTGCGCTTGACCGACTCTTCGACCATAGTTTCGTTAGTACTCATCGTTCTCCTTACTTCATAGCATGAACAAAAAAACTTTCGATAAGTCTCGATTCCCTTTGACACGAGGTATGTCCACAGGTTTCTTATTCCTGTCATTTTGCTGATAACCCGGTTATCAAGCTCCAACTTCCGTTCCAAGTGAGCTAGGTTTGGTGATTCTTCTCACACGCGTAACTGATAACCGGGTTATCACTTTCTCACTCCGCCTGGTGATAACCGGGTTATCACATCTCAAGCCCTCGTAACTCAGCGCGACTCCTCACGTGTCCACTTCGACACCAGACTCCACACTGCGCGAATGGATACACCCGTCTGCGCGTGCAAATCGAGGTAATCAATGGCATTCAATTCATATGTATCGCGACTGTCGACCATCTTTCGCCACGCGGCGTATAGCTCATCTTCGACCTTTCGCTCCGGTAGTTGAGGACGACCTTGCCCCAAGTTAGACGGCAGATGGCGTCGTCGTGCGGCGTACTCACGCGTCGAGAAGCCATATAACTCGTGGAGCATGTCAAACGGGGCGTTCTTTTCGATCAGTTCGTTCAGGAGTTCTTCGTTCTTACGTTCTCGTTTAAGCAAGTCGATCATCGGCCAGAACACCTGGCGATTGAGCGAAATCGACAAGCAATGTACTTTCATCGCTTCGATTCTTGAGAAGTCACGCATTTTTAGCTCGCGAAGTGCTTCAACTTCCTTTTCACCGATCTGCATGTGCTGCAATGAACGCAAGTCGCCGTCCGTCAAGCATCGCATTGCATACATCAATACAGCACTAACCAGACTTCCTTCCTTTGTATGAGTACTCACTGCTTACGCCTTCCAGAGATTCAAGCTGTGGTCGTCAGCGAGTTTGCGCATGTTTCTATAAGCGATGAGAAGGTCGATCGTATGGCGCCAATCCGAATCATCGAGCGCACGTAGCAAACGATCTCCGCAGTCTAGTAGGTCAATGTCGAGTAGATCGTCGTAAGCATCGCTAGCTCGGCCACTCACGAGTGCCTCGGCTAAACGAGACTCTGGTCTTAGGATTTGTTTGAGCACGCGTTTTGACGCCTTCGCTTGATCGCACGCTGTCGCTAATAACTTCCATATCCCGACTTGAAGTTTGGTTGCGTTACGTTTCGGCAGTTCGCACATGCAGTAGCCAAACCTCGCATCGATCATCACGTGAACGCAGTCGCTCAGGTCAAATCGTTCCGCCAATACCACGCAAGCTTCGATCGCAGCGGATCTCCATTTCTGAAGGTCACGATCCAAGTTGAACGGTCGCTTTTCTGCAGGTTGGTCGTGTTTGCGAGATTCGTCCGGAACGACAGGCACAAATTGATCCAGCTCGATCGGGTCGCCGGAGCGTTCCGCGTCCAACATTAGGAGCACGGTATTAATGTCAAGCTCTGCAGCGACCGCGATCTCATTGGCGACATTCGTGGTGAGTTCGTCGAGATCAAACGTTGCACCGTCGCAGTTTTTGACCAATTCACTAAACAGATCGGTAAATTCACCCGCTTCGTCCGGGCACTGTCGGTCCCATATCCGTACGGCACAGTGCTCAAGTGCGCGAATCGACATGACCTGTCGCTTCCCCATGCCGTGTTCGAGTGCAGATGGGAGTAATCCATACAGTCGATTAACCGCATAGTCCATGGCGGAAACCACGGGTTGGCTTAGCGTGTAGCCGTGTTCGCTGAGTTGACGTGCAAGCTCCCTTTGTGAAATCTGGTCAGCATCGGGCGGCTTCGCTAATCTCGCGAACTCCATGACGCCTAATGCACGTTCAATGAACATCAGATTCCCCCGCATGTCGTTTTCCCGTAGGTGCGACACGAGCAAGTTGAGTTCGCTCGTCCATTGTTTGACGATGCAAGGTACTTTCGCAAATGCCTCGTCGCCCGCGTCATGTAACGACTGGGCGATGTTTAGCCGGGTATTGCCACCGGCGTGCAATGTGTAGTTCTTATCGCCCGGTTTACGCGTGACCACGAGGGGCGATTCGATGCCATTTTTCTGTAACGAGTTTTTGATCCTCAAGTATTCAGGATTTCTTGTTACTCTGGGATTGTTCGCATAACAAGCAATCTGGTCAACGGGTAATTCAGCGTATCGACTAACGGGTTTCGATGACGATTTCGGCATATAAAGCATGCTCCTTTGTTCGTAATCGAGGAGTATTTAAGCTCGGTTATTACTGTAAGTGTGTATAGTATAACAAAACTGTAACGAATGCGAGGTTGTTGCGTGATGGCGGATTACACGTACTTTCATGCGTTCATCCCACATTGGTACTCGTCCTATTTCCATCCAAATCAGTCGATATTCGAGTCTGTGTAGATACTCTTGAAGTACCTTTTCGAAGGGCTTTAGTACTGCATTTCGGACTGAAATTCGGGTTCTGGAGTTTTATGGCTTTACGGATGTGACTCTTCTACGTTAGTCCGTACTGCTGATTGTTACCGCACCCGTGCGTCCGTTGTATTCGAGATTGAAATCGCGCAAGAGTGATCGACCGAGTAATGCGCCATATGGTTGACCGCTTGCATGTAAGTGAACACCAGCGAACCTCCCGGATGTCGTATAGTTCAATTCAGGTACATAGATTTGCGCTAAATGAATTTGTACCTGACCGAATCCGTGAACACCTGCTATATCGCCAGTATCAACGACTGGCAAGCCAAGCGAACGCGCCACGGACGTGTCAATGCAGCATTCAACCGCACCGGTATCGATCAATGCTCGATAACCAGGAGACGGCAGCAGCGGTTTCAGTCCTTGTCGGTAATTTAGATCGAATCCAATTTGAACCAAAATTGAAGGTCCATGGAGTGATAGAAGGCTGGCGTTCTCGTATCCGCAATCAACGGTTGGAGCCATGTCTCGGCTCGGATCGTCCCACAACGGATATAGGTAACGTTATCGGCGCCGATCCTATCTCTCGAATGAGGTACGGTCCCCGACCAAAATTCGCAACGGCGTGATCGGCCGCATCTTCAAACGTATCGAATTTACCTACCAGTATCTCGTCGTGGACTAGTGCCCACTTCCCTAAATAGTCGACCTCAAGTTCGGTTTTCATGCGTTCGTAAGCGCTTATCTCCTTCGATAATGTCGGCATCAAGCTACCATAGCGCAGTCGGATTCAAAAAATTGTATGCTGAAGTGCGCCGTCGTTACAAACTATCTTCTGGCGTTCCGGAGTTTAAGTCCGAAAAGCATCACTAGTGCTTATTGAGATATAAAAATGGAACGACTCAGGAGCGGTCCCGCTTTGTGTCTTTGTTGAAACGAGCCAAGCGGTTGTAATTGTTAAGCGGAATCGGCTCACATCGGAGTTGCGTGTACGCGCGGTATCGGTCACCACACGAGTCTCTTTTGAGCCGAATTGGCATCAGATCGAGACGCATGTTGGAGTAAGGGTTTGTTGTTTTTCTCGGTCATGTCCGTCCTTGTAAGTAAGTGGGCTGCAATTTGTGGAGGTCAATCCCGATAACGTTAAAAATATCAGGTGCACAGAAAAACGAGTAAAACGAGTGCTAGGCTGATCCGTAGTTGGATCCAGCTGCGCCAGGAAGAGTGCAACACCTCAAGTTCGCTCCGGACAACTTTATCGTAATCAAAGGTCTCGAGGATGAAATGCGCATAGAGTAGCGTGCGTAGCGCTGAAGCCGATTGAAAAAGAATGACGACCAGGAACTGTCAATTCACGATAACAGCGATATAGCTACTTTCGTCCACATGAATCGATCTCCCTTGATCTACAAGCGGTGTTGATGAATGAACTGACGAGACCTTTCTCAGCCATCATTCTTCGGATCATGTCGAATCGCTTCGACGTAACCTGTCCGGGTACTCGGATAGCATCGTTCTCGCTCGCATCACTGGAATCGTTAGGCTCACGTTCTTTGTTGGTATTCGGCGCGAATGCTTGAATGTGGTCGGACGCTAGTGCGAGGGTATGCGCAGAATAGGAATTGGCGAAAATCCCATTTCTGGTCAATCCCCCTGATTTGGATAACGTGTTACGTTCCGTCTCAAATTAGGAGTCGTTTGGCGCAATGATGGCGCACATGGCATATAACATCGACTGACATAGGGCTTACTAAGCGACCGGAATGCCAGCAAGCGATCATAGGACGCATATATAAAGTGCTTGAACGCCCCTTTGCATTGACCGAGCTTTACGGTCTATACGTCTGAAATGGTGCCACACACAATGTTTGTTCAACAGGTGTGTTGCTTTTGTTTGGAGATAGCTAGTGATAACGTTGGACCGCCTGAACATCGTCATTGACGCGATCAATGGCTTCGTGTGGGGACCGCCGATGCTCGGTATGCTCGGGGTAACCGGTTTGTTGTTGACCTTGGGTCTAGTTTTCATGCCGTGGCGCAAGATCGGTTACGGCTTTCGGCTCCTGTTCGACCGTTCCGATCCGGCTGGCGAGGGCGAAGTCAAACCTTTCAATGCGTTGATGACGGCACTCTCCGCGACCGTGGGTACTGGAAACATCGCGGGTGTCGCGACTGCTATCGCATTGGGTGGGCCTGGTGCAATCTTCTATATGTGGCTGATCGCTCTTTTAGGGATGGCGACGAAGTACGCAGAGGCGGTCTGCGCCGTCAGGTTCCGAGAAGTAGACAAAAACGGCAAATACGTCGGCGGACCCATGTATTACCTTCGTAACGGTGTGGGCGAGTTCGCTCCAGGACTCGGTAAGTGGTTGGGTCTTGCGTTCGCCGTATTCGGTGCGGTTGCAGCATTCGGTATTGGCAATGCTGTCCAAGTCAACTCAATGGCAGCAGTGCTTGGCGAGAGCTTTTCGGTACCTACTTGGGTAACCGGATTAGTCGTGGCAGCACTCGTGGCGTTAGTCGTCATTGGTGGTATTCGACGCATCGGCGAGGTCGCCGGTAAACTCGTACCCGCGATGGTCGTGCTCTACGTTATTGGTGCATTGATCATCATTCTCATCAACATCGTTGAAATACCAGCTGCGTTCGGACTGATCTTCACGCATGCGTTCACACCAGCAGCGGCGATGGGTGGTTTCGCGGGTGCGGCAGTGGCTGCAGCTGTCCGCTTCGGCGTTGCGCGAGGTGTGTTTTCTAACGAGTCGGGTCTTGGATCCGCCGCGATCGCTCACGCTGCGGCGCAGACGAATAGCCCGGTACGCCAAGGCATCATTGCCATGCTCGGTACATTTATCGATACGCTCGTCGTCTGCACGATGACAGCGCTCGTAATTCTGACCTCGGACGCCTGGACGATGACCGGCGCGGACGGCGCTGGGTTGACGGGCGCCGTTCTCACGGCGACTGGTTTCCAGAGTACCCTCCCAGGGGGTCACTACATCGTCACCATCGCACTCACGGTATTCGCGTTCACCACGATTCTCGGTTGGTCTTATTACGGGGAGCGTTGCTGGCAGTATTTATTCCACGAAAAAAGCTTGTGGATCTACCGTGGGTTTTGGGTACTTGCGGTGTTGACGTTTGCGAATGTGAAGGTCGAGTTGGTCTGGAACCTATCGGACACGTTGAACGGATTGATGGCGATACCGAACCTCGTAGGATTGTTGTTGCTCGCTCCGATGGTATTTAACGTCACGAACGATTATTTCGACGCTGAGTCTCAGAATCCGACCGACGAATAAACTCGATCAGGCGTGGTTGCAGTTGCGTACCGCGTTCTTGTGCGTTGGACCATACCTTAGTAAGGGATACTCAAGGGAACCTCTCAAAACCATCTAGTGTCTGGCAGAAAATCCTGATTTCCTAAAGATATACTCATTCGTGCAAGTGAATCGGGTCTAGACGATGGCGGCGCTGCCGGTCAAGCGTATGAGCAGATCGGCCAAGGCCACCGTCGACCGACCCGGTAAGCGCGTCAAGCAGAAAGCCGGACTGAATCGTTTGATTCAGGAAACGGGATGAGGTCAGCTGCGTGCAATGCTGGCGTACAAGGCGGGTCGCTTGGTGACGGTTGATC
>JAPOVY010000127.1 GCA_026707905.1 Gammaproteobacteria bacterium | reverse complement strand
CACGTCCGCGTTGAATGAGAAGCCGTTAATCTCGTCTTCTAACGCGCTGGAATACAGTGCGATTTTCAGCGACTGTTCTTCATGTTCCCACTGAAGAGCCAGTTGGTGCTGAAGCGCACGTTCGGGTTTTATGTCTGGATTACCAAGAAATGTATCGGGTGTGAAGCCAAATCGTTCGATGAAAGTCGGGTTCTTGATGCCTACGCCAACGGAATAGGACCATCGAAACGACTTCAGTCGTAACAGCATGCTGGATTGCCACGCGGAGGAGTCGCCGAATTCGCTGTTCTGTTCGAGTCGTAACGATGAGTGCCATTGCAGACGATTAGATGAGACGAGGTACTCACCCGCAAATCCAGTTGTGCTCATCGATTCGTCGTAGTTCGGATCGCCAAAAAAACTCGGCGCACCACGCTGCTTGAAATCCTCCGCCGTGTGATCGACTAAGATACTCATATCCTGCGACGGCGTAAGAGAAAACCGACTCGCTAGGGAGACGCGCGTCACGTCTCCATTGGATGAGTTGGTTTCGTTGCTTTCGCTGTAATTTCGTAACTCAGATCGGGTAATACTGCCGTTCGTAGAAAGTTGGAAGACTTCGCGTGGTTGCCAAGTGAACCGCTGTGCGAGGATCCGATCATTGAGATCAAGCCGTCGGTCACCGTCGCGCGGAATAGGGTCATAGTCAGATGAGCTTTGCGTACTGCGTAAGAAACCGCTCGCTTGAAAGTTGGTTCCTATCTTCTGGTAGCTGGTATGCAGCGCATCTTGTTGGAAGCCGTCCCGTTCATCGCCTTCATACGAGACATTCGTGCCTTCAGTATCGAATCGACTGTAGTGAAGCGCTACCGGAATGTCTGCAAACCGTGTCCCTAGATTCGTTCCAAAAAAACGTGCTTGATTGCTACCGCGATGTAAGTAAACGCGGTTAGACGGCGTCGCGTTGGTTGATAGACTGACAATACCTGCGAGCGCATCGGAACCCCAAATTGCGCTTCGTGGTCCGTTAAGTGCATCGATACGCGAGATGCCAGTGGGCGCAATCGCTGAGAGGTTTAGATTCACGGTGGAGGGGTTTCCGATCGGTACGCCATCCATGAGCACCTTTAGATGATCCGCTTCGCCGCCTCTTACGCGCATCTGTGTCAACGAACCCACGTTACCGGACTGAGATATCGCCATGCTAGTTAGAGATTGCATTGCTGCGGTCAATGTTTCGGGAGTTTGATCACTTAGATCAATCGTCTCAAGACCGATTAAATCAGCGTCGAGGCGACTACCCACGACGGTCATTTCTTCGATGCGATCGTGTTCCTGTACTACGACCGGTGTCTGCGGTTGAGCCTTAGGATCATCTCTTTCCTCCTCGCTGGCGTCGGCAAACGCAAAGCTATCTAAACTGAGTAAAACGAAAGCGCTCAAGATTTGCAGAACGTGGCGCATAAAGATACCTCTGAATGGGGGTGTGCGATTGAGAAACCAATGACGGGCTAGTTAGTAGCCACTAGCTTCATGAAGTTGGGTCAGCGGCGTGTAAGCCCTATCTTTGTGTTTGAAATTACAGAGTTTGGGGTGCAGGATTTCGGCGGCGATTTCCGCAGATTCAACGATGCGTGGTCCAGGTCTATTGAAAAAGTGGTTACCGTCAATCAGATACACCTGGTGATTGCGGACCGCGGTCAATGATGACCACAGCGGCCTCTTCGTGAGCGGTGCCATTTCTTTGAGGCTGCGATCGATTTCAAAACCGCATGGCATGATCAGCATGTAGTCGGGGTCACTTCGTACGAGTTCTGAGAATTCGAAGTAATCTGAGTGCGTGCCAGACTGACCCAGAATCGGCTGACCACCGGCGATGGTGATGAGTTCAGGTACCCAGTTAGCCGCGTACATCAAAGGCTCCATCCATTCGATACACGCGACGGTTGGTGTGGTCTCTCGCAAGGCGGTCTGCTTTGCGATCGCTATGAGACGCTCCTGTAATTGCGTAACTAACGCATGACCGCGCGACGACACGTTCGCGATATCCGCGACGGCTTGAATATCACGCCAAATACCCTCTACGGTCATAGGTTCGAGCGCGATCACGTTAGGTGTGGATTGGAACTGTTGAAGTGCGCGGTTTACTTCGTCCAAAGTCACCGCGCAGACTTCACATTGAGTCTGCGTCAAAATATGGGTCGGCGCTAGGTCACTAAGCAGTGCATAGTCGACTTGATACACCGAGAGCGCGTCACGCACCATCGACCTGACTTGCTGATCGATCTTATTACTCGTGGCGTCCTTATCAACTTCCGACGAAGAACACGACGGTAAAGCCTTAACCGAAGTAGGGAAATCGCACTCGTGCGATCGTCCAATAAGGTTCTCCTGCAACCCGAGCGCGGCGACGATTTCCGTCGCGCTTGCGATCAGCGAGACGATCCGAAGGTCCTCCATTTGTTTAGGTTGTTTGGAGCTGTGGTCGTGCGACTGTCTTGAGTGTCACTTTGCTGAAGAGGATTGGCAGGAACACCACCATACTGAGCATCGTGTGACGGAAGAATGGAATCGCTAGGGTGTAGCACTCGACTAATCCTTCCCAGGTGTGTGGATACCACATAAACCAGCTTCCCAGATTCGATACGATGAAGAACGAAATTGCACCTGCTAGCCCGGTACCCGCGATTCGCCAGAGCGACCGTTTGTTGCGTAGCAACAAACCCCATACGGTCACGCAAATCACCGCGAGATACACGATCGGTTGGGTCGGGTAGAACGCCCAGTCCGCCTGGCCGGTGATCAGCCAGATACCCAAGTCACCTAGGAAGTAGATCCCTAGTGGTATGACATAAATGAGGGAACGTGCCTGGTAGCACGCCGCACCGAAGATGCATAGAGGTAGGATGGGAGAAATGTTCCACGGGTAGACGGTCGAGCTTGCGGGATCGATCGGTACGCCAAGGGTATGCAGGACGTAGGGAGTCAATCGAAAGAGAAGCGCGATCCCAGCGAGAATCAGCATCGTTGAAATCCGAATATTCGCCATCGTGCTTACCTAATGAGTTTCGGTTGATTCCGTACGTTTACAGAGTGTTGTGCATACAAGCAGTGCTTGCTGACTAACTTATTAAAAATAGCGCAAATTCGTGCGCCATACGGTTCGACGAGACCTGCATGGACGAATCTCTGACCGCGCGTTGTTGGAACGGAAATTGTCCTTGCGTGATACGCGATGTGAAGTGACGTCATCGTTTAACGACCTTCCACACAGTGCCATCACGAGTGTCTTCGATTGCGATACCGTTCGTTAGCAGTTCAGCGCGAATTTCGTCGGCTCGGTCGTATTGCTTCGCCTCTTTCGCCTCTGTACGTTCTTCGATTAGGCGATCTATTTCAGCTTCGGCCATGCTCGCGTCACGTGTAAAGAAATCGGCAACTCGTCGTGTGAGGAGTCCAAGCAACCAACCACCACCAAGCAATTTATGCCGAAGAGACTGCGCTTCTTTCACATCCGTGCTCAAGTTCAATTTCGAGGCGATCTCATGCATTCCTGCGAGTGCGCGCGGTGTATTAAGGTCGTCGCACAGAGGCGCAAGCACTTCGTCTGGAAGGTCTACGGATTTGGCGTGAGCGTAGGCGTCACTCGCAGGGGACTCACCCGCCACCCGTTCGGCGTTACGCAATGCTTGATAGAGTGAAGTCAGGCTTCGGTCAGACTGCGCGATCAATTCGTCATCCCACTTCAGACTCTGTCGGTAGTGACCTGAGAGTATCGCGTAGCGCAACGTTTCACCAGCGTGATCTCGTAGTAGCTCTTGCACAGTCTGAATATTGCCAAGGCTCTTTGACATTTTTTGCGAACCGAGATTGAGCATGCCGTTGTGCATCCAGTAGTTCACATAGTCTGGGTTATCGTTGAAGCATCCACTCTGAGCCATTTCGTTTTCATGGTGAGGAAACGCTAGGTCAGTTCCGCCACCATGGATGTCGATCTCGTTACCGAGATGCTCACGGATCATCGCTGAGCATTCGATGTGCCAACCTGGACGACCCCGACCCCACGGACTGTCCCAGCCTGGTAGTTCAGACGATGAAGGTTTCCAAAGCACAAAGTCCTTCGGATCCTTTTTATATGGCGCGACTTCAACACGAGCGCCGTCAATTAGGTCTTCTAGGGATTTATTGGTCAACGAACCGTAGTTCGGATCACTTGGTACATAGAACAACACGTGCCCTTCCGCTTCATACGCATGTCCTTGCTGGATGAGCGACAAGATCATGCTGATGATCTCTGTGATGTGACCCGTCGCTCTAGGCTCTACATCCGGAAGCAAGACCCCAAGAGCGTCAAAATCTTCGTGCATCGCGTCTGTGCACTCACGCGTCAGCTCCTCGATGGGTATCTGCAGCTCGAGTGCACGCGCGTTAATCTTGTCGTCGATATCTGTGACATTTCGTACGTACGTCACATTTCGAAATACTGTGCGTAAAACGCGCACAAATACGTCGAAAACTACCGCCGAAAGCCCATTGCCGATATGTATACGGTCATATACGGTCGGACCACACACGTAGATCTTCACGTGGGCTTCGTCAAGCGGTTCAAAGCGACGTTTTTTACGTCGCTTCGTGTCGTAAATATGAATATCCATCGTCGATCGGTAACTAGCTGGGTGGATTCGTTAATCCGTTATCGATTGAATGATTGCTCAAGATAGCGATACGTGGCGCGTAATCCCATCGCTTCACCGCCAATCGGATGAGCGGGACGCGCCTTTGCGTTGAATGCATTGATGTCGTAATGCACCCATCGCGTTTTATCAACGAATGCTTCAAGGAAGAGTGCAGCGGTTATTGCGCCGCCTTCGGGAAAGTTCGCGATGTTACAAAGATCAGCCACGGGACTTCTCAGTCCTGGGCGATACCCCTTATAGAGCGGCAAGCGGCAGATTGGATCATCAAGTTTTTTCGCGGCTTCTTCGATGCCTGACGCCACTTCGTCGTTATTTGCGAACATTGCTGATATTTCGGTTCCTACTGCGCTACGGGCAGCGCCCGTAAGGGTCGCGAAGTCGACCATCAGCTCTGGTTCCTCTTCGCATGCAAGAGCGAGCGCGTCACAAAGGATCAAGCGACCTTCCGCATCGGTATTACCTACCTCGACCGTAAGCCCTTTATATGTGCGGATGACGTCTCCGGGTCGATATGCGTTGCTGGACACCGCGTTTTCGACGGCCGGTATTAGTAATCGCAAGCGCACGGGTAACTTACGCCGCATAACGAGATCGGCCAATCCCAATGCGGTCGCTGCTCCTCCCATGTCCTTCTTCATGCTGCGCATACCGGTGGCTGTTTTCAGGTCTAGACCACCTGAGTCGAAACACACACCTTTGCCCAAAATGGTGAGTTTAGGATCTGCTTCGTTACCCCATGTAAGGTCCATCAAACGTGGTTCCGATGCACTCGCTTGACCCACGGTATAGATCGTCCGAAACCCTCGTTTTAACAGTTCCTTATCGAGAACAACGCTCAAATCGGCGTTGTGTCGATTTGCTACTCGTCGGACTTCCGCTTCAAGATGATGAGGAAGCATGTCCGAAGCTGGCGTATTTATGAGGTCTCGAACTAGCGCGATTGTCTCGACTTCATCTTGAACCGATTGATATGCGGAATCCAAGTGAAGGACACGAGGTCCTGGTTGGTCGCTCGGACGATACGTCGAAAACCGATACGACCCCAAACCCCAACCGAGTGCCATTTCGTAGAAGTCCTGCGAAGGAGGGTTTTCGATCGAATAGGCCCCGAGGGGCAATGCGTTTGGCAAAGCGCCAAGACTCTTGTGGGTCGGTTCGGTACCGATACCGGCGACTACCCTTTCCAAACGTCCTGATTCATCCGTTATCTCGATGTAACGGTTGGCAGCACCGCTAAATTCAGCACGTTCTACGAGATTGCGAATTTTCTCGGATTGCTGTGCTGACCACTCCGTAACGTCCTGCTTTGAGACTAGCTCGATCGGCGTAGCGTCTGCATTTTTCTCAAAACTCAGCATTGCTGACTCCTAACTCGGCACTTTTCGCGTGCTTCACTAATTGATCAGCGCGATAGCTTGATCGTACAAGGGGACCAGAAGACACCTCACGGAAGCCATATTGCATGCCCCAATCGCGGTATGTGTCAAATTCGTCTGGTGTGACCCATCTCTCCACGGGCAGGTGATTCTTTGTTGGACGAAGGTACTGTCCGAGCGTCAGCAAATCAACGTCTCTTTCTCGAAGGTCAGTCATCGTCTGACGCAGTTCGTATTCAGTTTCCCCTAAGCCAAGCATGAGACCGCTTTTAGTGAGATCCGCACCTGCTTGTTTAGCAGTCGCGAGCACATGAAGCGATTGCTCGTAACTTGCTCGCGGATCTCTCACGGTCGGTGACAGGCGTCTAACTGTTTCAATATTGTGTGCGAAAACGTCAAGGTTGCTCTCGACGACGACCGAAACGGCCTTGTCGTCTCCTTGGAAATCAGGGGTCAACGCTTCGACCATCGTGGTTTCGTTCATCTGTCGGATCGCTCGGACACAATCGGCATAGTGCGGCGCGCCTCCTAGCGGTAGGTCGTCGCGATCGACAGAGGTCAGTACCACGTACTGCAAATTCATCAATCGGACAGCGTTCGCAGCCGCAATAGGTTCATCATCATCAAGCCAACCGTGTGGGTTACCCGTATCTACGGCGCAAAATCGGCAAGCACGGGTACATACGTCACCCATGAGCATGAGAGTCGCCGTACCGTGACTCCAGCATTCGCCGATGTTCGGGCAATGGGATTCCTCGCAAACCGTAGCGAGTCGATTTGCCCTTACGATTTCTTGAACTTGCTTAAAACGTCGTCCGGCGGGGAGACGAACGCGTATCCACGCAGGTTTTCGGTCTCGCGTGACGTCGACAATCGGCAGTAGCTTCGATGAGCGTTTTATGCCATCTTTGATTGCCGCATGACCACGTGCGTGCCGATACTTCGCGCCACTTCGCACAGTGGTGGTCGCACCTGCGCCGGTTGATGGATCGACGATCGAAGGATCAGACATGTTAAGGCAAGCTTGCTTTCGTATCAGTTAAGGTGGTAGCGTCACTTCCGTGATGGCGACATCGTTGAGAACGGCTCTCAATGTGTCCTCAGGGTGAGGGACACGGCGACTCGGTTTGAGACCGTGATACGCTGCGTCGCCTGGGAAGCTCTCAAGGTAAGACCTGAAAATCCGTAGTTTCGTGTCGTCGTCTGTTTCCAATACAGATGCTTGACACTTTATCGACTTCCCGCTTATCGTAACCGAAACAGCGGCGCCCCCACGTAGATTTTTCCACCAATTCGCCTGAGGCGAGCTAAACAATAGGACGGTGTTGCCTTCGCTTAAATAACGAACTGGGGTTGTGAAGCTACGACCTGTTTTTCGTCCCCTAAAGTTGATCAACAGAATGTGAGAGCTAACGATAAAGTGCAGGGGTGAACGCAAGAGTAGCTTCATTGAGAAGTTGATTAATGGAAAGAACGCGTCTGGAATTCGCATCGTCAAATCTTCATTGGTTCCGATCGAAGACGTCTAGGGTTTATCTCTTCGCAGATCACAAATCTTGCGGCGTCAATCTTAGATTCATGTCGCCCGATGTGACGTCGATCGATAACGGCGATGTAGATCGTTCGCATCGTGAATCAGAAGCGAAATACAGACTTAAAACGAAGCGTTATTCGGCACGCGAGGAAATGGAATTACGTCACGAATGTTCTCCATTCCTGACATATACATAAGCAATCGTTCAAATCCTGCGCCGAATCCGGCATGAGGAACGGTGCCATACCTTCGGAGATCACGGTACCACCAAAGTTCGTCACGCTGTTCTTCACTCATTCGACTTTCTAGTTGCTCGAGACGTTCTTCTCGTTGACTACCACCAACGATCTC
>JAPOVY010000134.1 GCA_026707905.1 Gammaproteobacteria bacterium | reverse complement strand
GCATGATGGATACGCCCGTTTGCTCGTCGCCGTGCAGGATTGCGTGTTCGATAGCAGAAGCGCCTCGCCATCTAGGCAATAAAGATGCGTGAACATTGATGCACCCTAATCGCGGGGCCGTCAGTATGCGGTCGGGTAACAAAAGCCCATACGCTGCGACGACTAACACGTCTAGGGGTTCAAGCAATGTTTCGGTACCGCGCAATACGGTGGGAGCGTGAACCTCCAAACCATGCTTGAGGCTCAGCGCTTCAACAGGTCCCGGTCGGACTCTGCGACCTCTACCGGCCGGTCTGCTTGGTTGTGTGAGAATCAAGACCACATCGTGTTTAGACGCAAGGAGCGCGTCTAAAATCGTTGCGGCGAACACGGGTGTGCCAGCGAATCCGATGTGCATGGAACTAGGTAAAGCCCCGACTATTTGTTAGTACGCCAAGCGCGGAACGACAGATTTCGGGCGCATAGGAAGATTCGACGTTCGTGAGATTGGCTGGCTCTTGTCGACGATGCGGAATTATTGCGATTTGCAGTACGGCCGCATTAGGTTTGAATGCGGAGGGAAGTTAGTTCATGATCGCAGGGATGTCAGAAACTCGACTTGACCGAATCGGAGCGCATATCGAGAAGTACATTGAAGCTGGTAAATTGCCTTGTGCGTCGATTTTGGTTTTTCGCGATCTGGATGAGGCGTATTACTTCGCGTCCGGCTACGCCGACGTTGAGCGAAAGACGCCCCTTGCAAGAGACGCGGTCTTTCGAATCTACTCGATGACCAAGCCGGTCACGTCGGTTGCGCTAATGACGCTCTATGAACATGGCTTATTTCAGCTTGATGATCCCGTTAGCAAGCACATTCCCGCGTGGGAGAACCTAAAGGTCTATGAGAGTGGCGAAGGGGATGCGATGAAGACGCGCGACCTTACCGAACCCATGACGATTAGGCATCTGTTGACGCACACCTCAGGCCTGACGTACGGATTTATGCAGAGTCATCCTGTGGATGCGTTATATCGTGACAGGCAAGTAGGTGGCGGTCCCGGGAGAACTTTGGATGACATGATTGAGGGCCTCGCCGACATTCCATTGGTATTTGATCCGGGGTCCCGGTGGCACTACAGCGTCGCCACGGACGTTTGTGGGTACTTGGTACAACACTTCAGTGGTCAAGATTTAGACGAATACATTGAACAGACCATCCTGAAGCCACTAGAGATGAACCACACCGGGTTTTGTGTGAAGCCAGGTGATCGAGACAAACTTGCAGCTTGTTACAACCACGATCCATCTGGGTTCCAATTGCAAGATGATCCTACTGACTCTAACTACCACAAGCGCCCGTCGTATCTTTCCGGAGGCGGTGGTATGGTTAGCACGATCGACGATTACATGAAATTCGCTTGTATGTTATTGGGCTTTGATCCGACTATCGGTGAGGACCCAATACTCGGACTCCGAACGCGTCAATATATGCTCACCAATCACCTCCCAGGAGGTGTAGACCTTGCTGCGATGGGACAGTCGGTATTTTCTGAAACCTCGTTCGCTGGTGTTGGGTTTGGGCTAGGCTTCTCAGTGGTCATTGATCCGATTGAGTCGTCAGTCTTGGATAACTACCGAACGTCAGGATGGGGTGGCGCGGCAAGCACCTATTTTTGGGTTGATCCGTCAGAGAGGGTGGCCGTGGTGTTCATGACCCAGTTGCTTCCCTCCTCCACCTTCCCCATTCGTCGCGAACTCAAGACGCTAGTCAATCAGGCGATTGTTATGGATCCGATTGAATTGGATATGGGTGACCCCACGTTAGACGATATGTTCGATCCAGAATATGACGACGAATTTTCTGAGCAGGACATAGACGATATCCGACATTGAGAGTGCCACACAGCGCCTTGCACAAATATTGAGCGGGACGAGGCGCGTTTTGCGCAATTAATGCGCGCAATGTGGCAGGAAATGTTGGTTTTCGTGCGAATCCGTGCGCTGGCATGGATTTTGCATAAAATCCCGCGATTCGATTTTTCGCAACCCATTTTTACGAGGCAGTATCTACATGAAATGCAAACTCGAATACATCTGGCTTGATGGTCGGGCTCCGACGCAGAGTCTACGTTCTAAAACCCGTATAGAAGAAGACTTCGACGGTTCTCTTGACGCGGCACCGATGTGGGCGTTCGACGGTAGTTCTACTGAACAGGCTGACGGCGCGACATCAGATTTACTATTAAAACCGGTCTCAGTATTCCCGGACCCCGCTCGCAAAAACGGCTTTCTGGTTATGACCGAAGTTCTCAACGCCGATGGCACGCCGCATCCAACGAACGGACGCGCAACCATTGACGACGACGATGACGATTTTTGGTTTGGCTTTG
This sequence comes from Gammaproteobacteria bacterium, assembly GCA_026707905.1. Classification (GTDB taxonomy): domain Bacteria; phylum Pseudomonadota; class Gammaproteobacteria; order Pseudomonadales; family Azotimanducaceae; genus Bin55. The sequence continues at coordinate 69,222 of JAPOVY010000134.1, read as the reverse complement.
AGCAAGAGTACTTCCTCTGGGATACAAAGACCTCATTACCGCCCGGTTTTCCGAGCAAGGGATTTCCCCGGCCACAGGGGCCGTATTACTGCTCCGTAGGCGCTGAAAACGCGTTTGGTCGAGCCTGTGTTGACGAACACCTTGACCAGTGCCTCGAAGCAGGTCTTAATGTTGAAGGTATCAACGCAGAAGTTGCAGCAGGTCAATGGGAATTCCAAGTATTCGCGAAAGGCGCGAAAGCGGCTGGCGACGAAACCTGGATCGCACGCTATCTTGCTGAACGAAACGCAGAAAAGTACGGTTATGGGATCAACTGGCATCCGAAGCCACTCGGTGACACGGACTGGAACGGCTCTGGCATGCACGCGAACTTCTCCAATGGCATCATGCGGGACGAAGGCAGTGAAGACCTGTTCACCACAATCTGTGAAAAGTTCGGTGAGAACATTCACCGTCACATAGAGGTTTACGGTGCGGACAACGAACAAAGATTGACCGGCCAACACGAGACCCAATCCATTCACCAATTTAGCTACGGTCTGTACGATCGTGGCGCTTCGATCCGAATTCCTGCAGCCACGTATGAGGCCGGTTGGAAAGGGCGATTAGAAGACCGACGACCGGCATCGAACGCAGATCCTTACAAGGTTGCTTCCGCGATCGTCAAAACTACGAAAGAGGCGCTTGCGTAACCGCCAACGATTCAGAATCTGCCTCGTAGGCAAGAGCGGCGATCCCGGTTGTCGCTCTTGCCGAATCCGATAGCGAGGTGGATTTACAAGGGATATTCGTCGGCTAAAGCCCGAATGTTCGCGTCGTCAAGACCCAAACGACGAGCCTCTCGTAGCATGCGCTGGTAGCTAGCGCGAAACGCGGCTAAGTCTGCGTCCCGACTATCGTTCAACCAGGCATTGAAATTCGGGGCGCGTTTCTCGCGAAACGCCGTTCCACCTTCCCGAGCGTCGGGATGATGATCGGAAACGGCCGTTTTAGCGGCGATCTCATCGAGCGATTGTTCCCACGTCATTTCGTACGCGTTGTAGATTGAGCGCTTAAGCAAGCGCATCGCGACTTGTGGACCATTCGCGAGCTCTTGGGCGAGCGTCATAACGTGCGATTCAAGTTCGTCACCCCGTACCACCTCATGAAGCAGACCTAGTTCAAGCGCTTCTTCGGCAAGAACAATGCGCTTACGCATTAGGAAATCGATTGTTTTAGCGATGCCTATCAGTTGAACCATTAGGTACTGACCACCTTCATCAGGTAGGAGTCCAAATCGAAGCGTTGCGCTGCCGATGCGCGCTCCAGCAGCCGCAATGCGATAGTCACAAGCCAGTGCTAAAGTCATACCTGTCTGAACCGCAACACCGTTGATGGCTGCGATCGATAGCTTGTCACAATTTCGAATAGCGACGTTCAAAGCTTGCGAAAGGTGTCGGAGCCCTTCGTACGTACCAATCTCGGTGTCGTGACCTGGTGGAATGGGTGATACGAGCGGCCGACCGCCAATCGGTTTGTTTTGACCAGAAATATCGTCGCCGGCGCAAAAGGCGCGTCCCTCGCCAGTAAACACCAGGATCCGAACAGCGTTGTCCATTTGAGCTTGGATGATTGTCTCGACCAGATCGCGTTTGATCGGCTGCGTTAAGCCATTCAATCGTTCCGGAGTGTTGAACTTGATCCACGCAATACCAGGATCGCGGATCTCTACTTCAAATCCTGTAAATGCACCCGTTTGCATCGAACCTAGCTCCTTTGGTGGCAACGAAATCGGGCTATTGTATGGTCACGAAATCGAGGCTGATAATTCGGTTTGAAGCGCTGGATTTAAGCATGTCGGAACAATCAATCCCGAAACGTCGGGTACCCAGTTTTCTCTTCAAGGGAATCAGTTGGCTTCTTGCAGCCGCCTGTTTCTACCTGGTACTAAGCCGTTTAAACGCTGCTGCAGCTTTTGAAGGATTGACGCTTCTAGGGTACTTGCTTGACTTCCTCGGCGACGTAAATTGGCTGCATTGGTTTGCGGTCATGATGCCGTATTCGGTGTTCTTCTTCCTGATTGACTCGAACGTCACTTGGCGTGCAGTACGCTGGTTCAACGCACCGTCTCTTAGGTATCGCGACATACTGCCGATTCGGGCATCTGCTTACATCCTTTCGCTGCTCAATGAGCAAGTCGGCAAGGGTGCGATGACGCTTTATTTACTGCGACGTCACAAGACCCCGGGATGGGAAACTCTATCGACGATGCTCTTCTTAGGGCTCATGGAAATCTACCAGCTGCTGTTGTTTTCAGTGATCGGATTGATCTATTACTTCGATTACGTCGTCGAAGCTTCAACACTATTGCCGCTCGACGTGATCCTGCCAGTCGTTTTTCTTACTGCTTTCGTGTTCTTGGTTGTTTGGATTTCGTTCTTTCGCGGACTATTTCTGCGAAACCTGAACATACGTAATCACCGCTATCTACGGGCATTCCGAGAAGCGCGCTTAAAACACTACGCACTGACTGTACTCTATAAAGCGCCGAATCTCATAGGCGCAGTGATCGTCTATACGATCGCACTTGAGTTATTCAACGTAGAAGCAAGCTTCGGACAGCTATTGGTTTTCCTGCCATTGATATTCCTCGCAGCGGCACTGCCACTGCCTTTCCATGCAGGTGCGTTACTGCTTTGGACCGCGTTGTTTCCAGACTACCCGGAAGTGGGCGTCTTTAGTTTGTTCATGCATACGTTTTTCGTGTTGTTCAACGCTTCGATCGGCCTGTTGTTTCTACCAAAGGCCAACAAGGAACTATTTGACGACGCGACTTCGTCTTAATAGGCTAATTTAGGCTGCCAGTCCTCGGATCCCTCTGGGATCAAGTCGAACAGGTTGAATACCGCGCAGTACGGATCTCCTGGTCCGAAAGGCGTGTCCGCGACTTTTGCGATGGCGCCGTCATCGGCTTTCTTTAGCACGGTGACTCCCGGCATGAACTCACCACTTTCGAGGTGATACCCCATATCAACGGCTAACGTGGAGTTCTCAACCGATGCCATGGGGAAACGCCATCCACGAGACTTTGCGAATTCCTGTTGTTTTTCAGGAGATTCCGGGCTTGTTAGGACGAAGCCAGCGCGATCTTGAAGGTGGTCGATCACGCCGTTGAAGCCATCCGCCCATACCGTGCAGTAAACGCAATGTGACCCCATGTTGTGAATCAAGAAAAGCGTGTCGTGGTTACCAAAGAAAGAGGACACATGGCGCTTACCGTCGAGTGTATCGAGCTCGTAATCCTCGACGGGTTCGGGTTCGATGCCCTTCTGGAGTTCAAGCATCGAATTGCGCACTTCCATGAGCTGCTCGTATAGCTCGCCAAGCTTCTGTTTAGTTGCTTCATTACTCATGCGTTGATCTCCGTTGATGTTACGAAATTTGAAGGGCGGGTATGGTACGGATGTAGCGCTATTTGAAATACAGACTATGGTCAACAGGGTGGATTTCGGCATCCGCGCGTTCAATTGCCGACATCAATCCCGAAGCACGTCGTGTGCGTCCTGCCGCGTACTGGAAGCCAGGTCCTGAGGTGTACTCGTCACACGCGAGGCACGGATTCAGTCGTCCGGCGCTATCAACGTGTGCGTCGCTCATGTCATTTCGAATAACGCGCCAAAAGCCATAGTGCTCAATGCAAGTTGCCAGACACTGTTGTTTGGTATGCGCGACGTTGTATGCCCAAGTTTCAGCACATTGTGCTTCAAATCCGATCGTTTCTTCGAGGCACTCTTTGATTCGTCCGATCGTTAGTTTGCGTGCGCATGACCTTGCAGGCGTCGTTAGATCGGGTTTGGCCAAGTAAACGGCGAGGTTTCGAAGCGAGGAGCATGTACCGCAGTGGTAGCGGTGCGTGATCACATACCCATTTGCGATGGCTACGTCTGCACTAGGAAACGTCCTTAATTCATAATCGCGTCGAAGAGAGTCGACAAATCTCACACCGCACACCTCGGTGTTCGTCGTCAAGGTACTGTACCACTTAAATACCGGTTCTTGACCGAAAAAAGTTAAGCGACCATTCGATTCGTCTGTTTCGTAGCTTCGCGCGTTTTGAGGAAGGCTACTCGCTATGTCGGTAAAGCGTTCAAAGGACTGCTGATAGCGCGGCTTATACGGATTGGCGGTGGCGAACTTGCGAGAGAACGTCTGATTTCGATTTGACCCGTGCTGAATGTTCGTACCAACGAGCTTTAACTGCGCATAAATCTCGTCTCCGTTCATTAAGTTGGTTTCGTTGAAGCGCTCGACCAACTCGGTCGTGTTAGGCAACTCGTCCGGAATATCTTGCGCGATCAAATCGATGCCGATCTGACAGAGTACGAGCAAGAAACAAGCCAACTGTTGGTACTTCAACAGCGATCGGTTAAGAGAGGATGAACACTGAACGGATAGATTCACGGCCCGTTCTGCTTGTCTCGAATCCGAATCACGATTCGAAAAATCATCGAAATGACAGTTGACGCAACCAAGAGCCAACAAAAACCAAGTATCAAATCTGAAGGAATCCAATCGAGTTGAAACGTATATTGAGTGGTCACGGTGGCAACGACGACGAAATACGAAATGCCGTTGTATTTCCCGAGGCGACTTGGCAAGAGCGACTTGTGAGACTGTGGTCCAGTGTAGGTGTATTCAAGAAATGCACAGAGCTGTAGAAGGGGAAGAGCGGCAGGCACGACGGAGCCATCATGTATCGCCAGACTCACGAGTCCGATAAACGAAAAGATGAAGTCGGCCGTGTGGTCGATTCGGGTTCCGAGATCCGTTGCTTGACTGAGGCGTCGTGCGATTGGTCCATCGATTAGGTCACTAACGACGGCATAGACAGTCACACCAAACGCGATTACCCAGCATTCCGTCAAAACGGCCCAAAGAAATACGGGCGCGCACACTCCCCGCAGCACGGATAGGACATTGGGGATATTTATGAGGGGATATCGCAATTCGACCTACCGTATGGTGGAATAAATCGTTTCACACATTCGGCGTCATTAGCTTAGCGATTTTGCGTCACCGGGGTATGCGTTTCCCGGTTCCCGAAGAGTTCATGTGACGCGTTACGAAACACACTGAACCAATTGAATCGTCATAATCCAACCCGTGTCGCTTTCAGCGGATTTCAACTCAACAATAGAATTAGCTCGACAGGCAGTTAGGTCGGTATGACCGATATCTGTGGTCGTTCGAGTAAGGAGCAGCGAGAAATTTGGCGGGGAAACTTTCTGTTCGACTCGAGAATCGTCTCGACGAAATCCAGCGAGTTGACACGGCGATCGAAGAGTTCACGGAACAGCTAGACCTTTCGTTCTCTGACGTTTTTCAAATTCGACTTGTCGTAGAAGAACTGTTCACCAACATCGTGAGCTATGCATATGACGATGATGACCTACACGAGATTTTCGTCACGGTCGCATACGAAGAAGGTCGTATTGAGCTAACGCTGATTGACGATGGCAAAGAATTCAACCCATTAACCGTCGACCCGCATCATAACGTAGCCGACACGATCGAAGAGCTCGAAATAGGCGGGAAGGGGTGGACGCTAGTACGCGCCTATATGAACGAGTTCGATTACGAATACAGCGATGGCAAAAACCGTCTAAAACTTGTAAAGCATCTTTCTTGACACGATGAGCCCTCACCTCGTCGTACGAGCGACGAGAAGATCCACTAAGTATCAGATTAGTTCAGTATGAACGGACGGAAGGGAATGAAAGGCGAGCCGATAAGGCGAGTCATTTCCTGTGGGTTGGTTCTACTTGGACTGAGTATGTTGGCGCAGGAAACGCCAGTGCCACCAGACGACGAATCAACGGAAGTTGTACCGGGCGTTTCCGATGACCAAATTCTGTTTGGTCAATCCGCCGCGTTCGAAGGTCCCGCAGCGGCGTTAGGACGCGGCATGAACTTGGGGATAAAAGCTGCATTTTCGGAAGTAAATACGACGGGTGGCGTATATGGTCGCGAACTTAAGCTCGTTCAGCGAAACGATGGCTACGAGCCTGAGTTAGCCATCGTGAATTCTCGTTCGCTACTCGAAGAAGATCAGGTTTTTGCGTTAATCGGCGGCGTTGGGACGCCAACGTCACGCGCGGCACTGCCGATCGCGGATGCAGCTAAAGTACCTTATATTGCGCCGTTTACTGGCGCGGGATTTTTACGAGACTCATCGTCGTACTCCGTCAATTTGCGCGCTTCCTACGATCAGGAAACACGCCGCATCGTCGAGTACTTAACCGACACACTCGATGTGACCCGCATTGCGGTCGTGTATCAGAATGACTCGTACGGTCAGGTTGGTTTGCAGGGCGTACAGAAGGCAATGGACGCGATAGGTAGAGAGCTTGTCGGGATAGGCGCGTACCCACGCAATACGAAAGCAGTCAAGACGGCGCTCCTGGACGTCGCAAAAACGGACCCGGAAGCGATCGTGATCATTGGCGCATACGCGCCAACGGCGGAATTCATCCTTTGGGCGAGGAAACTCGGTCTTGACAGCGTGTTTTTCACGATTTCGTTCGTCGGCAGTCAAGCGCTAGCGAGTGCGCTTGGCGAACAGGGTAAAGGTGTTTACGTAACTCAAGTCGTACCGACACCAGACAGCAAAGAACTACTCATCGCTTGGCAATACCGCGAAGCTCTACGTAAATACGATCCATTGGCGGAAATGGGATTTGTGTCATTCGAAGGCTATTTGGCAGGACGTATGACGATTAGCCTTCTTGAGGAAGCGGGACGCGAACTCACGCGTGCAAAGTTCATGGAAGCGATGCGCAATATGACCTTCGATGATCTTGACGGGTTTAGTCTGCAATTTGGTGAGACTGACAATCAAGGGTCAGATCAGGTATTCCTCACCATGATTGGCGACGACCAGACCTATCAGGCGGTGCAGTAGCTCAGAGATTCGAAGATGGCTGATCAACAAGACGCCACGGCGCCTATCACCGACAAGTCTAGCGCCATAAGTCATCGGGCGGCTACGTCACTGATGGGCGACGAATCGATTCCATTCATTCGCCGCCTTTGGGGGTCGCGGGAGCGAATCTCCACTCGGATCGTGTTTTATTTCTATGGCGCCGCGCTGATCTTACTTTTCGCCAGCGCCGTGGCGATCGTGTTTTTCGCTTTTCTTGACACAAAACTCCAGCAAGTCAACGCTGAAAACGTGCCGCAAATGATCTCGGCGTTCGAGGTCGCGCAAGAAAGCGCCGCACTAGCAGCGTCACTACCACGGTTGTCGACCGCCACTCAAAGTGATTTCGGGGCGATCGTCCAGAGCGTGTACGAGACGCAGGAAGCGTTCGAGAGTTACATCTCGACGATATCGGAAACTGAAACCGGCAGTGAACGGGCAGCTGAGCTGCTTGAGGCCGGTAACGCAATGCGAACCAACATCGAAGAGTCTATCGCAGTCGTGAATAGGCGCTTTGAGCTACTCGCGGCGACAGATCGCGTCATGGATGAAGTGAGTCGTTTGCAGGATCAAGCGCGTGGTCAGCTGCAGCAGATCCTCGACGATCAGCTCTTTTTCGCGGTGACGGGGTATCGTGATCTCGCGGACCCGCCAAGTAATCAAATCGGTGTCAACACCTCAGAATTCGATACCTATCGGCATTTAAGCGAGATTGAGAGTTCGTTAGAGTCAGCTGCGGAGTTGATCGCGGCAGCGTTCAATGAGACCGATGCGGACCAGCTGGTACCGTTGCTTGAACGATTTGAAGCCACCAAGGCCACGGTTGAGCGATATGCAAAACTGATCCCTCAGGACATGGATGTTTCGATGGTTCTTGGACCGCTTGAGCGGCTATTCGCGATCGGCGAAGGACCGGAAGGGGGATTCGCGTTACGACAGGAGATCCTCCGTTTGAAGGATCTAGAAGAGCAATTTATCGTGGCGAATCGAGCGATTGTTGAGAACCTCTATGCAAGTGGCGAGGCTCTAGTCAATGCCGCTTCGATTGACACGAACACCGCGACAGGTCAGGCCGAGAGCGCAACGACGTTGGCCGTTTATTTACTTCTCGCGTTGAATATCGCAGGCATTGTCGGGGTCGCTCTCATCGTCCGTCAGTTCGTATTGCGCAAATTCGTTAGACGGGTTGACACGCTGGCCGATAGGATGCACACGATGGCGGATGGCGATCTGGAAATCGACATTCCCATTGACGGCAAAGACGAAATAGCAACGATGGCTGAAGCGCTTGAGGTTTTCCGGAAGAAATCGCTCGAAGCCCTCAGACTCAATGAAGTCGAACGACTTAACGCGGAATTGAACGAGAGCAATGAGCAACTTGAAGAGATGAACACGCAGCTTAAAGCCGCACAACAGCAAATTGTCATGCGTGAAAAACTTGCGGCGATGGGCGAGCTTACGGCGGGTGTAGCGCATGAGATCAAGAACCCGCTTAACTTCATGATGAATTTCGCCGAAGTGTCTCAGGAGCTGATTGAGGAGCTGTTCGAGGAGCTAGAAGTTGAAGAAAAAGATCGCGACGAAGGGATCGTCGAGGAGATTCAACAAGACCTGACGGGTAATTTGCAGAGGATTCGTGACCATGGGGATCGAGCGAATTCAATCGTTCGTGACATGCTGGCGATGGGTCGCGAAGCGTCAGACTGGGTACCTACAGACATAAATCGGGTTCTGTCAGAACATGCCCGACTGGCGTTTCATAGCACTCGAGCGGCGGACTCAGAGTTTCAACTTGACATCAAGGAAGAATTGTCCGACGACCTACCGGAGATCGATGCGATACCAAACGACATTGCTCGAGTCTTCCTCAACATGTTCATGAACGCGTGTTATGCAACTAATAAACGTCGTCTCAAACACGCAGAAGGCGATTCATATAGTCCAACGCTGACGATCCGAACGCGACTTGACGGTGATTACGTAGACATTCAAATAGAAGACAACGGCACCGGTGTCGAAAAAGAGGCAATTGAAAAGATCTTCCAGCCTTTCTTCACGACCAAACCGACGGACGAAGGAACTGGCTTGGGCTTGGCACTCGCAGCAGATATCGTACGGGCGCATGGGGGCAATGTGTCAGTCGATAGTGAGGTCATGCAGTTCACACGCATGACCGTTCGATTACCTTTGAAGCAAAGTACTGAGATTGTCGGAGAGACATCCAGCTAGAGCGTATATGTAGAAAGACTCGACCGACGACGCTTAGTTATCCGAGTTCAAAACACTAGTCGAGTACGGGTCTTCGTCGATTTGCTTTTGTTAGTGCTTGGCGGTGTTTATGATCCAATCGCTTGCGTTTTGACGTGACCGTAGGTTTGGTAGGAATCCGTGCTTTCGGTTGGCGCGATGCTTCCTCAAGTAATGAAAGAAGCTGATTCCAAGCATCTAGCCTATTTCTCCACTGACTCCTCTGAGCGGAGGAACGGATAACGAGCTCTCGCTCATTGGTATTACTGACCGATGCCAAATCCAACATTCTCTGACGAACCAGAGGTTTCACGTGGAGTGCATCGACCGACACGCGTAAGGTAACGGCGGTTGCAACTTTGTTGACGTGCTGACCTCCAGGACCTCGCGCTTGTGTGAATTGCCAGGAGAGCGCATTGGTTGGTATGGCGGGATGAGATGGAAAGTACAAGGAAGAAAGCTTGTTCGTGAGCATTCTCGGTGGTCAAAAATGCCTATTCATCCAACGGATGGTCACGTAGTTGGAATTTCATGATGTCACCACGTCCGGTGTCTTCGATAAGCTGAAGAACGCTGGTGTTGTTGCTCGCCCACAACGCTCTCCCCTTCCAACCGATGTCCGGATCGTCGATCCGCCCGTCTAACCCTCGTTGGTAGAAACCAAGTGGATATGGCACGCGGATGGTCACGATTTGTCCAGTCTCCGGGAGGAGAGCAAGTAATGAGTCGGAATTAGTGCCGTTTGCGATGGGTACGTTACGTCCTAACCCCAAGACGTTGTCTTGGTCGACCCATATGTAATAGTGGAAATCGGCGCTGCCACCGGTTTGCGCGTTCGCGAAATTCGGACCCGGCGTTGGATAGAGCCTCCAACCTTCCGGACAGTGGTGCCCTGTTGCTTCTGGTCCATTGAGGACCGCGCACTTGGACCGGTCGAAGCTCGCGATATGACCGCTACCACTCAGAGCCGTCCAGAGTATGCCGTTATCGTCGATATCGATCCCGCGGGGGCTAAATCCCCAATCTTCCGGTGGAACACCTGAACCGTCGTATGGTGGGTGATATTTTTCAGTCAGGCACGTCTCAGGATCGAGACGAAGAATCTGTCCAGGAACACGATTGGGATAAGGTTGCGTAAACCAAACCGACCCATCGAGTGCATTTGGAATGATGCCGTATGCGAAGCCGTACTGCTGAGCGTCCTTCGTAGGGTCTAACGGTTCGAAAGGTCCGGTATATTCGCCCAGCTCGCCGTCACCGTTATGGTCCAAAACGACCGGACACCATCCTTGCGAATCTCGTGCCGCGTTTGGATCGTCGTTTGCACGAAGTTCAAGGTATTTCTCCGTATCGAGCCAACCAATGACATAGAAATCGCCACTCGTCCAAAGGCGATTGCCATTTCCGACTTCTTCGAATTGCAGGTGGTGGGTGGCGTAACACGTATCGATGGACTGCGTTTCTTGATTATTCAGGTCATAGAACGCAAGCTGTCGACCACTCTGACTGATAGGAAATCGCCTTATTGATTTGTTTGGCGAATCAGGATCAAAACACCAGTCGGGGTTTTGGTCTTGCCTGACCGACGATGTTGTCCACAGAATCCCAATCTCGTCCAGCATCGGGTTGTGAATATTCCACGCGTTGCCGTTCCGCGCAAGGTTGTCCATAAACAGATCTTCGGTTTGGTTGTTTTCCGGATTTGTCGAAGGCATCTTGGCATGGGATTGCGAAACGCCGAATACTCGGCCGTAGCTGTATCGCCTAAGGTCTGGGTGGCGTTTGTCCGTTGATATGTTGTCGTGAACAAAAACACCTGGATCCACCCAGGTCCACTGACTAATGACGATGTTTTGTTCTGGATACTCTGATGGTCTAGGTGGCGTCGGCGGGACTTCACCTGCGTTAATACGGTCGGTCCAATCAACGAACACATCGAGTGAGCGCTGACGCCCCATTGCATTCATCTGATTGTTCATCTGCTCCCCAAGTCGGACACGTGCGTCCCAACCGGCTCGGGTGCTCGCGTAGTTCGAGTCTTCTGAGAACACCCGAGTAAAAACATGTCCCATTTGATGGCATAGCTGGCAGCGGTCTTTTACGCCATCGACCCAATCGCCTTGATATTCCATTTGGCTGCCGAGCCCGTTAGAGCCTGTACCGGGGAATTCGGATGGATCGGGAAGATTGATCATCGATAACCAATAGTTAGCGGGATAGGACTGGGCAGCTGCTTGTGGCGTCGACGCTAGTGAAATCTCGAATTCGACGACGTGCTCGCTTCGAGCCCAGTATTCATCAGAGTCTTCAATGCCATACCCGCGCAGCCAGACTCGATATGCCGCGTCGTTAGGTACATCGGGGATTACGAAACGGCCATCATCCGCGGTTACCACAATCTTTCGGAACGGGGTCGATGTATCGGTCGTTTGAGCGATTACCCAAAGTCCACCCGGGTCGCCGTCCGTAACAGTTACCGTACCGTCGATATCGTGTGAGGGTGTCGTATTCGGCGCGATGGTCCAATCAAACGTTACCGGATCGCTGACATTTCCTGCAGGATCCGTCGCAGTCACGCTGATCGAGTGATCGCCTTGAGCGATTCCAGGGAGAACCCAAGGATTTGTACAACTCACCGCGTCCAATTCGTCGCGCTGACATTCCAATGACGAGTCTTCCTCCGAAGCGACAAAATGAAAGATTGCTCGATTGGACGGTGTTGTCGCGAGCGGTCGGCTTACGAGCCGGAGTGTAGGACCCGTGAGGTCTACGCGCCACGTAACTACGGCCCACGTTGCGTCGGTATTACCTGCGGCGTCGGTGGCACGTACGCGAAACGTGTGCTCCCCTTCGCTTAGATCAGATTCTGTATGTGGTGAAGTGCAACTGGCGATCGTGCCCCCGTCGAGTTGACACTCGAAAGTGGAACCCGCTTCATTACTGGCGAACAGGAATTCGGCGGTCGTCTGATTCGTGGGTGAGGGAGGAACGCCCGTCAGGCTGGTGGAGGGAGGAACGGTATCGCTTGGCGGAGGTAGGGCAGGTGGAGGCGTTGTGGGAGCAGTGCCGCCGCCGCCGCAACCACCGAGAAAAACCAAGAACACGACGAGAAAAAAAGTATCTCGCGTGTTGATTGCGGTCATCAGATATTCCCCATCTGAACTCGCAGTTGCGCCGCCAAAGTTATACGAATCTGCATGCAATCGGTTACGGATTGTTAGGCGTGTGATTACTGGTGTCTTGATTCGTAAAGCAATTTGACGTAATTACTGAATCGTCGCTGAGTTAGATCCCCTTGCTGTAAAGCGCGCTGTATGGCGCAGTCAGGCTCTCGACCGTGCTCACAGTTGCTAAAGCGACATCGAGAGGCAAACTCCGTAATATCGCGGAATACTTGTGCTACGGCATTTTTGCCTCCGACGACACCTAACTCTCGCACACCCGGGTTATCAACCATCATTGCGCCAAAAGGAAGTTGAATCAACATTCGTCTCGTGGTGGTGTGCCGACCTTTACCGTCCTGATCACGAATGGTTTGCGTCGCTTGTCGACTTTCGCCAATAAGCGTGTTAATTAACGTGGATTTACCAACACCCGACGAACCAAGTAGAGCGGTGGTTTCACCGGGTCGTAGAAGCGAAACTAACGCTTGACAAGAACGTGCGTCGCGGGCGTCAACTTCATGCACTTGGGGTAGATATGGGATTTGTTCAAGGCGGTATCTAAACAAAGTGAGGTCTGAGCAACGATCGATTTTGGTAAGGACGATCGTGGCTTCGACACCACTTTGTGCCGCGAGCACCATGCCCCTTTCCAGCCGAGACTCGTTGAAGTTTTGATTGGCGGAAACGACGAGAAAGATGCGTTCGAAGTTTGCGAGCATGGTTTGCGCGCCGCGCTCCTGGCCGCTTCGACGGCGCTGCAATACGTTTTTGCGGTTCAAAACCTTTACGGGTTTGTGAGTGGTCGCATCACACAACAGCCAGTCACCAGGAGTAGGAATCTCAGCAAGTTGAGGCACGTCGCGCATTTTCACGGATTGCCGCAAGGTGGCAGATTGGGTTTCAAATGACTGGCGGCTAATTGAAAGTACGCGCGCTGGTTCGAGCTTGCCAGACGTATCCGAGATTTGATCGTCGAAGAACGGCGTCCAACCGAGAGAAACCAGAACCGTAGCGTGCGCTCCCGAAGCTCGTTTTGTCATGCTAGTTCTGCGATTTCGCGGTCACTGGAGAAGAAGGCGTGAATACCATAAGCGCCGCAAATTCATTACCAGAAAAAGGAAATCTCATGCCTGCAATCCCAAAAGGTGGTACCGTCGCGGTGACGGGTTCCGCTGGATTTATTGGAAGTTGGGTCGTACGCCTGTTACTTGACAAAGGTTATCGCGTCCGAGCCTGTGTCCGCGACGTCAATGACGACAACCGATGTGCGTTTCTACGCAACATGCCGGGATATGCGTCTGGTCGTTTGACGCTGCATTCCGCTAATCTCGACGATCCTGGTGTATTCGATGACATATTCGCGGGTTGTCATGGTGTTGCACATGTGTCTCACGTAAGTAATTACAACGACCAAGATTACGTCAAAATGGTCTGCGATCACATGATCGAGAGCGTCAACAAGTCGCGCACAGTCGGAAGGGTCGTCGTCACTTCAAGTATTGCGGCGGTCATTTCCGAGATGGACTTGAATGAAATCGAACGACGCCCGACGCTCTATGAGGATCGATACCCGGACGAATTGAACGAACGGCGTACACCAGACCGTCAAGGCTATTCGATGGGTAAGGTGCTCGCACAACGAACTTTCTCCGATGCTGCGGAAGAAAGTGGGGGTGAATGGGATGCGATTACCGTATGCCCCGCAGACAACGTTGGACCGATCCAGTCCGCACACCAGAAGGACATGGGTCCCTGGCAACACAACGTCGAGATGATGCTCACGGGCAAGTACTTTCAGAATGGCGTATATCGACCGTGGATGACTGTTGATGTACGCGACGACGCGTTGTGTCATATCGGTGTACTCGAGAGCGTCTTCGTGAAGAACGGTGAACGCTACATCGCATGGTCTACCGACACGCCGAAGGTGGAGGAGATCTGTGCCATGATCGACGAGATCTTGCCGGAAATTGGTCATGCCACGCCGGAAGTCACGGACAACCACCCGGAGCGTCACCAAGCTCGCGAAGCGGAGTTTCGCGGGATATGGGCCAAAGCAGATTTGCGTAACGACCGGATTCGCGACCTGATCGGTATCGAGTTTCGACCGTTTGAAGTTTCGCTACGTGATTGCGTCGAGTCACTGTTGTCCGTTGCAAGTGTGAAGCCGGTTTTGCGTGAAGGATTTAGCCACCACGTTTAGACTTAGCGTTGATGAGCGCAAGAGATCGAGAGAGGTTTCCGTTGCGTAAGTAACGGACAGTCTTCGCATGAGTGCACACCTGAGCGCGGACGAGGTTAGTAGCTTTCAGGAAAATGGGTTCTATACGCCCATTCGCGTCTACAGTGAGACGGAAACGACGGAACTGCGACGGCAGTTCGAAGCTGTTGAGACCCGTTTCGGTCCAGACCGTGCTAAGTTGCACATCACTGATCTCCACCTCATTGCGGATTGGGCGTGGGACGTGGTACACGATCCCCGCATCGTCGACCCAATTTCTGACGTATTGGGGTCGAACGTACTGCTATGGTCGCTCAATTGGTTTATTAAAGAACCACTCGACGAGAAATTCGTGAGCTATCACCAGGACGCGACCTATTGGGGACTCGAACCCCACGACGTGGTAACTGCTTGGGTAGCGCTCTCAGACGCCTCGGAAGCGACCGGACCAATGAAATTCGTACCGGGCAGTCATTTAGAGGAAGTCCGCTACCACGAGGATACTTTCGGCAAGGACAACCTCTTGTCTCGTGGGCAAGTCATCGACCGTGACATCGACGAGAACAGCGTTGTGCTTTCTCCGCTTTCAGCAGGGGAAATGTCGTTACACCACGTACGTCTGATTCATGGTTCAACGCCAAATCAGACGACCGATCGTCGCATCGGGATGGTGCTGAGGTATTGCGCGACACATGTCAAACAAACGAAAGTTCGCGACACGGCAGTACTCGTGCATGGCGAGGATAACTTCGGTCACTTTGACTTGCTGCCTAAACCCGAGACGGAATTTGGTGAGATTGAGCTTGCGCGACAACGCGATGCCTTAACCCGGATGCAGCGAGCCTTGCACTCCAAGGATTACGAAGAAGACTAGATTCGCTCGGGACGTTGTCGTTTCAACCGTTTTCTTGAGCAAGCGTGGCTCGCACTTCAGCAGCAAAACGCTCACTATCGCTTTCTTCAGAGAGGACTGTCTGACGCCAGCGTTGATCTAGTTCGGCGGACGCGTAGTCTCGGTTCACGAAGTGAATACCAACACCGACCCGCGCTTCGTCGCTCCGATTGTCGCCTGTGGCAAGCGGTGTGCCGAAACAAAAGAACACCACGCCGCCTGCTTCCAGCTCACAATGAACGGCACGCGACTCGTCGAGTTGGGTGTGAATATGGTGATCTGACGCTGGATCGCGAGAGTGCGGTAAATCTTCGTTGAATGCGCCAGGTACGACTTTAAGTGTCCCATTTGCCACATTGCCATCATGGATCGCAATCCACATCGCAGTTCCTCGAAGCGGGTTTCTTAGCTTGAAGTAGGCGTTATCGGTATGCCAGCTCGTTCCCATGCCAGAATGCGGAGGTTTGTAGAACGATTGATCCAATATCTTGATCACCGGGTGTCCGATGAGATTACCAACCGCGTCGATGACCTTCGGAGCGAACGGCAGCGCCTTAATCAGGGAACTTCGGGGATACAGAGGAATGAGTTGGTAGTTCTGACGGACCTCGGGGTTAGTTGAAACATCCCGGAACATACCAGCATCGATCCATCGAGCGGCTTCGATCTGCATCGCAGCGATTTCTTCATTGTTGAAGAAATGCGGAACGGTCGTGTAGCCTTCGGTGAGGAATTGATCGATTTGCGCTTGACGTAGCGACATCTTGAAGAGCTACGGTTGAATACTGGACAGAGGAGGGAATTAAACCAAGCGGACGGGGAAACAGTGATTGGATAGAAAACTGAGATCGCGTGTATGGTCCTATATATTGGGGACTTATAGCCTTGACTACCCTAAGGGTGTCACAGGTTCATTTTGACGGATCGTCGGATAACCTAACGGTTCAACCCTCGCCCGTCCAGTAGCGCCAGTCGCCGACGCCTTGATGTTCATTGCAGCGTTGATATCTGCATTTGACTCGTGTCCACATTGGACACACTTGAAGATGGCCTGCGTTTTGCGACTGCGCTTGTCCACATGCCCACAGACGTGGCATCGTTGTGAGGTGTATTTCGGATCAACCGTCACCAAGCGACCCGCCTTGTACGCCAGCATTGCACGCAGCTGACCCCATCCGGTCTCCTGAATCGAACGATTCAGTCCCGCTTTCTGCTTGACGCGTTTGCCGGGGCGGTCGACGGTGCCCTTGGCGGATTTGCTCATGTGCTTGACCGGCAGCGCCTCCACCGCGACGGTATGGGCTTGGTCGGCAATATGGCGGGATGTCACGTGCGCCCAGCGTCGGCGTTGGTTGGCGATCTTTGCGCACGTTTTATTGAGTTTCCGCTTCGCCCTGGCTCGTCGGTTGCTGCCTTTCTGACGCCGCGCGCGCATGCGCTGATAGCGTCGCTTGCGATGTTTAAGACGATCGAGCCTCGCTTGATGCAGTAACTCCCCCTCGCTGGTCGCGACCTGACCGACGTTCATGTCAACGCCAATGACGCCTCCGTCATCCGACGGCACCTCGCGTTCGATAGCGTAGGCGACGACCGCATACCACTTGCCATGCCGTTGGATGACCCGCGCCTGCTTCGGGACGCCCTCAGGAAACGGGTCGCCGCCGCGCCGTCTTAGCTTGCACCAACCGATCTTGGGTACGTAGAGTTGCTCATCGGCGATCTTCACTTGCTCCGGAATCGTGAAGCCGTCGCTTGCCGCGTAGCGACTCTTGAACTTGGGCATCCCCACGGTGCCCGTCGTGTCGTTGAAGAAATGGCGCCAGGCGATCGCCTGGTATTTCAGCGTATAACGAACAATACTAAATGAGTGGTCTTGGAGCCACGGGGTACGCTGGCGCAGGGCGGTGAAGGCCTTGCCGAGCCAAAAGAAGTTGGCTGGCTGGTTTACGGACGTCGGTTTGAAGCCGTACGTGTCGGCGAAGCAGCGATCGAACTGGTAGTCGTTCAGCTGCTTGGCGAGAAAGTGATTCCAGACGAATCGACAGGTAGATGCCAGCCGTTCGAGTTGCTTCGCTTTGGTTCGCGTGACCGGCAGCAGTCGATAGGTGATCTGGCGATGGGTCGGTTCCATGTACCGAAGTATAGGTAAATAACTATCTATATGTTCATATGAATTTCTGCAAGGGTAGTTAGGATTATTAGTCCCATATATTGCGTGGATACTTGAAAATAGGAAAATTACCCATATGTATTGAATGTGAGCGAACGCAAATTCGCAAACATCTCGAGATATCTCGTTGGAAGAGCCTAATTTGACGACGTCAAACGCACTTGTACTGTCGAATCTGGCACCCGGTGCCAATCTTCAACAGTACATTAGTGCAGTTAATTCATTCCCAGTTCTCACCGTTGAGCGTGAGCGGGAACTCGCACGTCGCCTATATGAGCACGATGATCTAGACGCCGCTCGTGAGCTCGTGCTTTCACACTTGCGGTTCGTTGTGCATGTGTCAAGGTCGTACGAAGGTTACGGCTTACCCCAGGAAGACCTAATTCAGGAAGGCAATGTCGGCCTGATGAAGGCCGTTAGTAAATTTGATCCAGATCGAGGCGTCCGACTCGTCACTTTCGCGGTTCACTGGATCAAGGCAGAAATGAACGAGTACGTGTTGCGCAATTGGCGAATCCTCAAGATTGCGACCAACAAGGCTCAGCGCAAACTTTTTTACAAGCTACGTGGCAAAAAACAGGAACTCGGTCAACTCAATACCTTAACAGCCGCGGAAACCAAGCTCGTCGCCGAAGATCTCGGCGTTAAACCGGAGGAAGTGCGCGAGATGGAGGTCCGGTTAGGCGGACAGGACATACCCTTCGAGACCCCGGCTGAGGACGATTACGCTTCGGATGATGGCGACGGTCTCGCTCCTGAAAATGTGCTGTACGTGGACCATTCCGATCCCGCGGAAATTGCAGAAGACGAGCAGTGGTCTGACCTAATGCATAAGAAGCTGCAAGCTGCGCTTGAGGCGCTCGACGAGAGATCGCGAGAAATCGTTTACGGGCGTTTCATTAGCGAAGAACCTCGAACCTTGGACGATTTAGGTTCAGAGTTCGGAATCTCCGCGGAGCGGGTGCGTCAGCTTGAACGCCGCGCATTACTCGATATCAAGGAATCAATTGGCGGCGACTTAACGCTTGCATAACGCCAAGCCGACCTTTCGAGACGTGGCGGTTTGATTTTTAGTAGCGACGTTGAAAGAAGATAAACCAGAAACCCGCCCACAAAGACGCGTTTATGTACGTCGCCGAAGTCGAACGACGGTAGCCCAAGCTAGAGCGCTAGAACATCTCGACAAGTACATACTCGTCTCAGATTCGATTGAGGATGCCTTCGGTCGTTCTGGCCCGGTTTTAGTAGAAGTTGGTTTTGGGAATGGCAATGCTCTGGCAGAATTCGCGTTGCTGAATCCTGATTGGAATTGTGTTGGTGTAGAGGTTTTTCGTCCGGGAATCGGCGCGTTGATCAACCAATGTGAACAGCAGGGAATCAAGAATGTTCGGATTGTCGATGGCGAAGGACTCACGTACCTGGAATCTATTCAAGACGACTCGATTGAACTAATTTGGGTTCTGTTTCCAGACCCTTGGCCTAAAACCCGGCATCACAAACGGCGCTTGGTCACTCGTGAATTTGCGGAAGTCGCAGGTCAGAAGTTGACGATCGACGGAAAATTGCTGGTTGCCACAGACTGGGCTTCTTACGCGGAAGATATCGAAAAAGCACTCGCTGATGTAGACTCACTTGTCGGCGGTATCGTCGAAGGAAATACGAATCGAATAACAACGAAATACGAAGCGCGTGGCATCGGTTTAGGACACTCGGTAAGTGAATTTGAGTATGTCAAACGAGTGAATTGATTCGCGACGTATAAACTGTGACTTACTTCATCATGCAGTGAGCTAGAGCCGTCGTAACGACGGTTCCAGAATTAAAAAAAGGACAAACGTGGACGCAATCTCACAAGGTACTCGGTTAGAACTCGTTGGGGCTCCAGGCTCCCCGTACACGCGCAAAATGCTCGCCTGGCTACGCTTCAAACGCATTCCCTACGCGATCGATTGGTCGAACCGCAAGATCAACGAGGGATATCCGGCTCCGAAGGTGAGTCTCATTCCGACGTTTTATCTGCCAGACGACAACGGTGAAATCGAAGCCGTCGTGGACTCCACGCCGATCATCAAACGTTTGAATGTTGAGTTTCCCGCACGTTCCACAACGCCCCCGCATCCCATAACGCGGTTCTTGAGTGACTTGGTGGAAGACTATGCCGACGAATGGCTGACAAAGATCATGTTTCACTATCGCTGGGCATTTGAGGAAGACGCAAAGAACGCGGGTTCACTACTGCCTTTTTTTAGGAATATCCAGGTCGATGACAGTCAGGTATCAGCGCTTGAAGCAGCGTTTACTGATCGGCAAATCAACCGCTTGTACGTTGTAGGTTCAAATGAGGTGACGCGACCGATCATTGAAGCCAGCTACATTCGCATCATCGATATCCTCGACAAACTGGTTCAACGAAATGAGTTCGTGTTAGGTGCGCGCCCTTGTCCTGCTGACTTCGGCATTTTTGGTCAATTCACGCAACTCTCTCAAATCGAGCCGACCTCACTGGCGATTCTGACCAAGCGCTCTCAGCGTGTACGAGCTTGGGTGATGAGGGTCGAAGATTTGTGTGGGCTAGAGGTCGCTGATGAAGATTGGTTTGAGCCTGAGAGAGCAGCTTCAGAGTTGCGGGATTTGCTCTCAGAAATCGGTCGAACATACGTGCCCGTCATGCTAGCGAACGCTGCGGCGATTAACGAGGGAAAATCAACTTTTGAGGCGGAAGTGGACGGTGAACGCTGGGCTCAACCGACGTTTCCTTATCAGGCCAAATGTCTCCAATGGGTCAGAGAGGCCTACTTTGCGCTTGAGTCCGACGACCGAAACGTCGTCATGGCTTACTTCGATGGCACAGGTTGCGAAAACCTGATCTGACGACAGCGTGCTTGCAACTGCGTAGGAAAATGCGATCTCTTGACTAAAGAAACCGTTCAACAATTGAATTAAGGTGGTTTCGACCGAGATCTGTCAGCGAAATGCGATGGCGTTCGACGAGGTTTTCTTCTCGTAATTGGCTCAGCACTGGTTGGAGGGCTTGAAGTGATAGGCCAGTACTACAAACGAAATGATCATTCTCAACGCCGTCGTTTATACGTAGTACATTCATCATGAACTCAACGGGGAGTTCAACTCGATCAATCTCACTCAAGCGAGTCTTCTGGTCTCGCATGTAGTCTTCGGGACGTCGCGTCTTCTGTGTCCGAACGATAGTTCCATCGTCGAGGGTCACCTTCCCGTGCGCACCGGCGCCAATCCCTAAATAATCGCCGAATCGCCAGTAGTTAACGTTGTGACGACATTCGAATTCGCCAGATTCAGCGGCAAAGCCCGAAACTTCATACTGTCGATAACCGGCGTCGGCAAGTCGTTCTAATCCTTCATCGCACATATCTGCGCGGTCGTCATCGGAAGCAACGGTAGGTGGCCGTTTGCCGAACACGGTGTTTGGCTCAATGGTCAGTTGATACCACGAGATATGTTCAGTTTTCAGCGCGATCAATGCATCGAGGTCGTCCATTGCCATTTCGACGGACTGATTCGGCAGACCGAACATCATGTCGACGTTTACCGAATGAAAGTCAACATCGCACGCCTTCTCGACTGCAGCTCTTGCTTCCTCAGGCGAGTGAATACGTCCCAACTTAACGAGAGAGTCCGAGTTTAACGACTGGACGCCAATCGAAACACGGTTGATACCGGCTTGCCGATAGTCGTCAAAAGAGCCACACTCGACAGCTCCCGGATTTGCTTCCATCGTGACCTCGCGAACCGACTGCAATGCAGGATGGTCAAGAATTCGAGCGAAAGAATTTGGTCGGAATAGACTCGGCGTCCCGCCACCGAAGTAAACCGTGTCGATTGTCGCGCTGGTTCGCGTTAATTCCGTATCGAGGTCCCGGAGCAGACAGCTAACGTATTCGTCTTCCCCGAGCGGTCCGTGTAGTTCGTGCGAATTGAAGTCACAGTAGGGGCATTTTCGGACGCACCAAGGAATGTGCACATAAAGACCAATAGAGGCCGGCGGCGTTGGTTGTGTACCGACCGACCTATCGAGGGTCATGTCGTAACTTTGCTAAAAGTTGCGTGGCTGCTTTGGCTCGGTGACTGATCCTGTTCTTCTCGCCAGTGCTTAGTTCGGCAGCCGTTCGATTCAGCCCGGGCACGAAAAACAAGGGATCGTAGCCAAAGCCCTGTGTTCCACGTGGCTCACGCAGTATCTCACCTTCCCAAGACCCGATGCCGATGAACGGCACTGGGTCGTCAGGCTGGCGTAGAAACACGAGTACGCACTGAAAGGATGCTCCACGATCCCCATCAGGTACCTCGCTCATGACCGTTAGCAGTTTTTCGTTGTTTTTTACGGCGTTGCTAGGTAGACCTGCGTAACGTGCGGAGTAGATTCCTGGTTTTCCATCGAGTGCCTTGACACTGAGTCCAGAATCGTCGGCGATGGCAGGAAGGTGCATAAGCACCGACACGGCTCGCGCCTTGATAAGGGCGTTCTCGATGAAGGTTTGACCGGTTTCTTCAATTTCGTTCATCAAGCCGGAATCCGGCAACACGAGTTCTAAATCTAGGTCTTCGAACAGAGGTGCGAGTTCCGCGCGTTTACCCTCGTTCGATGTCGCGAGGGCAACTTTGGCGGTCATTGGGCGTAGACGGGTTGCTTGAAACTGAATTCGTGCGATTCGTCAGCCAGGTGCAGCTGAACCTTGAAGGTCAATGGCTCTTCACTTGTAAATAGGAAGGTCGCAAGGTAGTAACGTGCACTTCCTTCCTCAATGAGTTTGAATTGAAGCGGAATTTGTTGTGACAAGAGATTGGTGACGCTACCCGTGATACGGTCAGGTGGCGGCGTTGAATCGTCATGAAGTGCAGAGATCGTGATAACGGCTCGATTTTTTGCGCGAACGATCTCGTGTCGAGCGGCTACTTCGGGTTGTAGAAACGTTGAGCGCACCACGCTGTAATGGACTTCGTAACCTGCAAGTTCGATGCTTTGTTCGGCAGACGTATACTGGTTAAGAGCAGTTGTCGCCAACGCGAGTAAAACCCAACGCCATTTAGCGAATTTCCTCACGTTGGTCTTCCGAGCCGATAGAACGCGGTGACGCCCAACACATTTGGGAACATCCTTGTTGCACTCGTTTCTTTCCCGTTCTGGTTAAACACATGGCGCGTGATCACACGCACGTTTTCTGACGCACACATCGTGTCGAAGTCGTGAATCGTGCAAAGGTGAATGTTCGGTGTGTCGTACCACTCGTTCGGGAGATGCTTTGAGACGGGCATGCGACCGCCGAAGAACAGTTGTTTGCGACACTGCCAGTAAGCGAAATTCGGAAACGTTACGACGCACTCCTCGCCGATCCGCAACATTTCGCGGACCAACGTCCGTGGTTCGCTGATCGCTTGCAAGGTTTCGTTCATAATCACGATATCGAAACTATTCGTTCGGAATCGATCCAAACCCGCGTCGATGTCATGTTCGATGACGTTGACACCCCGTGCCAAGCATCCTTCAATGCGGGTATGTTCGATTTCAACACCGTAGCCAGTGACCGACTTGGTCTGACGTAGTCGACACAATAGATCGCCGTCGCCACAGCCCAGATCAAGGACACGGGCATTGGCGTTTACGAGATCAATGATGATGTCATCTGCTTGTTTCACGCCCCCAATCCCTCTGCGATCTGCTTCATGTAAGAAGTAAGAATTCGGTGATATCGTGGAATCTCAAGCAAGAACGAATCGTGTCCACTAAGCGATTCGACGTCCGCGTAGGAAACATCGCAACCTGCCGAGATTAACGCATCAACAATCTCTCGCGAACGTTCAGGTGCGAAGCGCCAGTCGGTCGAGAAGGAAATGACCAGGAACCTTGCCGTCGCGTTTTTCAACGCTGCAACCAAATCGTTGTCGAATGAACGTGCCGGATCGAATTTATCCAAAGCATGCGTCATCAGAAGATAGGTGTTCGCGTCGAACATCCCTGCGAACTTTTGTCCGTTGTATTGAAGGTAACTGGTTACTTCGCCTACAACGTCGTAGTAATCGGCAGTTTCATTGCTGTTCGTATCGCCACCAAATTTCAAGTCCATGCCGTCAGCGGACAGATACGTGACGTGACCGAGCATCCTTGCGGTTCCTAGCCCGTCCATCGGTTTAGAGGCTGCTGCAAGGTAGCGACCTTCATTGAAATTACGGTCTTTGAGAATGGCTTGCCGTGCAATTTCGTTGAACGCGATGTTTTGCGCCGATAGATTAGGCGCGCATGCGATTAACAACGCGTTTCGCACGCGTTCCGGGTAGTCGATCGCCCATTGCATCGCTTGCATGCCACCGAGACTTCCCCCGATTACAGCCGCAAACGAATCGATACCGAGGTAATCCGCAAATCGCGCTTGGCTATTCACCCAATCACCGACCGTAACTTGCGGAAAATCCGCCCCATACGGTTCGTTGATCTTGGGATTGTTGGAAGTAGGACCCGTGCTGCCGTGACAACCGCCGATATTGTTAAGCGCTACGACGTAAAAGTCATTTGTGTCGATGGGTTTCCCGGGACCGATGCAGTTATCCCACCACCCAAGCGAGCGACGGTCGTCCAAATCGTGGTAACCGGCAGCATGGTGATGTCCGGACAGCGCATGGCAGATCAGTACAGCGTTAGATCGATCAGGATTGAGCTCGCCGTACGTCTCATACATGAGCCGGAATGAGGGCAAGATAGCACCATTCTCCATTGTGAATGGTCTATCAAATTCGGCGTATTGCGGGGTGACGACGCCTACGGAATCTGACGCGACTCGATCCTGCTGTGAGGATGTTTGACTCATGCGGAATAGTTTAAGGCGGTTTTTTAGGACGTCAGCTTGTTAAATCCGAGCTGACGTTTGCGTTGGCTAGTAGAACAGATTGTTCAGCCAGGGAATAACGCGACTATTGATGGCGAAGAGAGCGATTAAGACGATCATCGGTGAGAAATCAAGAATGCCGAGATTTGGCATCACGCGCTGTACAGGACGTAGAAGGATGCCTGGTAGTTCTCTCGCCAACTGGGCGTAGGGGGACGTGCTTTGTGGGGCGATCCAGCTCAGAACCACACTAGCGACGATCGCAGCAATGAAAATCCAAATGCTGAATTGGAGTAGTCGCACCAAACTGATGCCGAGAGCAGCGAGTATGAAGCCAAGGGCAGAGATTGACTGATTGCCTTCAATCTGAAGAAAGCCCGACAACATCTGCAGGGCAACACGACCTGACATGGCGATCCACGCGACTAACAAAGACGCGGTGTCCACGAAACGCCCACTTGGCACGACCGATCTAACGGGATTCAAAAACCTGTCGGTCAGCCGTCTCGTCGACGATACCACCATGTTCAAGGGGTTCACCTGCGAGACTTGAAGTAAAAAGCGTATGAGGCAAGCGAGTGCCACGACGCCTAGCAGAATTTCTATAAAGAAGAAAATGAGATTCATCAGAAAGGAACTGGACCTATCTTGTTATTCGTCAACTGTCTTGAATAAACCCACGCGTGCGTACAAGGTATACGCGCGACTGCGCTATTGTGCATTGTATGGCGTATTCAGGAAGAAAAGCCATGTCGTCATCCGCTAGGTTGCGAGCTCTTGTGC
This sequence comes from Gammaproteobacteria bacterium, assembly GCA_026707905.1. Lineage (GTDB taxonomy): Bacteria > Pseudomonadota > Gammaproteobacteria > Pseudomonadales > Azotimanducaceae > Bin55. The sequence continues at coordinate 43,933 of JAPOVY010000134.1, read as the reverse complement.
GCGGCGATATGCCGCGGTGACCGCAGCCACAAATTCTTGGTCAACTTGCTGTTGCGTCAAGTGATTCAGTGCGGCTTCGGTGGTCCCACCGGGAGAAGTCACGTTTTTTCGGAGCTGGGTAGGATCAATACCATCCTGAGAAACCATCGCACCCGCGCCAATCGCGGTTTGCACAACGAGGCGTAATGCCGCGTCATGACTCAAACCCATTGATTCCCCTGCGGCGACGAGAGATTCAATCAGATAGAAGAAATAGGCGGGTCCACTACCGGATAGCGCGGTCACCTTGTCCAGATCGTCGTCCGATTCGAACCAAACTACGGTACCACATACGTTGAGAATCGTCTCGGCAAGCGCGCATTGCGCTCGCGAAACGTTCACATTGGCGAGCATGCCTGTAATCCCTTCGCCGACGAGCGCTGGTGTGTTCGGCATACAACGCACGATCGCTAGATGTTCGCCAAACAAATCGCTCAGTTTTTGCAGAGGCGTCCCAGCAGCAATCGATATCACGAGCTGATGGTCGATGATCGGCCGTAATTCCTTCGCGACGATCTCGATTGATTGGGGCTTGACGGCAAGAACGATGACATCAGCGTTTCGAACTGCTAGGGCATTGGACGACGTCGTGGCAATGCCCTCCGAGTCGAATCGTTCGCGCTGACTTGAGATAGGGTCGGCGACGTTGAGTTCATGATCAGGAAGCGCTTTTTTCACGCCGACGGCGAGGGCAAAGCCCATATTGCCACCGCCGATAAATGCAATACGCGTCATTTCGGAGGTCTCGGACCGAACAATATGGTCCCGAGCCGTACGAGATTTGCGCCACAGCGAATCGCGGTTAGAAAGTCGTCAGACATTCCCATAGAAACTGTATCCCAATACTGGGGCTGTGGCGGCGACGTATTGTCAAACAACGCCTTGACCCGTTTAAACGACGCGATTCTCTGGTCAAGTTCTGGATAGGGCTGTGGGATCGCCATGACGCCGCGGAGTCGTATACCAGGTAATTCACCGGCGGTAGCAACGAGTTCGTCATAGGTCTCAGCGCTCACACCGGCTTTTTGTGGTTCGTTGTCCACGTTGACTTGGATGCAGCAATTCAGAGGTTCGTCGGGGTGTGAGACGATACGCGCATCACTTAGTCGCTTCGCCAGACGGATACTGTCCAGCGTCTGGACCCACGCAAAACGCGCCGCGACCTGTTTGGCTTTGTTACCTTGGATGTGACCGATGAAGTGCCATTCGATGTTAAATCGCTCGAGCTCGTCGAACTTCGAATTTGCTTCTTGCAGGTAGTTCTCGCCACAGGCGTTTATTCCCGCTTCGGCGAAAGCGCGAAGCGTAGCTAACGGCTGAGCTTTGGATGCGCCGACGAATCGAACGCTATCGGTTGAAATAGCGAGCTCTTCGGTTACGGTGTTGATTTGCTCCTGAATCCGATCGATTTTCGCGCGCGCTTCTTCGGTAGAAATCGGATCTTGAGCGATAACCGTGTTCATCGCGAATTCTGCGCTGCTAGCCACGACTCTGCGATGACTAAGGCAGCCAGGCTGTGATCGGGATTGGAATTCTCGCTCCGGTCAATCGCTTCACGCGTCGTTAGACGCTCATCTGTGTAGGTGACAGGCAGGCCATATCGGTCACTCAGATGCTGTCCTAGACGCTGAGCGTGTTTCGTCTCGGTTGATGTTGAACCATCCATGTTCAATGGCAATCCAATAACTAGCACTTCGGGTCTATGATCGCGGACTAGCTCGTCCACTTGAGCGTGGTCGATATGGCCTCGTTTGGCGTTTAGTGTTTTAAGAGGAATCGCGACTTGGTCGGCCTTCGTGACCAACGCGACGCCAATGTGGCGCATCCCCCAGTCAAAAACCAGCGCGGAACGATGTGACATTGACGATTTGAGGGATGAATTGGGAGGCAATTCACGCGTACCCAGAAGAGTCTCCGGACAGCAGGTGAAGATCAATGCCGATCGAGCGTGCCGCCTCATCGGCTCGACGTCCTACAGGCGTCTCGAAAAGCAGCTCATGCGAACCGGGACACGTCAACCACACGTTGTCGTTGATTTCCTTGTCAAGCTGACCTTGATGCCATCCCGCATAGCCCAACATCACCATGAATTTCCGAGGACCCTCATTACCTGAAATGCGTTCGAGCATTGAATGGAACGCTGTATCCTCGACCGGTAAAGTCAAACCCAAGCCATGTCCGAGTTCAATCGATCCTTCGACCATGACATCGTCCGTATGAAGCACGCAGGGCGCATTCATCTCAACCGGTCCACCTTCATACACTTGAGGTGCAGACGCCATGGACTGCTTAATTTCTACTAACTCAAACAGCTTGTTCAGATCGATTTTCGTCGGACGATTGACGATCAAACCGGACGCTCCCATGTCGCTGTGGGTGCAGATATACGTTAGTGACCCATCGAAATACGAACCGTCTTGATCCGGTAACGGGAGTAGGAACTGATTGGCGAGACTTTTCATAAGCGGGTCAAATATAAGCTCAAATCGATCGACTAGCGACGAAATTCCCACGTTGAATCAAATCGGAACTGACCGTTCGAACGTGGTAGATTAGGTGGTAACGGCTCATACGGCGATGCTTGGCGTACGATCTCAAGGGCGGCTAAATCGAGTTCATCGTACCCGGACGATCGTGAAATCCCGACGGAACCAAGTGAACCATCGGTATTAATTGCGACTTTGAGGGTGAGCTGCCCAGACAGTTTCATCCTGGATGCCGCCTCGGGATAGTTGAGCTGTCCGATCCGCTGTACCCGCTGGTGAAACTGGCGACGGTATTGCTCCGCAACGTCTATTTCACGAATGAGGGACGGCGGCGACAGTTCTCTTGTTGACCCAATGAACGCTTGCAACGAAGCCGCATCGATTTTTAGGGCTTGCTGCGTGTCAGAAGGTGTGACCGTAACAGGTGCGGCTATTTGAGGTGGTTCTGCCGCCACTTGATCTAACGCCTTAGGTTCAGCTATCGGCTCGATGACGGGATCGCTACTAGGTGGCGCTACTACGGGGATCGCAGGTGTAGCTTCTAGTGGGGGTGCGATCGAGGTGCTTAGCCTTACATTTATGGCGCTGATGACCTTCGGTGCTGATGGATCTTGGATAAGTGCCATCGCTGCGAGCAGAACTGCGTGAAGTGCAACAGAAACAGCGATTGCGATGCCAAGCTGTCCATCAACGCGCGCACGCAAGGCGTTCACGATAACTTAGCTTCGAGACAGTCGAGTAGATCCATCGCGATATCCAGTCCGCATTCACGGTCCAATTCCCGTATGCAGGTTGGACATGTGACATTGACTTCAGTTAGCCAATCGCCAATGACGTCTATACCCGTAAAGACCAGTTCTCGACGAACCAATTCGGGTCCGACAGCTTCGGCGATTTCTCGGTCTCGATCGGTTAACGGTCTTGCGACACCCACGCCACCTGCAGCGAGATTTCCTCGCGACTCCCCAGCTTTAGGAATCCGCGCTAGGCTATGAGGAACCGGTTCCCCGTCAATCAGCAGGATGCGTTTGTCGCCGTCACTAATCTCCGGGATGAACTGTTGACCGACGATGGGCATGGTCTCATTCTGCGTCAGTGTCTCGAGAATCACGTTTAGATTTGGATCGTCGCGCTTCACGCGAAAGATCCCTTTGCCCCCCATGCCGTCCAATGGTTTGAAAACGACATCTTCATACTCGTTGTGAAATCGCGTTAGCTCGTCAATGCGGGATGCGATGATTTGAGGAGGTAGCAAAGCCGGGAAGGCTGTCGTAAAGAATTTCTCGTTGCAGTCACGTAAGCTCGATGGCTTGTTAACCACCAAGACGCCCTGTCGTTCGGCTTGTTCCAGCAGATACGTTGTGTTGATGTAGTTCATGTCGAAAGGCGGATCTTTGCGCATGAGCACGATGTCGAATGACCCGGCCGATAGTTGGATGGTCTCGCCGACTCGATATCGCGCATCCGGGCTCTCAACGAGATTGTCAGGTGCGTCGGCCAACTCGGTTGCACGCGCTGCAAGGAAAACTTGACCCCGTTTCCACGAAAGTTCGCTGGTCTGAAGCGAAAACACATCCCAACCGCGCCGCTGAGCCGCCCACATCATGGCGAGCGTCGAGTCCTTTTTAACGCCGAGCGAGTCTAGTGGATCGATAACGAATGCGATACGCTTCACTTAGACGGACCTGTGCGTACGAAGTTAGCCATCAGATATTAGGCGAATATACGGTGTAGCGCCTGCAAATTCGGCGCGAAATAAAAGCTGCCGGTGAGAGGTTTTGTGAATGTGAGCAAGCGGTCTCGGAGTCCATCTTTCGTCTTGCCTAACATCGACTCAAGTATCCAAGTAAACCGTTGTGGTTCCGCAGAGAAGGCGAGAAAGTAGAGACCGGCATTCTTCATACCACCAGTAGGGGTACTTCGACGATAGATTTTGACTTCGGAACCTTCGTGATCTAGTTCAGCCCGACTCACATGGCTGTCGGGCGGCATATGTTCCTCATCAAGTTCAAAACTGCTCTTCTTCGTTCGTCCAATAACTCGTTCCTGCTCTTCTACTTCCTGAGCATTAAATGCGGTCAAATCGTGCAACCAGCGTTGTGTTAGGACATAACTACCGCCTGCATGAGCACCGGTTGGTATCAAAGCAACCGCTTGTCTCTCTTTTTCCTGCGGGTTAGAAGTGCCATCGATGAATCCGGTTAGGTCACGGTTGTCACGAAAAAGAAATCCGTGCTCCTCTAGCTTTAGTTGGGCGACATCGGCGAGAACCTGCGTCCACGCTAGGCCGCGCGCAAAAACTTCATCACGCTGATTGCTTTGAATCCAGACGCATATGTCGTGCTGGGTCGCAGGCGCAACCTTGTCGTCTTGACCGATGATCGTTTCAAACGGTTTGAGCTCCGCTGGCGCTAGACGGTGGTCAATTCCATCGAGGACCTTTTCGCTGAAAGCAAACGTTTCGTATACGCGTGAAACCGGTCTAGTCAACAAATCAACTCCTGGGAGAGCGCCCGTCACAACAGGAATCTCGAACTCAAGGTAAAGGTGGTGAGCGTGACTCTCCTCGAAGATCGCGGCTTGATGATCGGTCATGCAGTGCTACTTGGCGTGTCGTTAGCTAAGTCGCTGCCGCGTACTTTTCCCAAAACGTCGAACCGCGACCCGTGAAACCTGCCTCCCAATCGTCACGATATGTGTGTAGCTGCTCTTGTAGTTCTCCAAAGATGCCACTCAGGTCACTTCGCCCGATCAAGTTGTGCTGTTCCCACGGATCCTGGCTGAGGTCAAAGAGTTGAGTCTGCGGTTCCTTGTCGCGAACTCGGTATTCGATCAGCTTGTGCGTTCGCGACTTGACGGCACGTTGCGTACTGATATACGCGAAATACATATAGTCGCGCACGAGCTCCGAGCTGTCGTGCATTGCAGGGACAAGACTCGTACCGTCAACTGAAGCGGGACAGTCGATTTCCAGCAGTTCGCATAGCGTCGCGTAGATATCGAATAGATACGCGTATGCGTCCGTGCGATGGTTCTGCGGGATGCCTGGTCCAGCGAAGATCAGAGGAACGTGAACGCTGTGTTCATAGCAGTTCTGTTTACCCATCAGTCCGTGCTGACCTACTGCTAGTCCATTGTCGCCTGCGAACACGATGATCGTGTCGTCGGTTAAGCCTCTCTCATCCAGCGCATCGAGGATTTTGCCGACTTCGTGGTCGAGATGCGTGATCATCGCGTAGTACTCGGCGTTATGTCGACGCAGCTCTTCGGGTGTTCGAGGAAATTCCGCTAACAGCTCGTCACGGATGTGGAGCGAACCATTGTCAAACGGATGCGCTCCCAAACAGTTCGGCGGGAGCTCCTGTTGGTCGAACGGATACATCTCAAGGAAATGTTGAGGCATCGTGCGTGGGTCATGTGGGGCGAGCAACGCAACATAGGTGAAGAATGGTTGCTTGCCATCATGTTGTCGTATGTGGTCAGCCGCTGCTTCACAGAGGATTTCACTCGAATGACACCCGGAATGAATGTGATCGCAGTCCCGCCAGGCGATGTTGTTGTTACCGAATGCCATTGGTTCGGGGATATAGGCGAGCTGCTTGTCGTATTTAGCACTAGGATCGTAGTGGTACGCTGGCACATTCCAGTGGTCGGCCATACCACCAAAGTAGATCTCGTCGCCATCGTCGAACGACCGATTGAACGCTTCGCGTCCGTTGTGCCACTTGCCTGCACCCCAGGTGCTGTAGCCAGCATCACGTAACGTCTCACCGAGCATAGTGTGGTCATGAGGGATGCTACTTCCAGAATCATGCAAATGGAATAACGAGCGTCCGGTGTGCAGCATTGCGCGACTTGGCATACAAATGGCACCGTGCGTACCACAGGGGATATGTGCCTGTGTGAATGTCGTGCCGCGTTCTACCAACTTGTCGATATTCGGCGTATGAATCCGTTCGTTGCCCAAACTTCGAATGGTGTCGAAACGTTGGTCGTCCGTGAAGATCACGAGAAGATTTGGCTTGCTCATTCTTTAGTACCCACCCGTTGTTGCCGTCTTCAGGGTTTCAGTTAGCTCGCGATCCACCGTGATGGCATATTCACCACCGGGACCGATGAATTCATGCACCATCAGATTTTGGATCTCCTGCTTTTCACGCTCATTCAGTTCGTTGTAGACTGGTGAATCGAGCAATTGTTTGTATGTGCGACTCGTGTCATTTTTTGGAAAGACGTACATCGGCGTCATCGCTTGGAGTATCGCCGCACGCTTCTTCGGCGTTCGGTTCACACCTGCACGATGCCAGGTGCGGGAATCGTATAGGATGATGCTGCCACCAGGCGCTTCGACAATGTCTGCCTCAGGTCCGTTATACGGTAGTCCATGTTCAGCGCGATAACCAGGTTTCGCGTGAGCAGTCGCGTCCCCCCACTCTTTAGGCGGAGGTCGATCGAGCGCATGCGATCCGAGTTTGAATGCGGTAGCGCCACCTTCGCGTGTAAAAGGCGAGACACAGACATTACGTTGAACACCAAGCACTGTCTCTCCTGAAGGCGTAGGCACGAGTCCACGCGCTGGGACACCCCAGTGGTAAGGGAAATCGGAGTGCCAGCCTTGAACGTTGCGCTTACCGTCGTCTTGACCTAACACGGCAAAACCAGGGACATGTGATAGCAGGATGTCGTCCGTCTTCATATACTGCCGAATCAACCACAAGGAGAGAGGTTCTGCGGCTGTTCGGGCGACTGCGGCGTTTTGGCAGATTGCGGGTTGCGATCGATTGATGGTTAGATGTGCGAATCGGTCGGTGCCAGCCGTTCGTTCGAGTTCCTTTAGCGTCTCGTCGTCAATGATTTGTGTAAGGCACACCCAACCTTGTTTGCGAAACGTTGCGAGATATTCGGACGGGAGTTCTGCAGGTCCATGGCGGACACGAAATGTGTGTGAGTCACCGTCGATCGGTATAGAAAAGCTGCCTGCATCCGTGTGATCGGACTTACTAAGGACGTGGCCAGTCGAAACATGCGTGATCGTGTCAACTCCGGATAGATCCCAAATCACAGAATCGTTGGTTTGTGATGTCGTAGAGAGTCCATTTTCAGTGTCGTAACTCACAAACAAGCCGTCATCAGCGACTAAATAGCAGTAGAAGCTAGTGGGTATAGGCACTTTATGGATGGTTTCGCGATCAATGGACATTTTGTTTCAAAAAATTGGTTTTGATGGGGTCACACAAACTAACGGCGGTTCGTGCGTAGCGGTGCACACATCGCTATTTACCTCAATGGCACGTCTTGAGTTAGATGCGGATCCGTTTAAAGGAACATCATTATCGTCCCTTACCTAGCCTTGGGAAATGGAGACATCCGCCATTAGCGTAATCTGCACGGAATTAACCACTTTTTCAGATTTAACCCGAACATAGTTCTTCAGCACTTTGTGTATCTGAGGTGCACTACTAGAACGTTCAACTTGCCCCTTTACGAAAATACCAAAAATTACGGCGCGACTGAATCGTTGACTAGAATTGTGGTCGTTAAGTGAGTGATTCGCATGCCAACACGAAATAACCCGACCGCAAGACAATCTGATATAAATAGGAAGGAACATCAGGATTCGTCTTCGGTACCTAAAACAAAAGAGAACATTCCTGAACAGCAAGTCTCGGAAGAAACTGAGCGAATTATTAAAAACACCACGATAAAACGTCATAAGGCGATTAAGGAACTCGCAAATCGCTAATCACCATTACCGAATTACGTGGGCAGATGCGATACGCGCTCATGAAGAAGCTCTTGAGTTAGGAGGCGCGACTGGGGTTCTTGATGAAAACCGAATTTTGGCCGCAATAGAACGACCATACGATCGATACCATATACATATCTATGAGAAAGCGGCAGCTTTGGTTGAGAGCGTAATCCAGAACCATGGATTTGTTGATGGAAACAAACGTACCGCGCTGTATTTAGTGCATATTTTGGCGGAAAGAAGTGGATACAACTTAGAGGCGGATGATGAATCGATCGTAGACTAATTTGTTGCTGTCGCAGACGGAAAAGAAAGCTACATGCAATTAGTTGCGTGGTTTCAAAAGTGCCTCAAACCGCTTGACGAAGGTTGAGCTTAGTGGCTATCTAGTGTTTCGGGATACTGGTATTTCGATAAACGCTTACTTTGAAGAATATAGGGTTATAAATCGTTTTGTTCATGTTATATTGAGCGTTCTAAATAGATACTTATGCGAGATGATTACGATATCTTAGACAGCTCGAGTATTTATATAACACGACAGGATTGATTTTTGTATATCTAAACTAGATTAAACCCGACTGACTCTGGGAATTTATGAAGAGACGAAAACGCTGGGATGACAAGAAGGATGATAATTTCGCCAAATATATAATCTCGGCGCCCCAAATACGAGCGATTAGATGTCCTTAGAGCAGTTTCGAAGTGATGCTAGGAGTTGGTTAGAAGAGAATTGCCCTGAGAGCCTACGTACCTCTGGCGGGTATACCGCGGGTGGGAGAAAAGCGACATATCCAAACCCAGATACCAAGGTTTGGCTCGATCTAATGGCAGCTCGTGGCTGGACTGCTCCTACTTGGCCAATGGAATATAGCGGCGGAGGGTTGTCTCCTGACGAGCTGCGAGTCCTTGAGGACGAAATGAGTCGTATTAACGCTCCTGCTCCTCTTGGAGGACACGGTTTAACGATGATCGGTCCAGCAATTTTGGAATTTGGCACGTCTGATCAATGCATGGAACACTTGCCGCGAATCGTTCGTGGGGAAATTCGATGGTGCCAAGGCTATAGTGAACCCGGTGCAGGCTCGGACCTTGCCAGTCTTCAGTGCCGAGCCGATGAAGACGGCGACGATTACATCATTAACGGTTCCAAAATCTGGACTTCTGGCGCGAACGAAGCGGATTGGATCTTCTGCCTAGTCCGTACCGACTTTGACGCGCCTAAACACCAAGGCATTTCTTTCGTCGTGCTCGATATGGAGTCACCTGGCGTTACGGTGTCACCCATCGAATTAATCAGTGGCTCCTCGGAGTTCTGTCAAACATTCTTTGACAACGTACGTGTACCGAAGCGCCAGCGCATTGGGAATCCAGGTGAGGGTTGGACAGTGGGCAAGCGCCTGCTCCAATACGAGCGCAGTTCAATTGGCGGTCGGGGCGGCACGCGCCAGAAAACACGAACTATCGATGAAATCGCAAAAGACTATTGTGGTGCGAATAACGGCAAGATCGCACGAGCGGATATTCGTGACCGTATAGTTCTTCAGAATATCGACGATGCTGCCTATCAGTTGACGATTCGACGTTCCTTTGAAGAAGCTGCGAGCAATGCAGCACCCAGTTTCCTGTCTTCATTCTTCAAGTACTACGGTACGGAGCAGAACATGCGACGTCAAGACTTGATGATGGACATCTTGGGCTCCCAAGGCTTGGGCTGGGCAGGTGAAGGCTTCTCTGGTTTTGAAAGAGGTTCAACACGAGGTTGGTTACGTTCTAAAGCGAATTCGATCGAAGGCGGAACGTCAGAGGTTCAGCTCAACATCATCGCAAAACGCGTATTGGGACTTCCCGATTAAGTTCCTAGTAACCGAAAATAGGCGTATCTGCTAGTACAAGCTCGAGGCTACGTGTTATTTTGAGCTAGCCGCTCTTGGGAGTGGGATGTTGAATTCGAGCAGTGTCGATACCATGGTAGGTTTTGCGATGCGGATTCGGTCGTTGTTCAACAACATCGAAAAAACAAACCCAATACTTAGAACCAATACACCGATCAAGAAACAGTAAATCACGACCTTATTGGGGTAGCTATCTTTTAGGTATCCAACGTAAAGCGGACCCAGTACTCCGGCCATCGCCCATGCCGTCAAGATAAAGCCGTAGATTGAGGACATCTTCTTGGTTCCGAACACGTCAGAAATGAACGACGGGATCACTGCGAATCCTCCGCCAAAGCACAGCAGCACGTAACAAAGCAGAATTGAGAAGATCCACGGGTCTCTCTCGGTCATCAGCATACCAAACACGACCATCTGAGTGGCAAGCAGAATGCGGAAAACTCGTACGCGACCGATGTAATCGGACAACAGCCCCCAGAATAGACGTCCTATGCCGTTACATACCGAGGACACGGCAATTAAGGTTGCACCGTAAGATGCTAGAACTTTCGGTTCGATCGTGGGATCGGTGAGTTTCCAAATGTCCTGTAGTAAAGGCGATTGGAAGCTGATCACCGTAATACCGGCAACGATGTTTACGAAAAAGATCACCCACATCACCAAGAACTCGCGAGATTTCACACAGTTCCTGACATAGCGTGGATCGTCTTCCTCGGTAAATAGCGAAGGTGCGGCCTGTTCTAGCGCTTTTGTCGCTTCACGCGGTGGATTGACGACGAGGAGGCTGGCGGGGATCGTTATGACGCCGAAGATCACCCCGAGCCACATGAAGACATTGGTCAAATCCTCCTGGGTGTAGACAAGCAAAAACGGTGCCAACAATTTACTCAGTAGGAGGGCGCCAATACCAAATCCCATCATGACGATGCCAGTCGCGAGACCTTTGTGCTCAGGAAACCAATTAGCAACGGTCGCGACAGGGGTCACATAGCCCATTCCGAGTCCGATACCACCGATAACGCTGTAACCCAAGTAGAACAACAGCAGGGAGTTCTGCGATAGCGCGAAAGCGGCAACAAGGTATCCGACGCTAAACATCACACTACCTAAAAACGCAAGTCGACGCGGTCCGAGTTTAGGTAGCTGCACACCTGCCCAGGCGGCTGAGACGCCAAGCGAGAAGATGGCGAATCCAAACGCCATCGCGGTATCGGTAAACGTCCAACCGAACTGGCGCACCAGCAACACCTGGAAGAAACTCCACGCGTAAACGGTGCCAAAACAAAGGTGTAGGACCGTGCAAACGCCGGCGATCACAACCTTGGGCACCCGGAACGGTACACCGCTGATTTGAACGAGACTCATTTCAGCCATGGTCTACTTGGGCTCTTCGACATCCGGTTCGTTTTCTCTCTTCTCGGTGTCGGTAACGGTCGAGAAATATTGAAATAAGCGCGCTAGGTGTCCCACTTCATCGTTTCTAGTCAGAATCTGTTCACTGGATGCTGCTGGCTCTTCCTCCTTGTCGCCTTTTGCGAGTATCACGGCGTAATCGAGTAGGGAATTGATCGGTTTGGCTGCGAAACTGACAAACCAAATAGAGGCAAAGATGCCGACGAAGAAGATGATCGCGATGAGATAGATTTGATTGCCAATAGCCTGCTGGATTGCCAACGCTACGTGACTGACGTCCATGCCGATGTGCACGCTTCCTACGTGGCCGGCCAAGATGTAGCTGCTTACCTCGACGAAGTCACCCATCCCGGCGAGATTGCGTGTTACCGTTTCGCCGACTTGGCGTTCGCTTTCGAGAATTTCCTCCGGAATTCCTGGAACAAACGTGTGTGCAAGGTATTCGTCTGTATCGTTCACGATGTAGATGTAGCTGATGCCTTGAATCTCGACAAATTGGTCGATTAAGGACTGCAGCGACGACAAATCTCGGTTAAGGATGATGTCAACGCTGGCATCTGCGATCGTTTTAGCGATGTCCCGACTGTTTTCTTCGTACTCAGAAGTAAGGTGGAGATCGACGGAGTAGATACTCACGACTGAGGTAGATACGCCGATCAGCAGGAACAGGAAGAAGATCCCAAACATCGTGCGTTGAAACAGCCGGGTGATCCTCATGCCGCGAACTTGGCTCCCCAGTCCGTCAGACTGACGAACCGATTGTTATCCACGATCGTGTAATACACCTGATCCAGACCTTGGCGACGTTCTGGGCTGAAATGAACCATCTCGCCGATACCCAAGTCGTGGTTCTGAATCGAAAAAACCGCATCTTCGAGTAAAGCACGGGAAGGACTCGGTCCGGCTCGTACCAGAATCTCGGTCATTAGTTTCGCGTTTAGGAAGCCTTCGAGACTCGTGAAACTCTTGGCAAACGGTACGTAGTCATGTTCCTCAAACTCTGGCGGAGGCGTCGGGTCATAGCGGGTCATCAGATTTTCGTATTCGCTGATGGACCCCATGGCTAGTTCTTCGTATGAGGGCACCACTTGTGAGTTAACGAGCCATCGTGAATATCGTTCACTTTCGGTTCCAAACTCGTCCGTGAGGTTCTTCAGCAAGTTTTCACTGCCAACGAACGAGAGATTCGCGATCGGGATTTCGAGACCACCATCAATCGCATCGCGCGCAAATGCAGCACAAGCCGCGTAAGCGCCGATACAGATGACTGCATCAGGATTCACTTTCTTGAGGCGTTCAACCTGCGCACGCATGACAGCAGTGTATTGCTCACCGCGTCGGTAGGTGGCTTCACCGACTAGCTTTTTGTCGTATTCCTTTAGCGCTGCACGAACGCCTGCCCAGCCGCTACGGCCATAGGCGTCTGCCTGATAGAAAACTGCGATACGTTCGCGACCGATTGAGACGAAATTGTCGACAAGCCCGGCTGTTTCCTGTTTGTAGGACGCACGAAGATTGAATGCGAACTCGTCGTAGGGGGGTTGGCGCTGAGGTTGAGCTCCCGTGAACGGGAAGAACAGCAGAAAGTCGCGATCCTGAAACTTCTTGAGGACGGGCAGTACGCGGGTTACGGTTGGCGTGCCGACGTAACCGAATAACGCGAAGACTTTGTCGTCAACGATGAGCTTCACACTATTTTCGACAGCCGGTACGGGCTGATACCCGTCGTTTCGCAACTTCAACACAATGCGACGCCCGTGAACGCCGCCTTGATCGTTGACGTGAGCGAAATACGACACCGCACCGCGGTAAAGTTCAATCCCGAGCCCTCGCGATGGACCCTTGAAGGCTGTTGAGACGCCAAGTACGATCTCGGAATCAGTAATACCCGAGTCAGTCAGCGTACCGGAAGGAACGGTAGATGCCTGACCGGATGGATCTGCAGCGTAGGCACGCCAAGGTGCGATCGCTGCACTGGCAAGGACGCTCTGGGTGAGCTGTCGTCGGGTCAGTTTTGCCATGTCACCGAAATGAGCCAATAACCCCTTAATGGTGGGGATGCACTTGGGCAGTGCGAAGTATGCAGCAACATGGTGCTACCGTTCGTATCAGATTACGCAGACGCGCGTGGAACGGTCGTGTTTATAGTTCGACGCAGACGCGTTAAGTAGTCGCACCTGAACTGCGTTGGGATAGGTTAATTACGTGAACGCGCTAGGGAAGAGTTGAGATTGAGAAGCTAACACAGTGCTATGAATCTCAAATTCGTTATCGCTAGGACATAAGGAGACTCGTTCGTTGAACAAAGATTCGATCGATGCACAACTTCGAGGGAGGGCAGAGCGCGTGATCCCCGGAGGCATGTATGGACATATGTCTGTATATCGGGGCATGCCGGAAGGTTATCCACAGTTTTTCGAACGGGCGTCGGGTTGTCGTCTCTGGGACGTCGATGGCAACGAATACATCGACTTCATCTGTTCCTACGGCCCGATGATTGCGGGTTACGGTAATCCTCGCATTCGTGCCGCGGCGGATGCTCAACGTGCGCGGCTCGACATTGCTGACGGACCGCCTTCTGTGTTGGTCGAACTCGCTGAAAAACTCACCGATCAGATCACGCATGCTGAGTGGTCTGTGTTCGCGAAGAATGGGAACGATGCGACCATGATCTGCAACATGATCGCGCGAGCACACACCGGAAGACGGAAGATTCTGGTGGGTGAGACCGCTTATCACGGCTCGCAGCCGTGGGCGAATCGTCGCGCAAAAGGAACGCCAGCGGAGGAGCACGTTCACTACCCGACCTTTCGATTCAATGATGTCGAAGATCTGCTGAAAGAAGCAAGTAAAGCTAGCGGCGATCTCGCAGCGATCGTGGTTTCCTCTTACAAGCACGACGTACCCAATAGACAGGAATTGGTAGATCCGTCGTTCGCCCGCGAGGTGCGGCGGATTTGTGACACAGAAGGTGCGGCGTTGATACTCGACGATGTCAGAGGCGGACTGCGCCTATCGCTTGATACGAGTTGGTCAGAACTCGGTGTTCAGCCAGATCTCTCGGCGTGGGGCAAAGGCATCGCCAATGGTGAACCACTGGCGGCGGTATTAGGAAGCGAGGCGTATCGAGAGGCAGCAGCGAGTATCTTCTATACGGGCTCGTTCTGGTATCAAGGTGCGCCGTTCGCAGCGGCGATCGAAACGCTTAACGTGCTACAGGAGGTCAATGCACCTCGTAGCATGGAAAAACTCGGGCAACAGTTTCGTGACGGACTATACGAACAGGCGCAGCGGCACGGCTTCGGGATTCACCAAAGCGGTCCGCCGCAAATGCCGATGATCGAATTTGAGAATGATCCAAAGAAGACGCAAGTTGCCGCATTCTGTGCCAGCGCACTTCGCCACGGCGTTTATCTCCATCCTTGGCACAATATGTTTCTATCTATCGCGCACACAGAGAAAGACATAGCGCAAGCACTTGAAGGTACCGACAAGGCGTTTAGCGAGGTGCCTTGAGCTTTTCAGGAGTCGGCTGAATTCCCGAACGAATCCTCCTGTTGAGCCCTTAACTCGCCGACCTCTTTCCGCAGTCTATTTAACTCTGTCTGCTCCTCTTGTGCTCTTTTCCAGATTGCGGCAGTGTGAGGGTGTGGACCGTATGCACTTGGTGGCATGAGAATCGCGCGTTGATTCTCAGTTAAGTCCCCGTAGTTATCAGCGTTGTAGAAACAGGCTCCCCACGCTACAGCATGAGGACAATATTTGTAGAAGATGGTGCGGCGTTCACCACCTCCTTCCCATGGAACGGTTCCGTGAGCACAGGCTTCCGTGAAGATGATGGCATCACCCGCATTTGCACTAACTCGATCGACGCATTCGTGAACACCCGCTTGGGTTTTACTGATGCGCCATTCTTCTGGCAAAGCAAAGTTCATCTTATGACTGCCAGGCACGCAAGCGAACCCCCCACTCTCGCTAGAGACGTCGCTTAGCTCGAACGCGATGGTAACAAGCCCGTTGTAGAACTTTCCGTTGTTATATCGGTAGAAACATTGACCGCCGTCGGTCGGACCAACGATGTCTCGAGCGCCACCGGCGCCTTGACCGCCGCCATGAAGATAAAGCGTGTGCTGGCTGTCCGCGTTTTCTATTTTTAAATAGTCGTGATCAAGGCGGTATCCAACACCCAAGAGGGTCTCAAGGTACGGTGCAATAGTAGGTAGATCGATCAAGTCGATATAGGTTCCTCCCCACTCTAACAACGAGGGTGATGTCCACGCAGCATCGTCTTCGTTCGCAAACACCGTCCGATCCGATCCGAATATGCTGTGCTTCTTGTCTTTGCCTGCTGTTGAGATCCTACGCCGTTCCTCCAATCGGTCCGACAGTTCACTGACTTGAGTAGACGTAAGCGCGTTTTCGACCACGATATAGCCGCGTAGATCGAACAGGAATTTCTCTTGGTCGTTCATGGATTAGAAACCGGTGTTTATTCCTCAGCGTACGTGTTCTAAGCTCGGATTATTCCGTATTTCTAGCAAGTATGCGATAGGATGTGAAAAAGGATTCCCTTCGTTGATGCTTGTATATTGAATTGAGTTGTACCGACCGGCGCTGGTGGATTCGTTAGTAAGTTAATCAGACGCAGTAAGATAGAGAAGTGGCCGAGTAGTCTACAACGACGTGGAGTATTGTGCGCAGGGCTTGTTCCGTACGGAATGTGCGTCGCAATCACGATCACTAGTTCGTTGTCGCATCAGATGCGAGGAAATTTGATCCTGAGATTAGGACTAACACTTTTCATTCTGGTTGCCTGTTCCCAAGTAGCAGGACAAGCCCGTCAAGAAGCGCAGGAGTTCTTCCTAAGGGAATTTAGTGAGTTCCAAAAGCAGACTCAGCTTTCTAGACAAGGTCGCCTCGCGGTGGTCATGTCTCGTCAGTTCCCATCAACTGAAACCTATGACTTTCAGGTTCACGGTGGGCAGTCGTGTGTGCCTAGTACCGATTGGAACCGAAGATTGCAATGGAACAGTGGGTCGTGCGTGGATAAGAATGGCGATCTACATCGATTTATTGAGAGTTTTAGTGAAGACGGTGACGTGATGTATTTCCGCTGCGACGCATTCGGGGTGTCACCTCGAACGTTGATTAACGCGTATCACGCATTCGCGATTGGTAATCCGGCTTACGGTGAAAACGTCACAACGAAGGTTATCGTCAAAGGTCGCGAAATTGGATCGTTTCCGGGTCGCCTCCCCAACATTTTCGTCGTAGGCGACATACGTCGGATCGTGACCGATAACGGGGAAACGCTCTATGACCGAATACGATCAGCTGAAGGCAGTATTCTGAGGTTTGAGACGAATCAAAAAGGAAAGATTGGGACGTCTTTCTACAAGTTTTCCCTACGGGGAATCAAACGCGCATTCAGATGGTGTACCGCGAATCTAGACGAGATGGCGGCACGCCCTGAAGATGGTTCGTAGTTACCGTATATACCGGCGCCGGACGTTACGCATTACGGTTCGCCGCAATCCTTCCCGTAAAACACACCAACGTTATCGATCCAAACGTCATTCACATTCTGCGCGAGATTGAACGTCAGTCGAGCGGTGTAATCAGTCTCATTGGCGATAAATCGATGGTGAAACTGTCGGTATTCCGTATTCAGACTAACGCCAATGTTTCGCACGCCCCCTCCTACTTCAGGATCGATTCCGGTGCTGACTAGCCCTGTGTATGGCTGCTCGCCTCCAGGTCCGGTGTCGACGTTCACCTCAATATAGCGGTATGCGCTACTCTTAGCCGAGTAACAGATGGAGTATGGCAACCCTTCTCTCACAGAAATGTCGTGCTCTAACGAAACCCGCCACGGTTGCCGATCGATCGCTTGATGGATCGTGAAGTGTGCCTCGCCATTCCATGAAACTTGACCAGCGGATGTGTTGGCGCGCCACCCTCCTTGTTGGTCAATGGTCCCGTCCCTGCCTAAGATGTTGCCGAATCTTGCGGCGTTCGATTCAGTTAGAACAAAGAATGGGAAATCGTTGCTGAATAAGCCTTGAGGATTCTGTACCTGTAACAGGTGCATCGTGGCGTTATCCGCCACAACGTTTATGTCTTCGATCGTTAAGCCACCGATGCTTGGTAGATCTTCTAATTCGATTACGACGATGTGGTCTTCACAATCGGGAAGTTCGCCTGACTCGCAGCGAATCGTCCCTTCTACCTTCCGTCCATCGACATAGAGACTCGCACCTTCAAAGATGTAGTCGCCTCGCATGCGCATTTCTGTTTCTTCATGCAGCTCAGGGAATTCCTGCGGACGATCGCCCGGGAAGATCAATCGAATTGGAAATCCAGCAGGCCAGATCGTCGGCTGAGGATATTCATAGTCGACACCCGTGCCAAATCTGGCAGTGAGGGTGACGAGCAGCTCGTCGTCTCGTGCGAGGTCTAGTAGTTCGTCCTGCTAATACTCCGTCAGATTGTCGAGTGTGTCCTGATAGTTATCGGTTTCAAACGAAAGCTCGACGAGGGAAGGTTCATCGTCGTTGCTCAAGCGTATGCCTTCACCTTCGAGGACGATCGCGCCCTCTCGATCTGCGAGCTCAAGTGCGTTCAGAAGATCGACCGTAATGTCTGAATCCGCGGTAGCGGCATTGAGCGTTACTTGACGCGCAAATGAACCGGGTGCGCCGACACTGCCTTCAAGGATCATCTGGTACATCTTCTGACTTTGGGTGAAGGAGAACCGTTCGGGGAAGCCTCGCGTGTCGCGTCCCACCTGGTCTACAAAGAAGAATCGGTTTTGAGGCGCATTCTTCCAACGGTCACTTGCGCCACGCCATGACGGGAGGTCCATTCCGCTCCCTCCCATGTTCGTCGTCGTCCAATGGGGAAGATAGTGACAGTTACCACATTGTTCATTGAAGTGGAAGTCACGTATACCCTCCAACCCGAGTTCCGTGACCGTGTTGTCGAAAGGTCGTTCCACGGACGGCGGATATGGCACACTTAGTAGATATTTGGACATCGCATCACGGTCGTCCTTGGACAGATGTCCGGGTTTATCTTCGTCGTTGACCGTGCAGTCGTCCTGATCGCACATGGTCGTCTCAAGCGAACCGTCGATGAGGTGTAGGGTGCAACTTTCTTCGTTGTCAATCTCGCAATTGGGTTCGACGTAAGTCTCGATGCTACTGGTGTTAATTCCTCCGAAAGGATCACCGGGTATGCCGTCCCAGTGATATGGGGCGGTTCCGCGCAATCCTCTGATATCTTGGACTAAACGAGGTTGTATCTGGTCGCAACCGACGTCGCACAACGGTGTATCGAGGACCCAAAGCAGTTGGTCCGTATGCCCGTCAGGATGGCAGCTCGCACATGCAAATGTCCCTGTACTTGAAGCATCCGCACTGTTGAATGCGATACGACCTTGCTTGAGAGTCGGATCTGACGGATCCTCAAGCTGAATAGTCTCTAGGAGCGCTAATTCCTCGGAGTCCGATACGTCGACGACGGACACGGAATTAGCTAGTGCGTTAAGTACCCAGGCGTGTTGCAGTTCGCCAGCGTCATTGGAGACCAGTGCCAAACCACGCGGGATGCTATCGACGACAATCTGGTCGAGTACTTCGCCGGTATCTGTGGACATGGTGAAGACTTTGTCGGACGCAGCCGCCGTCGCGACGATGGTGGTATCGTCTTCACTAATCTGGATCGCGAATGGCGTCGCCAAAGCTTCGTCTCTCTTTGGGTGATCAGGTGGCAACGGTTCCAGATCGATGAATTCAGGCGTATCGCACGTATCACCGGTGCAATCAACCTTGGTGATTTGATTAAGGAAGGCTCGATTCTCGAGCTCGCGTAAGCCGTGTTTCTCTGTTCCCGATTTCCCGTTCGCATCGTTGCGTGCTTCGGCTTGGGCAACAAAGACGTTGCCGTCGGAGTCGACGGCAATTCCGTAGAGTAAGGTACCCAAGGTGTCCACGACCTCAAGCAACTCGTCAGTCTCGGTATCGAATATGTAAAGGTCTCGATCAGGAAACCGCGAATCGCGCACGATATCTAGAACGTAGTTCAGAGAAAGACTTTGCGCATTTCCATCTGGCGCGTTAACCACATGCGCATCGGCATCAAACGTACAGTTAGGATCCGTATCCATGTTTTCCGGCAGGCATCCAGATACGCCGGTTTGATTGTTTGATTCGAACGGGATCACGTACAGACGATCGTTGCGTACGACCATAGCGCGCGGATCCTGCGCCGTAACCCTCAGCCGTGCCGTGACTTCACGCGAGGCAACATCAACAACGGCAATTTCATTGGTTGACGAAAGCGCGACGTAGGCTTTCTCATCGTCGACGAAGGCGATGGACACCGGTTCATCGAAGCGCGTCGATTTCGTGTCTTCGTCAAAGACCTGAATGGTGTGAAGGACCTGATGGTACGTAACGTTGGAAGAGTCACTATCGATCACGCTGACAGAATCCGATACGTGATTCGATACCCAGACTTCAGCGCCATCGGGTTTGATGCCGATTCCGACGGGTTCAACACCGACACGGATGCGATCCAGGATCTCGTACGTCTCCGTATCAATGACGTCAACAGTGTCTGACGGTGTATTTACGACATAGACCCGGTTACCGTCTGGATGGACAACAATAGGACGAGAATGGGGACTCTCAAAGTTAAGGTGACCTGTGCTGCGAACCGGCGTTTCGGCTTCTTCTGAGGGGTCCGGATCATCGCTTGCAGGGAGCCAAGATCCACCGGTGCCGCCGATGCAACTCACCAGCACCAGGAGACATGAAAGAAAACCGATCGAATGCAAGCTTCGGCGGAGATATTTGATAGAGCTACGCGACACGATGAATCACGTATACGTGCGGGGCTAGAGGAATCGATCGATCCCTAGGCTGGACCCGTTATACCCTCGAGGAACCGACCTATTTTTATACCAAATTCAACGCGCATTGACTAGTCGAGGTCCTCGATCGCCGCTTCGAAGTACTGAATTGCCGCTTCGAATTTGTCACGGCAACCTGTATTGCAGAACCCGACGACATAACCGTTGAATTCAATGAGGGAATCTGGCGCGACTGGGTCGCCGGACCACGGGCACGAGTCGTTTATGCAATCGTTGATGTCGAGTTCGTTCATCATGATTGGTCTGCTGGATCCGTCACCATAGGTATTTTGAATAGGGTGTGTGCTATTACGATTGGGTATTTGGTCGCCAGCGATAAATGCGCGAAACGTTTCCGCCCATTAATGCGTCTCGGTCCGAGTCGCTAAGATCGTCTGAATTTCGGAAGGCGTCCACACCTTCGGCGTAGGTCAGCAAGTTGACCGCCCGTGTCCAGTCAGTTCCCCAGAAGCATCGATCGATGCCAAACGCGTCAAAGATGCGCTTCAAAGGCTGCCAGATATCCGGATATGGATATGGTTCGTGCGACAGGGTACAAGCGCCTGTGATTTTGATCGTGACGTTATCGTAAGCAGCCAGTGATAGAACTTTCGGTAAGTCACCGAACGGGTCGACCGGTGGCGGAGGCCCGAAAGGTTGACGCAGACCCAGGTGGTCTAACACGATTTGGGTATCTGGGTTGCGTTCCGCTAGTCCGCCTAACAAAGGTGCGTTGCCCCAACAGAGTACGTTGATTGGTAAATTGGCTTGTCGGCCTGCCTCGAGGATCCGATTGAGTCCAGGATCGTCCGCTTCGATCGCGAAAGGATCCGGGAGCATGATGCGAGCACCCACCGTACCGTCTAATCGAGCCCAATCGACGACTTGCTCGACCACGTCGTCAGCTTGAGGGTCGAAGGGTTTGATCAACCCGAAACGGGTCGGGTGTTTTTCGTATACCTCTAGTGCATAGCTCGCGTCATAGCGATACATGCTGTAAGGCGAAACCAGAAGTGCACCGTCCACGCCGACGTCATCCATCGCAGCCACCATTTGGTCGCCGGTAGCTTCCGCCGGGCCGTGTAGGAAGCCGATCCAAGGTCGTTCTGGTTTGTCGCGCTCATAAGCATGAACTTGCGCGTCAATCACGGGCACATCGGACATAGGCTCTTGTTTTTCTTCGCGGAGTCGCCTATTAAATAAGGTCGAACTAAATAGCTCGCTCCTTTCGGTTTTTAGGAGCTGTTTGGCAGCACACGGCACCGGGGAAGAGTGATATCAAGTCAACGTAGTTCCATTGATCATCCACTGTTGTCAGTGCCCATCACTGAAGTCGAAATACTGGTTTTTTTTAAAACAATGACTTAACGAATATTCGCAGTAAAAATGACGGCGCTAGCGCTATTTAAACTGTATTTTCGGTGTGACAGCGTTGCCGATTTCGTCGACCTGATTCAAGGATTTTCAGCGCTGTGTTTCTGATATCGAAGCAAATCGCAACTTAAGTTAACTAGCGATCCTCTTCCTGATCGACGCAGAATGACGCCGACCAGTAAAGCTTTTTACGAACTCAGTTGGATTGAGAGCCGAAACGTGATTGCGTCTTGGTCATCAAACCGGTCAGTCCGACTGACGGCAAATCTTGATACGGAGCAGATGCGTAAATGGCGTTCACAATACGAGATAAACCCTAAGACTTAGTTCTACGGATAGTGTGAACGCGACATGTTTGCCATTAGAGTAAATCGACTTAGTGGCGCGCGAACATCGCGAGGGCGGCCGCTTCGTTTTCGACCGTGATGAAACTCTCTCGTTCGTCACCCATACCGATAAACGTTCCGTCGTCATCCACCCAAACGTAATGATTTCGTCCTATTGCAGCTTTGAGGTCGATCTCAAACGTGTGGCTCAAACCTACGGGTGGTCCACTACAGCCTGCATATCTGACTTCTGCAGGTGCGACAGCCCATCGCCGACCTTCGAGTGAGCGTTCGAAGCCGATTATTCGGATCGGTTTAGCTGTCGAGGCATCACGAGGCAGTTGGCAAATGTAGAAAGCCGCGCTGACATCTGGGACCAACGGACCATCACCCGTAACTTCCATTGTCTTCGTATCCGATCCCGAATGGATGACCAACTTCGAACCGTTCTCAACGCACTCTATTAACTCGTCAGAATCGTAGTGCATGCCACGTTCAGCCATCAACGCGTTTGCCGAATCAGTCGCGCCTTCTTTCGTCCGAAAAGATGACCACCGTAAGGTCTGTATATCCTCGATCGATAACTCGTACTCGAACCAAAGACGATTTGGTGAATTCCTCGGGTCATTTTCAGGTGCGTTCTCGAGCGCCATATCAAGGCGATTGCGTAGCGTGACCAGATCGTTTTTTCCTTCGCTAACGGACAGATGACCTATGCCTCGCACCTTGTCGTGCATGGTCACGAACCAGACGTCTTGCCAACGCCCGACCATGGATGCGACGTCGGTTGACATTGTTGCATCAGAATTCATATGTTCAGTCTCCGATGGTTGTGTGGGAACGTAGACACCTTTCGACTCGAGCGCGGCGCGAACACGTTCGATCCCTCGAGCGAGACGAGACGCCACCGTACCTGGACGAAGGTTCAGCTCGCGTGCTATCTCTTCGTAACTAAGGTCCTCGAAGTAACGCTTTAACAAAGGATCCCGAAAACGAATGTCCGTTTGACGGATTTCGTCGAATACAGCGTCCACAAGATCCGATTCTCTGCCATTTGCTTGCGTAGTCGATGAGGGACTGACATCGGTTGTGTAAGCGTGCTCGCGATTGGTTCGACGACTGGATTCCCGAATAAGGTCTTTTGCGGTCGCTGAGATGACGGTATGCCACCAGCCTAACGGGTTATTGACGCGTCCACCAATAGGTTTTGCGCTCATCAGGCGAATGATCGAAGCTTGTACGACGTCCTCGGCTTCGTCTTGTGAGACGTAGTGTCGAGCCCGCTGAATTGCCCAACTTCGGTGTTTCTGAACAAATTGCGCGAGCGCTTGATCGTCTGCCGCGCTGTAATAGCGCGAAATCAAGTCTGCGTCGCTTTGTAGCTCTGTCACAGTCGTCGGAGAGTCGGCGTCTATTGGGTTGTCGCCGCGAAATCGTGGTTTGTTCCCGTCGAAACATCTGTTTCGTTTGAATGCGCGATTCAACTGATCCATATTGTTTTATCGAATGACTAATCTAACTCGACCTGACTACCTTAGACATCGAGATACGAATTCGAATAGAAACAAAAATCAGTGACTGTTCGTGCTGTAAATTGCGACGCGATCGTCAGTTGTACTGCAATTTAGGCAATAACGTCGCCTAATTTAAAGGTCGATATGGGAACTCTTCAGCGAAATGTTCTCCGTATCAACGCAACTTTCGGAGTATCCCTCTTTACGCGCGAGTCAATCCTCCCGATCGTCGTCCACGGACGCCGATCAGGAGGGCTGATTCAAAAATTCATCTGGATCGAAACAGCGCACGTCGTTTCATCGTGGCTTCCAAACCTAGTGGTCCGACCCATAACGAATCTTGACGAAATCGATCGTTTGAATTGGACGAATTGTCTGAGTTGTGCACCAAATTGGGACCTTTGAAGTCCAGATCCCTGTTTAGTGTGCAGAACAAATGGCGTTAGTAAGAACCGTTCACCAGCGACTAGGAAACCGTAGCCGATTTGAGTTTCGAGTTGCATTTGTCCTGCCACCGAATGTGCGTTCGAATACGGCGTCGGTCGTAAACCGAGGTCAGTACTTGAGAGGTTCCCCCAGATCGCGTCGCCCATCGGCGTGCTCGTTCCCCATTGCGGTGAGATCGTCGCCGAAAACCCGGTGCCGTCAAGTGATGGATTGACGATTGCCGCCATGCTAAATCCGCTTTCCGAATAAGGCTGTTGACGTCGTGTCTCGATGGTGCGTCCCATCAGCTCAAGTGAGTAGACGCCTCGGCTCAGCTTCACACCACCTGTGAATTCCAGTCCGGCACCCGTATCGCCATCCCCGCCGTCGCGCCGAAGGCTGAGTTGTCCGAATGGGGAAATGGTTGAGCTTCCGATCCAATCGAACGTGTATGACGTCTCCATGCCTGTTCGTATGCGGTGTACGGTTGCATTAAGTCCGGCACTCGCAAGATCGGCGCTCGAAGTAATGAGATGCGATGCTGCAAGGTCTCCGCGTAGGGCTAACTCGAAACGCGCGGAGTCAACAACACGTTGTCGGGCACCGACCACAGCGAGCTGGCTCTTCAGAACGCTCGAAACGTCATCAGCGCCTACGACTGTCGTTCTTAGGTCACCTTTACCCGTACCGATCGTACCCCAGATCGATGAATGATTCGACGGACTGTATCGAAAGTAAGGCATCACTTGATGGAGTTCGATACCCATATGTTGAACGGCCGTACCGTACGAATAGTCCGACTCACCTTGATGCCTGGCGAGAGTCAGACCTATCACCCACGCATCACCGATACCTCTATCAACTCCGAGATAAGTGTTGCTGACGCGACCGTCGTAGCTTTCGCCACCGTACGACTGTCGATCCATATTGCTCCACACCGACCACGGTGCGGACTTGCGGTCCGAGCCAAGATTGAATGAGAATCCGTTAGTAAGAGGTGAGATTGGATTTGACACAAAACGATTCACTTCACCGTTACCGGAAACACCAATCGTGGACGTTAGCGCGCTGTCACCTATGTCACGATAAGCCGACCCCGGACTTGCAAACGCATGACCGGATGCAACCCATTCGTCGAGTGAATCCGTTGACCATGTATCCTGTTGTAGGTCTGATTGCGCTCGTGCCTTACTTGTCCGTTGATCAATCGTCGAAGCGACGCTGCTGAGGACGACACGACCGAATCCTGCAAGGGATTTTTCAGCCGCTTCCTTCAAACGCTCATCTCCTACCGAAATCTCGGTCGTCAACGAAGCCGTACCACCGTGAGGATCTCGTGCGGTAACTGTGAACAAAACGCTGCCTTTGGTAAGTGGCGTATACGTCGCAGCGGTATCTGTCACAACGGCTTGGACCACACCGGGCGTATCCAACGTTGTCGTGTAGGTCAATGCGTCGTCTTCATCAGTGAACCAATCGGTGAAGACAAGCTGGAACGGATCGCCGCCAACCTGAAGTCGAATCGGTCCTGCCAATGATTTGACAGTAGGTGCAATGTTCTCGACGGCCACTTTGAACGATGCCTCCGTCGCTGCGCCGTTTGTATCCGTAGCAACAACGTTTACGATGGTTTGTCCGACCTGCAGTCCCTTGATCGTCAGAACACCGTCTTCGAACGAGCTTTCAATGATCGAGTCGTCAATTGTGTGTACGAAGACCTTCACTGGATCACCGTCTGCGTCCTGAAATGCACCTCGCAGGTCAATGGTCAGGTCGTTCACTCGCGTCGTCCGTTGATCCACAAGTGGTGTGACCAACGTTGGTGCTGCGTTCACAACATGTACGAAGAACATGGTTCTAGCTGAAAAGCCAGCGTCATTGCTGACGGTCAGTTTGACGAATGTTTCACCTTGGTTCAAGGCATTGAGTGTCAGACGAGAACCGTTAACTTCTGCGTTCAGAAGCGTCGAATCGCGCACTGCGGGTACGAGGTTGAATGTTGCGTTCCTTAGATCGGTGTCCGGTAACAGATCGCGAACATCGAGCGTCAGTGGCGCGCTACGATCGAGTGTTTGAGTACCAAACACAAGCGCGTTCGCAGCGGGTTCTGTCACAGTAATCGTTTCCATGACAGTGGTCTCGGCACCCTCCGTGTCGCGTGCGACGATGGTCATCTCGGCAGAGCCGGCACGCCGTGCGAATGCAGTCAAGATATTGCCAGGATCGAGTACTACGAGCAGGACACCGTCATCAGAGGAACTTACGTCGTAACCGGCCACACTGTCGTTTGGATTCGGATCCGTGAACAGCGTATCGAGCTCAAGTTCAAAGAACTCGGGAACGGGAATCGTGTTGTTAAGTGGCAAGGCTGCCGTAAATGCTTCCCGATCTAATACCGGTGGTGCGTTCTCACCGTCGCTTTCATTAGCAACTACGCGAATCTCCGCAGTAGCTGTCGTCGCGTTCTCTCGAGAGTCAGTCGCGGTGACTGAAAGGGTTGACGTACCGATCGCGCGGGCGATTAGAAACAGAGATGCGGAATCTGATGCGCCAGACACTCGCACGATATCAGGACTCGACGAAGTTACTTGCGTCGTAAAGGCATCACCGTCGGGATCTGTGAAAAGTCCGCTGACGTTGAGCTCGTGATAGTTACGCTGTTGCATCGTGTTATCGGCTGGTAACGCACGTTCGAACGAAGCCTGATCGAGCACAGGTGCGCGGTTTTCGGTGCTAACCTCCTCGACGACGGTGAAGTCAATCTCAAGTGGCGTCGAATTACCTTCGCTATCGGTCGCAGTAATCGTGACGGTCGCCGTGCCAAGGTTGTCGCCAAAGAGGAACAAAGCCACACCATCGCTCGCTAAATTCGGAAGTACGATGCTTCTGTCGGACGACACGACCGTAAACGTGATTTGATCGCCATCCGGATCTGAGAACAGATCAGTTAGCGTCAACTCAACGTGATCATTGAGGACGATCTCGTTATTCGCGGGAAGCGCGGCATCGAGTGCCGTCTGATTGACCACGGGTGCTTGGTTTTCCGTGGAACGGTCGTTCACGACTTCGATCGTTCGTGTTTCGGTGGTCGTGTTCGCCGCGCTGTCGGTTGCGGTAAAGGTTAGGTCGGTCGTTCCTAGCGCTCGCGCAGTTAAAACGGCTACCGCGTTTTCTCCGCTACCGGTTACAGCGGCGAGTAGCACACTTTCTGCACTGGATTCGACACTAACTGTTAAGGTGTCACCTTCAGGGTCTGTAAACAGACCGCTTAGTGGCACTTCATGTACTTCATCGACCAGCATTTCGAGATTCGTCGGTAGTGCACTCGTGAATGCGCTAGCGTTTGCGACCGGCGGTGAGTTCGTTTGAACCGTCACTTGAAACGTCTGCGTTGCGGTTAAACCGGCGTTGTCAGATGCCGTTAATGTGATCGTACTCGTGCCAATGGCTAGTGCCCTGACCGTGATTTCATCCGCACCTTGAACCGTAGCTGTTACGACGCTCGGATGACTACTCGACGCGTTAACGATGATGCGGTCATTTGCATCTTCGTCACTGAAATACTCACCCGCACTGAACGTCGCGGACCCTTGTACGCTCAATGTGCGATCCGGGACGTCGCCGATTGCCATGGGAGCATCGTTGACATTGTTGACCGTGACGGTGATCGTGAAGCGGCGATTGGGGTCACTCGACGCAAAACCGTCGTTTAACCCGAGCGCGATGTTGTAGGTTGAGGTTTGTTCGAAATTTATGGGTGCGGCGGACACGATCGCAATGTGGTTCGACTGACGCAAGCAAGTCGCTGATTCCGCCTCGCAAACACTCATTTCGGAAGCATTCCAGATCGGATCTACGATCGCCGAGAAGTCGTTCGAGCTCAACGTCACCGTGATTTCATCGGCTGTTGAATCGTCATCTGCGTATTGCACCAATCGCTTGACGGCGGTTCCAAGCGGAACGTTTTCATCAATATCGCCACCCACACCTATGACACCGGCGGGTTCAAACCGAGGCGGCGTATTCATGTTGCGAACTTCAACTTGGATGGTACGCTGCAACTGGATCGTACCGTCGTTCGCTCTCACCGTGACGGTATCAGAGATGGTCGGGTTGGCAGCGCTGGTGCCAACGCCGTTCAGCGTCAAGCTACTCTCTGAAAGTGTCACCAAGTCCGTATAGGCATTCGGAAACGCCTCGTACGTGATGGCGTCCATTTCGGGGTCCGTAAAGTACGCGTCAAGATCGAAACTACGTGAACTTCCCTGCAATAATCGAACGGTCGTAGGCAGTACACTCTGTGTGAGTGGGTCGTCATGTGCATACAGTTCATTGATGTTTAACAAGGTGATTTCAATGCTTATATCGGTGTCGTTCCAACCATCGCTTGCGCGCAGCGTGACCATCAGTGACTTCGTTGGAGAAAGATTTGGACTTTCGTAATCGAGGAAATAGCCACGTAACGCAACGCCGGACGGCGGCTGTATAACTTCAATACACATCTCGCCGATTCGGACGGCCTGCACGCCGGTATCTCGACAATTCGGTTGTGCCCCGACAAGACTGTATTCGACGGTATCGCCATGCGACGAATTTGCGCCACCATCTAGATCCGTCGCGTTCCAGGCGCCAAGCGGTACCGGGTTGATCACGACAGCTGCCGAACTACCGGCAGCGACTTCGTCAACTGAGATCGAGAATCCTGATGCGCCGCCACCGAAGGTGGGAGGATTGTTGACGCCTTGCTTAACGAACACCGTCACATTAGCGCCTTGCTGCTTGGTTGTGACGTTAGGAGTTTGGTCACTAGCGCCGAAATAGAGCTTCGCCCAATAGACTCCAGCACTGGTCATGCCACTGCCGTTTGCAGTTGCTACTAACTGAGGTCCGCGCGCTTCAACCGACAGAACATCGGGGGAGGCAGGTAGGTTGCTGTAGGCGTTGCAACGCGATGCGTTCTCGACGAAATCACCTGCTACGCCGGTGTCACAGACCTCGATCGTTGAAAGTGGCAAGGAAACAGGTGCGCCTTCTGGATCTCGAAATAGGCTACTGACGTTGTATCGGATGGTATCGCCGACCTCGAGATAACGTGTCTCGCCTGAGTGTGCAGGTGGTGCGACGTATGCGAACGACTCGTCGATAAGAGCGGGAGGTTCGTCTATGTTTGAAAGCGTGAACGTCACGCGCAAAGAGTTGCCAGTACGAGCCATAGGCGTACTGGCGGTTTCCCGCGCCGTCAGCGTTAACGCGTGTGTCACTCCCGAGTCGTAGTCGAATGGCATATTGCCAAGCACTAAAGCAAACGAAGCATTCGCGATGGTGTAACCGTTTGGATTGGTGGCGTTTCCAATCGTGCAATTCAAGACCGAAAAATCGAGGAGATCTGCAGGCGATGTCTCGATCGCAAAGCAAAAATCGGTCGCGGAGGCGTTTAGGGCGCCTCGAATATTGCTGTTAAGCGTGGCGAGTTGAGTCGCTTGTTGGGCTGGGTCTTCGCTCCACGCCAAATTGATGCTCGTATTACTGAATGCGTCCTGGGCGTTGGCGAACGTACTCATAAGGAGTGCAGATAACAAGATCAGCAATGCGGACGGCCACCTTAGGAGGTATCGAGATCTACGGTGGCGTTTTTGATGCGAGCCGTCCTTATTCGCATTGACGCTCACGGAAGCTCGAGCACCCTCAGTCCGTCTACTGTAGACGCCTATCGGAAAGGACGAGGAGTGAATCAGGAATCTGCAGAGAGAGGAAACGATGCGATTCATGGGACTAGACCGCTATTTGTTAGTAACGAAATACTACGATTTTTAGATATTTGTGTTGACGTCAAATGTGTCGCTGACGAATCGTCCGAAACGAAGATCGCGACATTTCGATTGAAATAGCTGACAATTGAATCTGACTTATTGACCGAATATCGACTGGAAATAGTTTGTAGGTTTAGGCAGATAGCGGTTGGTACATCTGTGCTTTCAACCTGTGAAATAGTTAAATAAGGAATACGGACATGACGGTGATTAACTGGCAAGAAATAGATACGCTGCTACTTGATATCGATGGCACGCTATTGGATCGTAATTTCGACAATGTCGTATGGGAACAGCTCCTACCAGCGAGATACGGAGACGCGAACGGTCTTGCGCTCGATGAGGCAAGAGAAACGTTGGAAAGTCATATGCGAGATGTCGCTCACACGCTGGATTACTACAGGATTGACTATTGGACCGAGTACACTGGCGTCAATTTGCTCGACTTACACCAAGAAGCCGCATACCTGCTCAAGTTTCGCCCGGGTGCACGCGCCTTCCTGGACTGGGTTCGCAGAAACGGCATCCGGAGCATGTTGGCCACTAACGCAGATCGCGAATGCTTGTCGGTGAAGGACAGTTACTGTGGTCTTAGTCAGGAGGTGGCGACAATCGTGTCCTGTCACGATTACGGCGCACCGAAGGAAACCCAGGCGTTTTGGGAATCCTTGAACAGGGAACATCCGTTTGAAAACGCTAGGACGTTGTTTATTGATGACGACGAAGTGGTACTCGGATCTGCTCAAGAGTATGGGATTAAGCACTTACTCACGATTCGTCAACCAGATTCAAGGCGGCCGGTGCGTGACGGCCTAAGATTCAACTCGATCGACAATCTGATGGAGCTTGTACCTGCGGTATTGAGTGCGCCGGACACGCTCTCTCGTGGATAGCTACGCTCCAAGTTAGCCTAAACCACGCACGAGCGAATGTTGAATTGTCGTTCGACGCGCGAATAGGTTTATCCGAACGATGTGAGCAAAAGCCGTTGTTCGCTGTCTGCGAACGAATTACATGATTGTGAAGCGAGCTGCGTACCGCTTCGAGAAGGTAAAAAAGTCGGTATGATGAGAATCCGGCGACAAGGTTTGTTCGCGGACGATGAAAAAATCACTTTCCCTGATTTGCCTGTTGATTGTGTTAACGTCCTCTACGCTTGGGCAAACCAGCGGGACTTCATCAACGGGCTCGACGATGATCGAAGAGATCGTTGTTATTGGCACACGTGCAAGGCTTGAAAGTCGTGCCGACGAATTACCGGTACCCGTTGAAGTACACCAGGATTTTGAGTTAGCTCGGACAGGCGAGATCGATCTTGGTGCCGCGCTCACGAAACTAGCGCCCTCATTCAACTATAGCCGTCTTTCAGTAGGCGATGGTTCGCTGTTACATGCCGCCACGTTACGCGGCCTAGCGCCTGATCAGACGCTGGTT
Organism: Gammaproteobacteria bacterium; assembly: GCA_026707905.1. Taxonomy (GTDB): domain Bacteria; phylum Pseudomonadota; class Gammaproteobacteria; order Pseudomonadales; family Azotimanducaceae; genus Bin55. The sequence goes on along the minus strand of JAPOVY010000134.1, from coordinate 12,553 downwards.
CTTGTTAATGGCAAACGTCGACACAGTATGGCTTGGTTGCGCGTACTTGATGGGGTCATCGGGTATGGGACAGGTGGAACTGACCTACGCGCGATTCCCTCAGCTGCGGTAAAGCGTGTTGAGGTTTTGCGGGATGGCGCTGCAGCACAGTACGGGTCGGATGCCATCGCTGGTGTTATCAACATTGCATTAAAAGAGAGCACTGACCACGAGATCGTTCTCCACTCAGGCAGTACAGGTAATGCAGGCGGAGCAACCCATGGTTTGTCCTACAACGGCGGTATGTATCTCGCGGGTGGTGGCTTCCTAAATATCTCGGGCGAGTGGTACAGCGGCGACCCAATTCGACGCAACGGAGGAAACGGCGGTCATGATCCTGACTATCAGGATGAATTGGTCACGTTCAGCTCTCCATCCCATGCAGGTCGAGGATTGTTCTTCAATGGTTCACTGCCGTTCCGGGGCGAGGCGGAACTCTATGCGTTCGGTGGCGTATCTGAGCGTGAGGGTCGGTCGAGTGGCGCTTACCGATTCCGATACAACTACTGGGATGGTATTGAAACTGGCGATGAGACGTGGGATTTCGTGTTACCGAATTTCATCAATTTTCACGAACGGAATACCCATCCGGTATATCCAGATGGTTTTGTGCCCTATGAAGAGTCCGATGTGGGTGATGGTTCGATCGCTTTTGGTTGGCGGGGTTCCTTGGCAGGTTGGCAGGCCGATCTCAGTCATGTGTATGGTCGAAGTCGGTTCGATTTCGGCGTCTCAGATTCAATTAATGCGTCCATTGGGGCGAACTACCTTGCACGCAATCCCAATGCGAACGTGTCGGACATCATCGCGAACGCTGGACCGCTACATGGAGATAGCGGCGGTATTGAATTCAAACAACGTACGACGAATTTCGACGTTCGTCGATCGTTTGAGGGGCAGTTTGAGATAGCGGTTGCTGCGGGTCTGGAATCCAGACGCGAAAACTATCGACAGACGGCGGGTGATGAAGCGGCGTGGTCGTGTGGATCGCCGCACGTTGCTGATTTCAGTGCATTAGCCGTTGACCCGGACGGTTCGCCGCTTGAAGGCGTGGTCGCCGCGTGTGGGTTCCAAGGCTATCCGGGTTACAGCCCGTTGAACGCTCGGTTGAGTGAGGATAGTCGAGACAGTCGTGCCGTCTACGGGGAAATAGAGAGCAGTCCTGCGGATGGTCTTTCTCTAGGTGTTGCGCTGCGAACAGAGGACTATAGCGATGCGGGAGGACAAACGACTGGTAAATTCTCCGTAAGACTTGCGGTATCAGAAAATCTAGCGTTACGAGGTGCGGTTTCGACGGGATTCCGAGCACCAAGCCTGTCTCAGCGGCGTTTTAACTCGATCCTCTTTGTCGGTAGCGATACGGGATTAACGACGACGTTTTCTGCTAACGAAGGACATCCCGTCGTACGTGCTTTTGGCATTGATTCGCTGAAACACGAGACCTCAGACAACTGGAGTGCGGGTCTTGTTTGGCGATCGATTGAGAAGAACGTAAGGTTCTCGTTGGACATATACGATACGAAGATCCAGGATCGCGTAGTACGTTCCCAAGGATTAGATTGCGGCGGAATTTCAGCTTGCGACGCGGTCAACGCATCTACCGCCACGTTTTTCTTTAACGGCGTCGATACCCGGACACAAGGTATCGACGTTTCGGCTTCGTGGGTGCTACCACTTGCGACTGGTGAACTTTGGTTTACAGCGAATGGCCACACCAACGATACCGAAATCACCGAGCAGAAAATGCCGACGGGTGCGCCAACGGGATTGACCTTCGACGATTACTACGGAGGCTGGGGCGCACTTACGCTAGAGCGAGGGCAACCTAGCAGTCAAGGTAATTTCAGCGTTGAATGGCGGCGCGACGATTGGGGCTCGACGCTGCGTGTGAATCACTTTGGTGAGGCGACGCAGAACCCATTGGATACCGGGCAGATTACCGTCGATCCCGCACAAACTTTCGACCTTGAAGGTTGGCTGGAACGTGGTTCTTTTCAAATCGCATTGGGGATTAACAACCTGTTTAACACGTTACCGACAGAGTTGTCCAAGACCCATCTTTCAAACGTTCTCTGGGGAATACGATATCCGACGGATACGCCCTACGGGCTAATGGGGAGATTTGGTTACGTGCGAGTGAACTATGCATTCAATCAATGAATGTTGTAGTCGATTGCGAGTCTATATGGATCTCAGGCTGAGTTCGCTTTATGACGGATTGGTCTAAGTGCCTAGAAGTAGAGCAGGTTAAGGAACGGGTGAGCGGCGCGTGCGTTTTCACTGGCACCAGAATTCCACTAGCGGCACGTTATGAGAACCTAACGTGCGGCGCAACCGTTCGTGAATTTACTGAATGGTTGCCGGGTGTCAGCGAACAACAAACACAAGTGGTTCTAAATTTTGAAGCCGCTTCCTTAAGCAAGGATCGAGCTCGTTGAACCTGCTTTCAGATCAGAACAGCCCTAGTCGTACGAACCAGAAAGGAGAAATCGATTGAGTCTGAAGAAATTCTGCTTTCTTGCGTCTATTTGCTCTGTAGCGCTATTTACACAGGGGCAAACGCCTGACATGGCTTTCAATTCAACACGATTTCCAGAGGAAATAGAGGTAGAAAGCATGGTCGCAACATTCCGCGCCATGTTTAAGACGCGTTTCGATCGATTGGATATTGATGACGATGGTTATCTGAGCAAAAACGAGTATCTGTTTCTGAGCCGATTACCAAGAATAGAACAAGAAAGTTCGAACCAGAACGGAGAAGGCACAGCGAGCTCACCCGAACCTGATGGCTTACCTCCTCTGAGAGAAACGCCGCTTGATGTTGCCCAGATCGAATTTCGAATCTTCGACACAGACAAAGATGAGCGAATTAGTTGGGAGGAGATGATGGCATTTATTGAAGTTATATATATCTTCGATACTAACGAAGATGGCAAAGTCACGAGAAGTGAATGGGAGGAGTTCTACAAAACAAGGATGGGCGGCGAAAGGGAATCAAATGAAGAGGAATAGCCTAGGATCGTCAGATAAAGATTGGTGGGGATTCTGCATGTAATGTCGTGAGTTCAATCGGCTCTAAAAAGAGATGAGCGGAAATATCTGAAAATGTCCAATGAATCCCTGTTTAACTCAACCGAGCACTTCCTAACGAACAAAGCCGCACGAGAGCTGGCGTAAATAACTTGCTCGTGGTCAAAATTGAAAATATCCCCAATCTGTTCACAGAAAGTTATCGAAATACCTGTTTAATTCGATTGATCAATCGACTGTCCCGAATTGGCGACGATATTTGAATCAAAATCCCATTGGTATCGGTTTCTGTACATTACGAAGTAGAGACGGCGCGTAATTCATGGCATAGTGGCTGCTACGTGGCACGGTTCTTTTACGAACACAGAATAGATACTACGTCGAGATCCGTTCTACAACATGCTTCGTCACTTCGTAAGTTCAGTATCAACTTACGGTCGTCAAAATCCGAATCACTCTCCGCGTCATCATGAACCCGTAGATTCGAAATACCACCTAACGAGATTGAGTTACTGAAATAACGATGTGGCGGATCTACCTTTCATTACTTGCGTTGTTTGCGGTATTGCCAGTATTTGGCCAATTTGAACGCACGCGCGTGAACTTCATATGTCCTTGCGCTCTCAACAGCACGGATGGGGAAACCGCGGTAGTTAGTTTCGGTCTTGTAAATCAAACGGAGGAGATTGTCCACGATCTCTATGTGACGTTGGGCATTGCGGGAGATATGACCACCGAAGCTGGCGATTTAGTCCAGCATGTCGCCCTTGTTGACACGATTGCGACGGTCGAAACCATCGCGCCAGATACCGAAATTGACACACAGACGTACGAGATTAACTTGGGTGAACTACCAGAGGGGCGGTACTACTTTGAGCTGATATTGCATGAAAGCGAGACGTTCGACGGATTCGGAAGTTTGGATTCCGTTTGGTTCCAAGGTGAACATCAAACCCCAATTCAATCCTCAAATCTGATAGACGCGAATTACTTGGTGGATTCCGATGACGATGGTATTGGAGACATTAATGAGCGTGTAGAAGGAACCGATCCTAATGACGCTGAAAGCGTACCCCCCGTGCCGGTCATCGATGTCCTAGTTCTTCACGAAGCACATTCATTTGAGCGTTACAACGTCAATGCAGAAACGTTCATTGGTCACGTGCTCACCACGACCAATGACATGTATGAACGAAGTTTCAGTCCGGTTCACTTACGTGCAGTTGGCGTATTGGATGCGAACGACCTACCTGAGATTGAGAGAGGTAAACCGTTAGACAGAGCTGGGTATCAAGCGTTATTAGAGGAATATCAAGCCGACGTGGTTGTCGCATTCCGCGCTCACGCAGGCGGCATATGCGGCTACGCCGTGACCATCGGTGGTAAGGGGGACAAGGGCTTAATGCACCCGAACGAACGATTCGCTTACACCGAGGTATTTCTGGACCCAACCATTTGTGGTATCGCGGTGACTGCGCACGAACTGGGTCACCTCATGGGACTCGGGCATTCGTTTGAGCAGTTATCGACGGGTACTTACGTTTGGTCACGAGGGCATGCAGTGCACGGCGAGTTCGGCACGATCATGACTTACGCTAGGTCTGTCTTTAGCGCGATCGTGGCGGATGTCTTTTCTAATCCCAGACAGGACTGCCACGGTAAGCCATGCGGCGTACCGCATACCGAACCCAATGAAGCGGGAAGCGCCGACTCAGCACGTTCAGTTAATGTTCTTAAATACCAGTTTGCTCGTACGTCCGAGCCGGATCCGGAGTTTGATTTTGACGGCGATGGCGCAGGCGCTGTGACCGACGCCTTCCCGATCGACCCCAGTGAAACGACTGACACCGACGGTGACCGATTTGGTGACAATCGCGACGCATTTCCCGATGACCCATCGGAATGGGCGGATACCGACGGCGATGGGATTGGGGATAACTCGGATCCTGATATCGATGACGATGGTATTTTGAACCTATCGGATCCGAACCCGTACGACGCTGCACTCACGGAAGTCAAACTCATCGGCATTTCCAGCGATGAAGAAGGGGATGAGTTCGGATACAGTGCAGTTCAGGTGAGCGACCTTGGCGAAGACGGGGTACGAGACCTTGCGGTGTCTGCACCTAGCGCAGATAGTGGCGATACGAAAGATGTGGGCAAGGTGTATCTGTTATCGGTAGCGGAAATGGTAAAACGGCCCTCATCGGAGAGCGCGACACCAGGCAATAAAACCCTAAGGGACGTCTTGAGCGAACCTGATTCGTGGTTGGTTCATGGACAGTTCGCGGATGGACGCCTTGGACGCCAGCTTGAGCTACTCGATCACGGAGATAGCGGTTCAGAGCTAGTGATACTCGCTAGCGATTCCCTTTACCTTTTGGAGTTGGAAACCGACACATTAACTTCACTCGATAGTGAGGATGGCACTGAGGACCGACATCTACATATCGAACACTGTGACAATGTTGACGGCTGCCTACGGATTCAATTCGGAGACGGTCTTGAAGTGACAGACGTGGCGGCGGTCGGTGATCTTGACGGCGATGATGAGTCTGATCTTGGTGTCATCGTGTACGCGACCAATCGACGTTTCGAGACCTTGGTGTATCTGCTGCCTCGAACGAGTTTTTCAGGTCTGTCAGTTGATCTGCGCTCGATCACTGACATATTTGAAGACGATACCTCAGTTTACCGTTTAGCTACATCGGGGATCAATGGGTTAGGCGATCTGGAATATCTAGGTGGCGTTGGTGAAGACGCTTCACACGACCTTGTCCTTGGTGTGGTGGGAAACGACACGCCGGGTCGCGTCTACATTCTCAGTGGCTCGCAACTTCAATCCCTGAATGAGCACGATGAGGATAACGACCGGCAAATAGACATCGATTCATTGGTCTCCTCGACTGGCACATTCCGCGTGACCGATGTGGAAGACACGAATTTCGGGATCGGTATCGATGCGCTCACCGATATGGATGGCGATTCGCGGAATGAACTAGTGGTGTGGGGAAGTCGGTTTCGAACGTTAGCTTTTACAACGAGTGGATTAAGTCTTCACGACGAAAACGATTTGGAGACTGACGGTTCAGTTGAACTGACGGGCAATTTCTGGAGCTCGCCAGGTACTTGGCACTTGAACTTTCTATGGTTAGGTACGCCTGCTTCAGGATCGACGGTACTTCGCGGGTTAAACGCCGACTCACTCGACTTGCTGGTCACCGCACGTTCGCGATCCATGTTTGTCGCAGAACTCGGTGATCTCGACTATCTAGATGATCCAACAGGTAAAGACTTTAATGGTTATGTCAATTTACCGTTGCGTATTCGATATCCTGGAATCTACGAGCTACGCGTACCGGTCGGTCCAAAAGGTGATGCTGCGCTAGCGGGTGTGACAACACTTGGGGATCTCGACGACGATCAGAAACACGAATTCGTTTTCAGCGTTTTCTCCGAGGATGTTGGTGGTACTTTCAGCACGATGTATGTGGTGTACTCCAGCGAACTCGGTGCATTGGATCAATCAGATGGAGACGAGGACCATATCGTGCTATTGCATAACAGCTTAGGCGACATCGACGAAGATGGGATACCGAACCTGCATGACGACGACGATGATGGCGATGGCATCCGAGACCTTATTGACGTCTATCCGCATTTGAAGGATTACCGATATGACGCCGATGGCGACGGTTTTGCCAATTCGATCGATGCCTATCCCCTTGACGAAACGGAACATTCAGACTTGGATCTCGACGGCATCGGTGATCGCGAGGATCTCGACATCGATGGTGATGGGATTCTGAACGACGAGGATATGTATCCAGCTGACACAGACAACGATGGTATCCCGAACGAAGAAGATCTTGACGACGACAACGATGCGGTGGTCGATCTCGAAGATGCGTTTCCGCTCGATCCGTTAGAGACGATGGACACCGACGGCGACGGCGTGGGCGACAATAGCGACGCGTTCGTCATGGATCCCAGCGAGTGGCTCGATACCGATGCAGACGGTGTAGGCAACAACGCTGATACCGACGATGACGGCGACGGCTATGTCGATGAGCAAGACGCGTTTCCGCTCAACGCAAGCGAATGGCTTGATACGGACGGCGACGGTTATGGCGACAACTCAGATGCGTTTCCGATGGACCCGTATGAGTGGGCGGACGAGGACGGCGATGGGTATGGCGATAACTATGGATCTGAGTCCATTACGTCCTATCGCTTGTTATCCGAGTGGTATACGATCGATCCGTCGACGTTAGATTTTGCGGGGGCCTACCCGTTCAGTCTCGGCGACATGGATCGTGACGGTATCGACGACCTGGAGATATCCAATGCGTTGCGTCATGTTCCGGGTCACCCTACGATCATTCTCTCAGGTGCAGATCTCGAAACGCTTGATGCGCTTGATGGTGTTTCAGACCAAACGATCGACTTGAATCTCGCTCATCAGACTCCAGCGAGGTTCCGTTTTGTCAATCCTGATCTGGGCGATTTTGCGATTCCCTATAGTGCGGCCACGATAGGAGATCTCAACGGTGACGGTGAGTCTGATATCGTGTTATTCGATCCACTAGCGGAAGGAGCGTCAGGAACGGTTTGGATTGTCTATGGTGCCGATTGGTCGGATCTCGATAGTGCAGACGGTGAGATGGACGGGCAGATCGACTTGAGCGAATGCGGAGAGCGTGATTGGTGCACACGCGTGCGAAGTTCGAATCGACGGCAGGGCCTTGGTATCAACGGACGACTTATTCAGGATCTGGATGGGAACGACGACAAGGCAACGTTGATGGTTGGAACGCTCGGAAGCCAGATTCGTGATGCTGAAGAAGTGGGTGTAGCCTCTGCGTATGTCTTACCCAATCGAGCGATCGTTGAGGCAGACGAAGCCGATACAGACGATTCACTATTTGTCGATTCGATCTCTGAATATGAAGGTGCGTGGACGTTCTATTCAGAGCGTGATGCCGAATTTGACGCGGACGATGAGTCGGCAGTTGGCGTCGTTTCCGTTGGCCGTATTCAGGACTTGAACCGAGATGGCGTTGATGAATTGCTCGTAAACAATCTCGACAGCTCATATCTGTACCTTCTTGCGTCAAGCGATCTACCGCTTATGGATAGCGCGGATTCGGAGATTGATAAGAAGATTGACCTAGAACACTCATATCCACAAGCGAATTCATTCAGAATCGAGGGTTATGATCTCGACATTCTGAACGCGTTGTCGACTACGAACTACGCTAATCAGAGCAGCGCCGTCACGTCGTATTTTTTGCCGTTACTCAAAACGAGCATTCCGCAGCAAATGTACTTAGTCGACATGCGTCATCTTGAGCACCACGATCGTGCGGAAGGGCTTCGCAACGGCATCATCTCTTCTTTTCGAACAGGTGAGTTCAATACTTGGACGTTTGCTATCCGGATAGCGAACACGGTCGTGTTCAAGGTATGGCTACGGTATTTGGCAACATTGAAGGAAACACGAACGACGACGGTCCGCAGATATTCCTGTTTGATGTTAGTGATCTAAGTGAGCTCGATCGACTCGACAACGTAGCGGATGGGAACATCGAATTAAGCGCGGTGATTAACCAAGGAGTGGCCAATTCGTGGGTAATTTCTTTCGGCGACCTCGCGGAACACACCTATAACGTCGATTTCGAATGTGCTGGTGATATCGATGGTGACGATCAACAAGATATGGCCGTATCGCTCTATGACCGCGACGGTGGTACCGTTAGGGCTCAAGTTGTCCTGATCTCGTATAGAAACCTCATACGACTCGACGAGTTAGATGGAGACCAGAATGGCCGTGTGGATGTGTCTGCACTGTGGTCAAGTAATTGAAACGAAAAGGCTCACAACGCAACTCGATCTCAAGATTACACTCGTACGTTTTGGCTTATGTTCAATGGTCCTTGAGGTTATTTAGCGACTAACGTACGAGTTCGGAAAATACTAGCCCAACATGCTGAAATCGACGATTACTTCGTCGAGACCTGCCACGTTCGCACGATCTGTAATAGTCAGCTTGCCATACGTACCGTCTATTGCAACTCACTCGTCGCGCTTGAGGAATACGATATCCTGGATTTCGACGACGGTGACTTAACTTAAGTACGACCCAATTGACACCTCTATGAAGGCAAAGCCACCTCGCGTACAAACGGTACGCGTGTGACGGATGAAAGGATCTTGAAAGTGAACGATTGCTACGTCACTCTAGTGTTAGAACAAACAACCCATTCTCAATATCGCTGACGATGATTGTGCCAGATGGCAGATAAGGAAAGACGCTCCACGCACCCGTGAGTGAAACATCGTCATGTTCAGGGAACGTGTCAAAGAAAGCGACTTCAGAAATCTCTTGTATCGAAAGATCCCCAAACTCCAACACCCTTAGTCCTACCGTGTAGTTCGCTTCAAATACTCGGTTACCTAGAACGTAGAGGTTATGGTCAGTTGCTTGTGTTTCGTGTTCATACGCGTACAGATACTCAGGTGCGTCCAAATTGGATACGTTAATGACGTGCGTGCGAGTACGTTGTTGGAATGTACTTTCATCCAATTCGTCCCCGAGTAGAAAGAACGTGTGATCGTCAGTCAGCCATCCTTGATGTACATAACCGAGTTGCTCGTATGTCAAAGTGGAGATCGTTACCGGCGCTGATTTGTCCGTCACGTCGACAATCTCAAAATGATCTTCGTTCGAACTAAAACAGAGCTCTCTATCAGCGTAATCAGCGTCAGGACCGTCGTAGAGAACACACTGACTGTCGTGTGTTCTGACGGTCATATGACAACCCGCGAACTGTGGGTTATTCGGAATGGAGAGGTCGATCATGTGCAAACCGCCCTCACACGTATCGGTAGAGACGGCGTAAATAAAGCCCGAATCTTCGTTAATCACGAGATTGTGCGAGTGCTCGAAGTCACCATACACTGTATCAGCAACAAATTCCTGAGGCGTTGACTGGTTCCGCAATCGTGTCAAGTCAAACACCTGCATACCATGGATACCGGCGTGGTCGGCGACGATATATGCGTAGTTTTGGTAGACCTTAATATCACGCCATAACGAGCTTTCCGACTCGGTCGGTAGGCGGCCTAGATAGGAGGGTTCGTCTGGTGTGGTGACATCGACGAATGCGGTGCCATTACCCAGACCCATCAGCGCGTACTCTCGACCAGTTTCTTCGTCATGCCATCCCCAAAGGTCATTGCCAAAGTCGCCCCCCATTTCGTCGTTTGGTACACGACTTCGTAGCGAAATACGAAGGCATGCGAAATCTCCGGCTTGCCCGTCTTCACAAGATTGTGCACTCGTCGTGAGTGATGCGGGCGCCGGAGGCGGCGCCGGAGGCGGCGGCGGAGGTGGAGGCGGTGTAATGGGCGCTGGAGGCGGGACGACGACAGGTTCTGGATTGCTCCCTCCACCGCCGCAACCAATGAGCACTATCGCACATATAGTCGAAAAAGCGTTGGAAAGTACTGCGTTTCGCTTACCCACCGCCTAGGTTTGATGCGCGTTACGAGGGGTCAACAAGGAGACCGACCATTCTTTGCTCTTCAGTTCAACGGTTCAGAGAATTAAGGTGAGAAGAGATACGTCACGTCCAGTTAGACAGGGACCGTGAGCTGATTACGTCAGTTCGGCTTACGAGCTTTATGATAGTACATCGGAGTGAAAATCCCCAAACGACCTCCCGCTACCAGACTATCGGCGGCGATGTTGAGAATCTCCTGCGTTTCGTACGCGCCTTGAGGTACAAGGCGTAACGATTCAAGGACGCGCAAAACCGTCGAGGTCACCTTGCGCCCTGCAGTTGACCTTGGAAAGCCTCTCAAAGTCCTCACGCTTCCCTCTAACGGGCGATACCAGGGCGTATCGGAGTCAGCCTCAAACGCGCGGTCATTGGTCTCAATCAACTCAAATCCAGCGGATTGCAGACTGTTCTCGACATCCGAGAACGAGGCGATTTGCGGTAGCGCATTACCGTATTCGATAGCTTCCTTGATTTCGCGATGTTCTTTCTTATTCGCGTCGTACGAAGGCGTCATGCACCATTCGTAACCAGCAAAAATCGCCCCTGGTTTCAAGACGCGGAACAGCTCTTCGTAGGCGGTCTTTTTGTCTGGTGCATGGGCGGCGATCGCTTCAATGTGGTATGCCGCATCGAAACTCTCATCGTCGGCGGGAACTGCCATGAAATCACCAAGTAGCACGTGGCAGAGTTCCGCCAAACCCGATTTCTCGTTGTATTCCGCACATTTTTGAAGCTGGTATTCAGAAATGTTCAGTCCCGTGACGGTCGCTCCGTATTTCTTAGCCAACGAACGTTGCGGTCCGCCGACGCCGCAGCCGACGTCCAACACGTTCATGCCCGGTTTAAGGTCTAAAGCATCGCCGAGGAAGCGCTGGTGATTAGCAATAGACTCTTCTAGAGAATCCCCCTTGCGAATAGGTGCGAAGTGGAATGATTGACCCCAACCGAATTCGTAGAAGTCCGTGACTAACTTGTAGTACCGTTCAACCATCGGTGCGTATTCATCGTCGGCGCGCGTAAACCCGTTCCGGTACTCTAGGAGCGTCTCCGCTGTTTTCTCTTGGCGAATCGCGTTTGAGATAGGTCGTTGAATCTCGTTAGTCATTACTGCGCCTTTTACTGTACGCTGCACTGATAATCCGCACCGTGCTGTCCTGCTTCAGAACGTCGAGTTGTCCTTCATTCATGCATTTGACTCGTACGATCTCGGTGGCGATCTCTACGAACTGCACTTGGTATTGTCCTGGATCACAGATCTCCTTCACTTCAAAGATATAGTCAAAAATGGCACAGGAAGATAAGGACGCAAATACGATGGGTAACACGAGCAGCTTAAGACGATCGGATTGAAACATGACGTTTATTAAGTGGATGAGGTTATCTTCCGTATCCAGGAATTTCTTCTTCTATGATCGCTTCACCCGTGTTGTATAGGTATTCGTCAACCGCCTCGGTCAATTCGCTAGATAGTTTTGGTGCCGCGGGTAAATTCAGCGAGATTCTCTCCGTGTTCGAACCGTCGCCGTTTGCGTAACCAAACTGCAAACAGACGCCGGATCCATCGCACGTCCTAATCTTAAAGTGTTTGACCCTCGAAGGTAATTCCAGACCGCTCATATCGCGGTGAAAGTTTGGTGGCGGCGGAAACTTGAACTTCAATATTGGTTTCTTAATTCGATATGACCGTGCGATTCTAGTGCGTATGCGCGACGAACAGACAATCCGTGGGTGATCTGATCAATCGAGCAATATTTTGTAAAAGAATCTCCGAATTCCGTCGGTAACATTCGCCCGATTTTTATGATCGTTACAAAGGTTTTGTGGTGAAATTTATCGTATTAAATAAACGAAAATCTTATTTGGAGGTTGTGAAAATAATCTTCTGCAAATTCCACATATAAAAATGCGCCCGATCGCGA
>JAPOVY010000067.1 GCA_026707905.1 Gammaproteobacteria bacterium | reverse complement strand
TCGCGATCGGGCGCATTTTTATATGTGGAATTTGCAGAAGATTATTTTCACAACCCGATTCTCGAGCTCTCGAATAGACAACAAACTGTAGCTTTAAAACGCACATTTAGCGATAGAATAGAGACCAATATGGCGGAGACATAAAGGAGCTCCCCAATGTTGCGATATATTCATACAACTTTTATCCTTATTGTGATAATCGCGTTCGTCTCGCCAATTGCGGCGTATGACACCAATCGCCAACTTGATCAAAGCACAGTAGCGCTAGCTGTCGACGAGACTGGTCTGGAAATGCAGGCGTTGGCTAACATCGCCAAAAATGATCGACAAGCGAAGAAATGGCATCGAGCGATCGAACGTTACAGAGGGGCAATGGCTCGTATTCAGGCGCAACAGACCAAAGGGGTGGCTGAAGAAAGAATCACGATCCCATTTGGAGATATATCTGGTGTGACCAAGATGCTTCGGTCACAATCACCCGCGAATAAACGGTTCTTACGTGAGCTTATTCGTCGTAATATCGACTTAGAAGCGTATCTTGAGTCTGGGGCGATACCGGAGCAGTATGCGGATTACATGGATGAGGTCGTCGTGATGGGCAACGTCTTTGACCACATCCCTATGAATCCGGCGGAGTTCTCCGCTGAGGACGTGAGAGAGATGCGTGGGCAGCGGATGAATGCGAATGAACTGTATCAAGACGGACTCTACGACGATGCTTATCCAATCTTGTTGAACTTGGCGAAGCGGGGGTTCAAAGACTCGCAGTCACGACTTGCATATATCTTGTTCAATGGGACTGAGAACGTCGAAAAAAGCAATTTAAGAGCGTTGGGCTGGCTAGGCGCCGCAGCGGATGGCCAGACAGATCCCATGTTTCGCGTGCTGTTTCGTCGTTATATGAAGCAAGTTCCTGACGACATCAGACCGACGGTAGATCTCGTTGTGGACGGATATAGAAATGCATATGCAAGTTCGAAATTCGTTGATTGTTCGAGAAATCACTTTTCACATTCTGGGATCGTGAAAAGAACGATTTGTAGGTTTGATTTTTAATTCTGCGTACGCCAATGAGACGATTGCGATGACCTTCAGAAATAGGGGATTTCTGGGCATTCATTATTAGACGAAGTAACCCAGACGTTCAAGCGCCTAGTCCGCGCCGTAACCTTCGGCGGGAGAGCATGTACGAGTTTCAGCGTGTATCGTCGTTGTCTTATTGGAATACGAATCCTGATGTTGTTATCGTTTTGATAACAGAGTGGGAGGTTGGTTTATGGCAACGATCAATGTGCGTCGTCTTGACCAAAATGTAATAAATCGACTGAAGCTACGTGCCTCGTTGAACAATCGTTCACTTGAAGGCGAGGCACGCCATATCCTCGAGTGTGCCGTCGAAGACGATATTCAATTGAAACGCGCTGCATTCTTAAAGCTCATGGATCGGCTACATGAGCTAACGAGCGGTCGTCAACACACACCAGCGGAAGAGCTGATCCGGGAAGACCGCGACCGTGGTCATCGCGACATTTTTTAATGCAGTTCGTAGTTGACGCGAGCGTCGCTGTCAAATGGTTCGTCGTCGAAGAATATTCGGAAGTTGCACGGGAATTGATGGTGAGTGATCAGGATTTACATGCGCCACGCCTAATGGCGTAAGAGGTTGCGAACGCATTGTGGCGGAAAGCTCGGCTGCATGAAATAGAACACGATACCGCCATCATCTTGATGTCACACGTACCAGATTTGCCGGTGTTCTGGGACGCTGACGAGAACATCGCTGCACAAGCTTTACATATCGCGTTGACACTTGATCGTCCGATCTACGAGTGTGTCTATCTTGCACTTGCATATCGCATCGGCGCAGTTGTACTGACAGCTGACCTGAGATTTGCTAATGCACTAACTACTACTGGACATCGTGAGACCGTGATGGCGCTCACTGACTATGTCAAGACACGATAACCTGTAACGAATAATCATTAACCCAAATCTCTGAGCACGATCGAGCAAAGCTGCTCGATGCGCTCTAAAGATCTTGAGAGTGATTGGGATCTCGGGTCGTAATACGAATCTAGATTCAGCGATTTCTTAAAAAAGAATTTCCGATGAGCGTCGAGGACTTCGCTTCAATTGCTCTACAGTTAGTCCGTTGAAATCTGTCAGTGCCAGTTCCCTGGAATTAACCCTCTCGGTAGCGAGTTCAACGGGTCTCAGCTGCCGCTTATTCATAGAGACGTCGACTCGATTCAGATCTGTCAGCTCACCGGCCGATTGATCATATGACGCGAGCACACCTTCGCCTGAGAATGCAATTTCATCATCCATCTGTAGAAACGAAGCGCACCCCGACAGGAGTCCAAGAACGAATATCCCTGCTAATAATCGTGTCACAAAACTCTCCTTGAATAGCCGTTCTCTCATTTTAAACGCTCACGCTAGATTAGAGAAACGAGACGAGCTTTTCCAGCCACCTTTAGCCGCCTGGCCAAAGCAGTTCTAGGTTAACTTTGTGATCCTCTTCCCCATCTAATCGATCGATCGCCGCGAAATCCGAGCGCGCGATTAAGAGTATGTTCCCGCGCGATCTAAGACCGTCAACATGCGTCAGAGACACCATGATGTCTTCGTTACCATCGGCATCGAAGTCACCAGCGCAACTAACGTAAGAGTTGAGCGTACGAGACGTCAGTCCGCCAAAAGTCAGATGCCAGACGTCTTCGACTTGTTGCGTAAGTATTGTGTCTAGTTCGATTGTGCCGTCTGTCGTGTCATTGACGCTATCAAGTGATCCTAGCTGTTCAGTATCGAAGACGATTAGCTCCAGAGGATTTGAAGAGGAGATCGTATCGCCTACTTCGTAAAGGGACGCTATCACTTGCCCCCGACCCATCGTATCGTTTGGATTGCACACACTTAAGAGTCCTACGTTCGGAAATGTCCACGTGTAGTTTGCGCTCGTATCAAAAGTGGTCACGACGCCGTCCGCTGTATCGTCTGCTACGTCGTGATCAGCCAGGTACCTCAAATCGACAAGGTGTGACGTTTGGGGATCTCCGATCTTGAGGAGCGGGAGAAAATAACTCTGTTGTTCGCCGTTTTCTGCCTCTTGAACAGACGATGGAGCCATATTCGTCTGGAAAAGCTCGAAATCATCGATACGGTAGGAATTCGCGAATCGATACGAAGCGGCTAGATTGGTCTTGCCATCGACCGTAAAGTCAGCTGTATCCATGCCCGTCAGTTCACTCGATGCGAGTATGTAGATACGCGTTGTGGGACTTAAAGGTGTAAGCAACATAAGTTCGCCAACACTATCTTGATCAAGATCTGGTACGCGACCGACAAAAGTAAGCGCTTCGAAGAATCCGTCAAACTCAGGATAGAACGCGTAGGTGTCGGCGTGTTCTTCGACATCGCTCAGAAGTACATTCCCATCCGAACTCGCGGCGACCGCCTCTTCGATTGCTACGTGAGAAAGCAGATATGCTGAGGCGATGCCGCTTCGGCCAAGTCGACGTGCCTGTCCGGTTGCCGCACCAAAAGCTAGCGACATTTTGTCATCGCCGAAAATGTTTGCTAGTGGTGCACTAAGCAGACCAAATCCGTGGCCTCGTTCAACACTGCGGATTCGGGTACAGGACTTGGATTCAACGCACGCATTGAAATCGATTTCCCCATCGATTGCTCCGTCTGCCTGGTCGAGCTCAGTCCAACCGCCACCGTACACGAGTACTACCGACCCAGATCCAGTGTAAGACAACGGGTTTGACAAGCCTAAATCTTGAATGCCATCGCCGTTTAGATCGCCGACGTTGGCACTACTAAGTTTGAGTGAGTCAAAACCGGGTTGTGTATTGTTGAAACGCCAGCTGTTTGGACCCTGATGGATACGAGTAATGTCGACGACTTTATCGACTTTACCGTCTTCACCATCGAGATAAGCTAGATCACCACTCGACAATAGGACCCAAGGCTGACCGCTGACGTTGGCTAGAGCATTGGCGATCTCGATATCGTCGTACCCGTCACGGTCGAAATCACCTAGTCGATAGGCTTCGACGGAAGGGACTGAAAATGCGCCTGCTGGGGCGTTCGACCAGTCCGTGACTAACCGATAGGAGTTAAACGCCGCGCTTCCGTGGTTGTCACCTAAGCCGTCACCGTCTAGGTCTTCCCACTCTAACGGGTCAAGCGGGAACTGGTCGGAGTTATCGCCGAAACCATCGCCGTCCGAATCGAGCCACTCTGTTGGATCCAGCGGGAAGGCGTCTTCTTCATCAAGGTAGCCGTCGTTATCGTCGTCGGAATCCGCATTGTTCCCTACACCATCCTGATCGGTGTCGAACGCTTCGGTCGGGTCATCGTCGAATTCGTCGGCGTTGTCACCAACCCCGTCGCCATCCAAATCTGAACTTTCTGACGCATCAATAGGAAATAAATCGTCCTCATCCAATACCAAGTCATTGTCATCGTCGGGATCCTGTCTGTTAGGTATTCCGTCGTTGTCGGTGTCGAATGGAAATTCATCGTCGTCGTTGAGTATGCCGTCGCCATCGGCGTCGTCGTCTTGTCGATCACCCGCGCCGTCAAAATCGATGTCAGAGTGTTCAAAGAAATTCAATGGAAATGCATCGATCGCATTTGCATAGCCGTCGCCATCGGCGTCGAATCGAAACTGCGCTAAATGCGGATAAACATCCTGTATATCACGCAGTCCATCGTTGTCATCGTCGTCGTCGTGAAGATTGGGAATACCATCGCCGTCGCTATCGATCATGTTGTTGTGGAGCATGACGAGGTGATCCTCGTCTCCATCGGCTTGATCCAAAATGCCAAGTTCGGACGTGAATACGGCATACATCGTGCTGACGGTACCTTCTGTCTCGCCTGAGAACACGGAGAGTACGAAATCCGACGTCGCGTCGTCGTCTATGTCTCCGATGGATGTGACGCCAGCAAGGGTTCGAGGTCCACTTGGTCCAAAAGGTGCTCGGAAGGCATAGATGTCCGAAAAACGACCACGTATCGGTATGTTGACGACGCCATTCAAATCCTCGCCGGAAGGATCGTCGAGGTAGTCGAGATCACGAAGCCCAGCAACGAACATCGAACCTGAAAAGGTAAACGCAAGTTGATCAAACGACAATGCCTCACTCGCGGCAATAATCCCGGACGAAGATAAGGGGAATCGTTTGCCGAATCGGTTGAACAGCCAGGTTCCGAATTCCTCGTGAGCGTCTTCTGGTAGCACGACTGAACCGTCGAGACTCAAATCGTTCAGATCGTGAAAACGAATCCCGCCGATCGTGAACATGTAGTTGTTACCTGGATTTCCCCATACGAATAAGTCGTTCCGACCGTCTTCATCAAGGTCACTCAGGACGTCGACGCTAAAGCCAAAGTCTGAGTCTTCCTCATTCGTTACCCGGTACGTTTGATCGAGTCCTACTAACGAGTCAACGTCAATGCTTCGATCACCTTCGTCGTCAAACTCTCCTATCGACCGTAGCTGTTCGCCACCAATGACATAAAGCCGACCTGGTGCTTCATTGCCCCATATGCTGAGCACAAGATCATTCGATGCAGAATCTAGCGTGCCGCCAAGGAATTCGAGGTCTGCGACGCCTTCCGTACCCGAGGTCGTTATTACGAAACTCGCTTCATCGGCTTCGAATAGATCAACCAGCGTGAAGGGATCGTCGTCGGTACCTGCTGAAATCTGGGAGAAACCTGCTCGGCTTAAGAAATAGACGAGTAAGTTCTCGGGTTGGTCGTCGACGTAGCCAACGACGCCGACGTCGATACGCCCATCTTCATCGAAATCGGCGGCTGACGACACGTCCGTGACGTTCAGATCCGTCCCAAACTCAAGTCGCACACAGCCGTCGAGCGACTCGCAATCGTCTAAGGTAATTTGGCGGTCGTCGGTTCCGTCCGCAGCGCTGAGTGTCGTCAGACCGGTTGCATCCAACGTGATCAAATAGAGCGCTTCGACGCTCCGAATCGCGAGTTCCGTCTCACCATCTGTATGTTCGAGAACAGCGATTTGTTCGCCGAAACGCGTGTCACTGGGTAAGCCTCGCAACTCCCACGAGTTGCCTGCCGATAAAACGTCAGCGAGTGACTTAGCGCCAAGTGGCGCGTCTGGCGTCAGTGCAGGCGTTACAACGTCGTTAAGGGCGAGAAGGTAGACCTTTCCGGAGGGTTCGCCTGTTTCATTGTTAGCTGTTGGAGCGGACACAGCGAGGTCGGGTACGTCGTCTTCATCTAGATCGATGGTCGTGGTCGCAAAGTAGCCAAATTGATCGTCGGCCTCGTTGCTTGTGACGGCCGTTAGCCGTAGATCCCTTTCCGCTGGATCGAATGGGTCGGGATCGGCGAAATTCTCGATACCGTCGTTGTCGATGTCCGGATCCGTGTTGTTCCCGATCCCATCACCATCTGTATCTAGCCATTCGAGCGGATCCTCAGGAAAGGCATCAACGTTGTCGCCGAATTGGTCGCCATCCGTATCGGCCCACTCGTCGGGATCGATGGGGAATGCGTCTGCAACCGCGCCAACACCATCGCCGTCGTAGTCAAATTCAGGATCGGGTGTAGACGTTTGCGCGAACTGATACTTGAGCACATTAATCGTCTGCACGGCATCGGCGCTTCCTGCGGCGTTCGGTTCTGTATGAGGGATGCCGCATGATTTGCCTAGGCAATCGAGGTGCGGGCTTGAGAAGACATCAAGCCCGACACCGGCGAATAGTTGTCGCGCGTATGACATGATCGTACCGAATTCGCCGAAAACAGCGTGCCCGCGCGACCATGGGAACGCCCCAACGGAAAACTGCTCAAACGAATGACCGAGGCCGATTAAGTGACCTATCTCGTGCGCGGTTGTATCAATGGAGCAAGTTTCTGGATCGAGAAACATCTCGATATACGGGAACCGCTCATCCGGATGTAGGAAACCCCGCCCATGCAATCCCCCGATGGATACTGCAAACCCACACAGGAACGCCGACGTCGGTCGGAATACCGCAACAAGGTCGGCTTGGTATTCGTCGATCAGATCGAGGTATTGGGACTCCTCAAGCGACTCAAGGATCCCGGTTGAGGCGAGCTCTTGAACTGTCGTTTCATCTAACGCGCCTACCGCTCTGAACTTAATGGGGCTCTCGCTCTTTTCGTACATGTCGTTCGTTACATGGACGATGTGAGATAGAAAGGTGTCCGACCCCGTGTTGAAATGCTCGAACGCATCGCTCTCAAACAAGAACAGAATGTCGATGGTTGGGTCTTCTGGCGTACTGTCTGGGTCCGAAGGATCTGTGCCTACGTGTTCCTCGTTCAGATCACCGACGCCGTCACCGTCCGAATCGACGAGATAGTTGGCATCTACTAGATCAAGCGTCTCCGGTGGTGTTTCGTGCAGACCTTTAAACCAGACCGAATCTAGCAGTTCTTCGCCGTCAGGCGTTTCCGTGTCGTGCAGCAAGAGTTCGAAGTAGTAGCTTCCTTCTGGTACGACGCCTAATTCAATTTCGTACGAAGCAGGTGCTGATGTCGACTGCGGGTCGATTGTTACTTCAAGCGCAACGGTGTCGAGAAAGGCAGTATTAACGTCGGACTCATCCTCGCTCTCCGACTCCCTATGTTCATCAGTCACGATTCCGATCGTCACGTGAAGCTCATCGATGTCGGCATCGGTGTAGTTAACGAGACCAAATGTAAGTTCAGCTGTCTCGCCATCACCGCTTTGAAGCGTGCAGGGACACGAAAAGTTCACGTATGTCCGGTCGAATTGGGCGTGTGTGGGGCATACGAACAGAAAGGTCGCGAGAAAACCGAGCGTACACTCCCGCTTTTGTAGAAATCGACTCGATAGGGACATCGCATGTAATTAGACTGTGAGCTGTGTTTCAGATCAAGCTGCTGATCCGACGTGTCGCTGATTCCAATCGCTTAGTAAACGTAGTTGAATTTACAGCGAACAGCAATGGGTACGCTCCTCTGTATTTCATCGGAGGAGAAAATATGGAGCTGTAACCTATTTCGATTCTCGGTTTCAGTGCTAGTCACTGCTATTCAACAGAGGCTTGAATGACTCGATTAGTTGCCTTTCCACCACTACTCTGTGAACATCATCGCGGATCACAACCGCGTGTATGTGTGTTGCGCCAGCCCTTATCCCTTCGTACCACTTCTCATGATCGGAGAACCTAACCACAAAGGAGGTGGTTTCTCCAATGTAAACCGGGATCCATGTGTTTGACGTGTGGTCGATTT
>JAPOVY010000146.1 GCA_026707905.1 Gammaproteobacteria bacterium | reverse complement strand
AAAAATCATTATTGGCACATTGCGATGCCTCAACGAGGACGAGTCCATACCTTCTCTTATGTAGTTGATTGTGGTTTTGAGCTTGCACGCATGTAACATGCCTCCTAACTCATTGATCTAATTTTGTATTCAGGCACGTTCGTGTACTCGCCAATCGGGTAATTTCTTTTGCGTGGTCACGTAATCCAGCTTAGGCTTTGACTGTGATTACATACACCTACAAGGCGAAGCTGAACGCCCATACGCATCGGAACCTCGCCGAGTTCCTCACGCAGCAAAGGCTGCTCTACAACGGTGCTCTGCAGGAACGCATCGACTGCTACCAGAAAACCGGGGAGAGCATCGGTCTCTTTGACCAACGCGGGTCGTTGACGACCATTCGCCACACCGATGAATGGTTCGGCAAGTTTGACAGATGGTGTCAGGATTCAGCGTTGGTCCGGGTCGACCGGGCGTTCAAGCGGTTCTTTCGGGAAGGTCGCGGGTTTCCGCGTTTCAAGTCAGCGAAACGCGGCGTGATGTCGTTTGAGACTTTACAGAAGAAACCCACCTTCAACGGCAAGTACGGGTTTGTGATGATCAAGGGGATCGGGCGGTTCCGCTGGCGGCAGGACCATCGCTGCGACGCCCGCGACCAGGTGAAGGTCGTCCGGGTGGTCCAACGCCCGACGGGAATCTTCATCCAGCTGGTGTGTGACCATGAGATCCAACGCCTCGGGTTGAATCGTGCCATCGGTATCGATGTCGGGGTTCGTGTGAGTGCGGCGTTATCCGATAGGACGCTGATCCCGCGCCACACGCCAGACCGGACCGAAATTCGCCGCAAGCAGCGAGCCTTGAGTCGCTGCGAACCGGGGTCTAACCAACGCAGGAAACGACGGCAGGCACTCGCGCGGGCGTGTTATCGCGCACGTGTGCAACGCCACAACGCCATTCATCGTCTTACGAGCGACATCGTCAAGTACCACGGCAAGTGGATCGCGGTGGAAGATCTCGACATCCAGGCGATGACCGCGTCCGCGGCTGGAACGGTTGCATGTCCAGGACGTCAGGTCAAACAGAAAACCGGTTTGAATCGCTCGATCCTCGAGCAGAACTGGGGCACGTTCATAAATCAACTCGACTACAAGGCTGCAAGTGCCGGTGGTCAGTTGGTACGCGTCGACCCCAAACAGACCACGCAACGCTGTTCGCATTGCGGTGGTTTACCGGTCACAAAGTTGACGCGGAACGATCGTTGGTATCACTGCACCCATTGCGGGAATGGTGACGACCGCGACGTGAACGCGTCGAAGAATGTGTTGCTCAAAGGGCTTGCGCGCTTTGATGCGGGAGGCGCTATCCCCGCAGTGTCGGCAACTGAAAAACGGAATCAGGACATAAGTTCTGATCGACGCAGAACCGTGTAAATAGTGTGAAAACCACACAGAAGTACATAAGCGCCTTTTATCTAGACACTGGTGGGTGCATGCACCTTACCGGTATTAGTCTCAGCGCCTGTCGAAGACGGATGCCAGTTTAGTTCGACGACGCCTTGTTGGACGAGCGTTAATCGCGCAAATTGTTGAGTCGTCAGATTCAGTCGTGTCAACGCATCTCGAACAAAGCCGATCGAAGCTTTTGTAGTTGAAGAGAGATACCACTGAATGGTTAAGTCACGGCATCCCGGAAGGTTGTGAATTCGTAGCGTCGTGGCGTCGTCGACCGGGCATCCGAGAGATGCGGCGATTTCAAACGGTACACCGACAATACTGTATCCTCGAAAATAGCGCTCTAGCACAGGAAACGTCCAATAGGCACGACCTTTGTCGTCAAATCCATGAACGACGTCGGCGAGAGTTCGCATCGTTGGGGAGACTTGATCGGCGAGTCGAATCCGGCCATCTACCATCTGAAATTTCGGAGTCTGCATGTAGGCACGCACGCTCCATTTCTTAACGTCGAATCGTTGCGCGATGTCTTCAATCAACGGTTCAACCGACGCGATTCCGCCTTCTTTGGAAATATAGTCAACGATTTCTTCTACGATCCCTTTGTATTCGCGCAAGCCCCAATCTTTCAACGCCCATTGGGTACGGCTGATACGCACAATCTCAGGTATGCTCGACAACGCAGCGGAAGCGATCTTGTTCGTTAACCCACACATCTCGGCTAACTCCGGTCGAGTTGCGGGACGACCCAAAGAAACCAACGCTGCTTTAAGTTTGGCTTTTCTCGTATCTCTCAGCGCGAGCAAGCCGAACATTTCGTGAAACCCGCATTCTTGTTGAAACCACATGAAGTGATGGCGTAATTCTTGTTCCGGGAAGGCGCTTATTAGCTCGTCCTGATCGAAGAGACCGCATGAGTCCGCCAGCCCGCGCGCGAGTTTTTTTACTGGCTTTACGTAAGTGAACGCACGATTGCAGACTAGCTTTCCGTCAATCAACTTGAAATCCGCGACGTCGATTAACACGAGCATCAGTACACGTCTGATACGTTCCTCCGCATGTGGTACAGCGCGTCGAACACTTCGCTCGAACTTGCCGTATGTATCGATCAGGTCTAGGTCTTCAGCAATTTGCGATGCAGCTCGGCGACCAGTGGGTCCGATGCAAGAAGCGATTTTTCGCCGCAGATCGGACTGCTTTTGACGAACTCGCTCGCGTGTCAGACCGTACTCCTGACCAATATCTTCAAGCGTGCGCCGATGGTTAATAAGCATTCGCTCGTCGAGAATGGTCCGTTCAACTGGGGGGAGTTCGTCGACTACGGTGGCTAAATGTTCCGCAATCAAATCTAACATTTGCGTGGATTGACTCACGCGACAGGATCACCGGGCAACGACGTGAATTTCGCGCGTCTGAGGGAAGGGGGAGTAGAAAAACTAATAAATAAAAACATGAAATAATCACTGATGTGATGAATTAATGCCTAATGTCATAGATATTTGCCGAAACTGTGTATCTGACTCGTACTCGATTATACCCGTATCTATAAGTATCAGATTAAACTCCTAGTGCGAGTCGTATCTAGACCGCCATATCGAATTTTGAAACTAGCTTACTAATGCAACGCGAACCCGACGACGAATTCGAGGAACGATGTCTTCGTCGAACCAGGGATTCTTCGCAAACCACCCGTTGTTTCGTCCGCTTGGATGTGGCGTCGCGATGACTTGCGTATCGCGGCTACCGCTTTCTTTTACGATCGTAGTAAGTAATTGTCCGACGGTATCTGGTCTGTGCCAATTGATAGCGTAGCGTCCACAGAGCAGTGTAAAACGAATGTCTGTCAGTTCGTGCAGGAGCCGTTTTCTCCATGTGTCGGCACATCGCGCCGGTGGCGGCAAATCTCCTGACCTACCGGCACCAGGATAGCAGAATGCCATAGGCAAGAGCGCGAATTTCTTGGGATCGTAAAACACCTCGCGGGTCACTCCTAGCCAATGACGTAAACGATCGCCGCTCGGGTCGTTAAACGGCAACCCGGTCTCATGTACACGAATGCCTGGTGCCTGACCGACGATGAGGACACGCGAGGTTGCGGAGACTTGCAGAATCGGATTCGGATTGAGCGGTAACTCGTTTGCACAGAGTGTGCATCGCTTTACGTCTTCGACGATCGTAAGAATCTTTCGTGGTTCGATCGGTCTCGCTCGGTTACTAACAGGAATTTCGTCAATCACTTTGAGCCACCACAACTAGCTTCATTTGACTTTGCGCTCAGTCACCTCGTAACCGCCAACGCGTCTTTTATTTGCTTAGAAATACGCAATTCTTGTGCGTCCGAACATATCGTACAGTCCGCGAGACTACACTTGCCAAGATGGTCAGAAAGCGACGCGGCATATGGCAGTTGTAGAACGTTACTTGATTCAACCGGAAATGGTGCAACGACGAGAAGAAGGATGTGACGTTTCACAGCTTGAACCGAAGATACTAGCTGCGATCGAAGATGAATCGACTCAAGATCACGTTTTCGTCGAACTCTACGACGAACTCATGGAACTGCCCCCAAATCCTTCGTTTCCGTATAGTGAACCTAGCGAGTTAGACGCGATCAAAGCGTTGCGTTCTGACGGACCACGCCGAATGTCGTTGACGGTTTCGGACCAATCGCTCCGTGATCGGATCTACGGTGGTTGGCTCGGTCGGGCGGCGGGTTGCTCACTTGGAAAACCTGTTGAGGGGTGGCTACGCGAGCGCATTGACGAGTACCTCGCTGATACAAACGCCCTACCGCTCGATGACTATATCCCTTTTCGAGAAGGCGCTATCAACAGTTACTTGAAAGCGAGTACGCGTGGAAACATCGAATTTATGGCACGTGACGATGACATGGATTACCCAATCCTCGGTCTGATCGCACTCGAGCGAAACGGTTCAAGCCTCTCGCCGCGCGATATGGCAAATACGTGGTTGAGCTATATGCCATTCAACATGCTATATACGGCCGAAAACGTTGCATATCGGAATTTCGTGAATCGATGTTGGCCACCGGAATCAGCGATCTGGCGGAATCCGTTCCGTGAGTGGATCGGTGCGCAAATCCGTGCAGATATGTTTGGATATGTTGCACCCGGCTGGCCGGAGAAAGCGGCAGAGCTCGCGTACCAGGATGCATGCATCTCTCACGTAAAGAACGGAATTTACGGTGAAATGTTCATGGCAGCGATGATTGCCGCGTCATTTGCGACTGACGACATCGAGCAGATTATTGACATTGGACTATCGGAAATCCCTGCTAATTGCAGACTCGCTGAAGCGGTCCACGACACGGTAGCTTGGTGTGCGGAATTCGATGACTGGGAGCGAGTGTGGGATCGAATATCGGAAAAGTACGGTCACTATCACCGCGTGCACACGATCAACAACGCCGCCTTGGTTGTTATGGGTCTTTTGTTCGGCGCAACTAACTTCGAGCAAGGTATCGTCTTCACTGTTCGAGGTGGCTGGGATACGGACTGTAATGGTGCCACCGTAGGTTCTATTCTTGGTACTAAGATGGGAGCTGAAGCTCTACCGGAGAAGTGGGTCGGTGTTCTAAGCGATCGACTTATGTCCGTGGTGAGGGACTTCAACGACAATAAGATCTCAGATCTCGCCGATCGTACTTACGAAATGGCGATTTCGATCACAAATGAAGCCATCTAGAAATCGAAGCTTTCGTCAACTAACGACGAGTTCGACTCCCCATTGGATAACTCAGAGTACGACGTGTTCTGCACAGCTACGATAGATTGGGTGTAAAGTTCACGTGAATGATGCGCGTGCGAGTTTCATCGACGCAGACTAGATCAATAGAGGAACCGATTCATGTCGGGACGAATCAATCGTGCGATTGCAAAGTTAGCTGAAGACAAACCAGTCTTCTATATCGGTGGTCATACCGGTGCGGAATTGACCTTTGATGCTGGTGTAGCGATGGCTGACACTTGGGCGGATTACATCAATATTGGATTTGAACACGGACCGCTCGATTTACCGGGAATCGATCAGTTTATGAAAGGCATGGCGTCCGTTCGCACACCGACGCCACCTGTGCTTGCGGAATTGCCATTTGAAGGCAGAAGCTCAGAATTTGTCGAGTTCAATGCTTGGCAAGTTCGTCAGCTGCTAACGGTCGGTGTGCATGGTTTCCTGCTTTGTCATGCTGAATGTCCTGAAGCGGTTGAAGCTTTGATCAAGGCGATCCGCTACACGTTTCGAGGAGGTACACGCGGTGCAGGTGGGCAAGGGTCCGCAGCACAGATCTGGGGAACTACGCCGAATGACTACATGGAGGTCGCGGACCCGTGGCCGCTGAATCCCGATGGTGAGCTGCTTGTTGGTCTTAAGATAGAGAATCAGCGCGCGTTAGCAAATGCATACGAGACCGCGTCAGTACCTGGCGTTGCGTTCGCTGAGTGGGGACCGGCGGATATGTCGATGTCGCATGGGTATCGCGGATCGTTGAGCGATATCGAACGACCTGAAATCGAAGCTGCACGAGATCGCGTCTTTGATGCATGTCGGCAAGCCGGTATCTTCTTTCTTGAGGGCTGTTCGGAAAAGGACCTCGAGGAGAAACTGCAGTCGGGAACTCGCATTTTCTCCGGAACGGAAAGCTTACAAAAACTGGGATTGAGATTAACTATATGAATTAACTATTTGATTTATTGAATAATTCTTGTTTTCGTTTTATAGATTGCATTTTCTAAATTTATGCTCTTGTCCGGTCTGTAGATCCTTCAACACTCGATCGAAATGTTTGTCTGCACGATCCGTATTCAGATGAAGTGTGGCTCGTTGTAGCGTCTCTCCATCAGCAACACGCTGAACGTGAGGACTTCGCGATGAGTGAAATCATGGAGCAAGCGGAGTGCTGCAACTTTTCTGATGAAAAGCCGCTACGGTCAAGCGTGAAAGTTCATGCGTATCTGAATTGTGTGGCAAATAGACCACCGAGTCCCGGCCGCTATCGCATGCTCTTCGAAACGAAGCGAGGTTATCGAAGACTCTTTCGGCCTTCAGATATCTACCATCCGGATCGCAAGGGCGCAAAAGATCGGCCGACTCGAATGGAGTTGCCTGAAACGCTTCACTCGTATCTTGACTGGTACGAGACAGAATTTCTCGCGATGCATGGCGAGTCAAATCAAGATCCTCTGATGTCACTCCGCGGATTTGGTAAAGAAGCTTGGGCGGGAGAAGACGCCGACGAATATGTCTCAAGCTTGCGCGGAGGTTGGCGGTGAGTCGAGTCTTTAGGATACGAACGTATTTGTCTATTTGTTTGAGGATGAAGGAGATAAAGGTGATCAAGTTGTAGCACTGCTCGAACGCATGCTAGATCGAGGTGACGAGCTCGTTATGTCGTCATTAACGTTAGGCGAATTGCTTGTGAAACCCTTGAGAGATGGCGCGTCTTCAGTTGCTGATTATTATGAAAGCGTTATCCGATCACGAGCGCAAGTTGTACCTTTTGACGCCCGTGCAGCCAGACGGTTCGCGGAAATCACGCGTGACCGAGCTATCAGTGCCCCTGATGCTATTCAGCTTGCGTGTGCCGCTGTTGCGGGTACGGATTTGTTTATTACGAATGATGAGCGATTGAGTCGTAAGGTAATTCCTTCTATTCAATTTATCCAAGCTCTATCGAAGGTGTGGCTCTGAAGGAGCTTCTGTAACGCACCAACTCGGAATTCGTGACTTCTAGCTTAGGCATAGCCACGAGAATTGAGAAGATTAATTCGCGGCAAGGTGTCTTCAATAACGCCGTAGGTCGTTGAAGCTCTTGTGTTATCTCGAGTGCATTGCCTTTCATCGCACGAAACACACCATGCTCATGAGCGGTCAAGAGAGGGAGACGAGCTCGATTTCTATCACCTATTGAATGCTCAAGCAGTTCGCTAAATCTAGTACCCAACTTGACACTAATCCGACGAAGTTTTCAGCTCTGTTTGTACTGTGACAAGCTCCGAATCCATCGTTAGCATTTAAACATTCAAATCAAGGAATAAGACGATGTCGATCGAAGACGTTTGTCGAGATATGGCTGAAAAGGCGAGTGAAATTGACCCTTTAGGGAAGACGCTCCTATTTGACTTCGATGATGAGCAAATGCTGATCGATGGCACCGGACCGACAAACGAAGTCTCAGTAGTTACCGGCAAGGAAACAGCGTCAGATTGCGTCGTACGGATGTCGCTGGATACCTACGGTAAACTGCAGCGCAAGGAAATCAAACCGTTCATGGCGGTTGCTTCGGGCAAGATTAAAGTCAAAGGTGACATGTCGATTGCGGCTAAACTCAAGAAGCTGACCTAATCATGTCTGGACCAGAAATCCTCATAAATCGTCCATTTCTGCTGAGGACGGTCAACAGTTTAGGGCGCGTACTTGATAGTAGTAGAGTGCGACTGGTCCATTTGAATGCTCAGGAGATTCTCGATCGAGCACAACTATCGACCGGCGTCACGCTGAGTGAATCTGTTCCTAGAACAGGTTTGGAAAGGCTCGTGAATTCACTTAACAATGAGGCTGAATTAAGTCCATTTGGGAGATTTGCGATCCGTAACTTTCTGCGCCGCGCGGTGGAATCACGCCTAAAAGTTGATGGCGCACTTAGATCACCGACTGGGGACGACCAGCCGGAAATACAGGAACCAGTGGTCATCGTAGGTATGCCACGAAGTGGTACGACGATCCTACATGCGCTACTCCACCTTGACCGCAATCATCGAGCGCCTCTCTCGTGGGAATGTCTCCTACCTTATCCTGCACCGCGTGCAGAAGACTACGAGTCTTGTGAACGTGTCAGAACCATTCGACGAGAGTTCGATCAGATTTTCCGCCTTGTTCCGGACTTCAAGAAAAAGCACTACATGGAAGCGGATTCACCTCAGGAGTGCATTGGTATCACCGCGCTGAACTTCGCGAGCTCACAGTTCCGCGCGATGGCGTA
>JAPOVY010000033.1 GCA_026707905.1 Gammaproteobacteria bacterium | reverse complement strand
TCAACGGTCAAGCCGAAATCACATCGGTGATCGATGAGGTACGATCGCTTACGACACCCAAACATAGTATTCAACTCGAGGTGGATCCGGACGTACACGTCGAATGCGTACCCTCCGAGATTCATAGCGTGCTCATGAATCTCGTCACGAACGCCATTCGTTATAGTCCAGACGGTGGGGAGATCAAGGTTCGTTTGCATCGCACAGGTGACGACGCTCGTTTCGAAGTCGAAGACCAAGGAGTCGGTATTCCGCCCGAATCTATCTCCCGACTCACTGAACGTTTCTATCGGGTTGACATGAAAGTCAGTAGAGCACGCGGTGGTACAGGACTCGGTCTCGCAATCGTCAAACACGTTCTCAGACGTCATCAATCTGAATTGCAGGTTACAAGCACCGTCGGAGAAGGCAGTCGGTTCTTCTTCGATTTGCCACTGACTTTTTCAGCTCAGGCAGAAAACCGAGCCGCTCGATGATCGGTATTCGAGTTCGCGTTTGGTTCGCAGTCGTCTACACGGTGGTCGCGAGCCTTGCGATCGCTGAAGATCTACCGAGCTACGAACGCGTGAGTGGCGTGTCGGGCAATTTGTCAAGTGTTGGATCCGATACGCTCGCTAATCTGATGACGCTTTGGGCTGAGGCATTCGAGAAGGAATACCCAAACGTCAACATACAAGTGCAAGCGGCAGGTTCATCAACGGCGCCACCAGCTCTAACAGAAGGCGTATCGAATTTTGGACCTATGAGTCGCAAAATGAAGGACAAGGAAATCGAAGCGTTTGAAAAGCGTTACGGATATAAGCCACTCGGGGTACGAGTCGCCATCGACGCGCTGGCAATTTACGTGCACAAGGACAATCCGCTCGAATCACTCACGATCCAGCAAGTTGATGCCATATTCTCAACGACGCGAAGATGTGGCGGAACACGCAACGTGCGAACGTGGGGAGATTTAGGCTTAGATGGCACCTGGGTGAATCGTCCACTACAGCTCTATGGTCGAAATTCTGTATCTGGCACTTACGGTTATTTCAAACAAGTGGGTCTATGCTCGGGTGATTTCAAAAACACAGTAAACGAGCAGCCGGGCTCCGCGTCCGTCGTACAGTCAGTTACCGCGTCCCTCAATGGAATTGGATACTCTGGTGTTGGCTACGTGACCTCCGGCGTACGTGCTATACCGATTGCAGAGGACTCGGCAATGCCCCCAGTGAAAGTCACGACCGAGACTGCACTAGACGGTAGCTATCCGCTGCGCCGTTACTTGTATATCTATGTCAACAAGAAACCAGATACTCCGCTCTACCCTCTTGAGTATGAGTTCTTGCGGCTCGTCCTGTCTGAGACCGGGCAGGAAGTTGTAGACAAAGACGGCTACGTACCCCTGTCAGCGCGCATGGTCAATCGCGAGCTAAAACGGCTGACCAACTAACCTGAAATGACCACTTACGACCTACCGAAGATCTCCAACCGGCGCAAGTGGACGAACACGATAACCGCGAAGGTGATCGGTGCGGGTGGTGTAGCCGTGATCGCAGCGATCGTACTGATCATGGGGTATCTGTTTTGGGTCATCTTGCCGATTTTCGCACCCGCATCGATTGAATCTTTGGATAACGTATCGCAACTACCAGAGGATGTTCTCGCGATCAGTTCGGATGACAGTTTCGAAATCGTCACCTTGATTCGCGGAAATGGTCACGTTGAGTTTCGAAACCCTTTGACATTCGATATCGAAAACTCCATCGAAGTTAGTACCTCGTCTTGGCGAGACGTAATCCAGGTCTTCCCTACAACGGATACCTTTGCCGCTCGGGACGTCGCGGACGAAATCCGGTTCTTTCGCATTGTTCATCAAGTTCGTTATATCGATGACGAACGGATCCTAGAACAGCGTGTAGAACCCATATTCCTAGATTCGAGCTATCAGCTTCCGCCGAGCACGACTGACTTCGACGTGTACCGAAGTGACGAAGATCTCCGCATCGTCGCGCGTCAGGACGACGGTTCACTACTGCTCGTTGAGTTTGAAGAAGTGGACGACGACTTCGAGCTCGAGTTCCCAGACGAGAACACCATGACAGGTCCGATTGGTCCGTACCGAACATTCTTCGGACCTCGGAGCCGATTTCTCTACAACCTAAACATTGAAACGGGAGATTTCCAGCTCATATTGGTACAGTCGGTATTACGACCGAAGGTTGTGCAGGAATCATCGTTCGCAGAAGATGGATTCGCGCCGACGGCGGTGGAACCACTTCTTGGTCGGTACTCGCTTCTGTTGGGTCACCGTTCTGGCACGGTTCGTCAGTGGTCGCTATCACCATCCGAAGTCGGAACGATTCTGAAGCCAATTCGGACGATGGATTTTGGGGTACCGATCTTCGCATTGGCGAGCGAGCAGCGTCGCAAAGGCTACGTGGCTGTCGATACTCAGAACAGAGCGTATTTGGCGTACACAACATCCGATCGAATACTCGCGTCCATCGACCTTGGCGCGACGCCAGAGCAACTCGCTTTCTCGCCACGAGCCGATCGACTCGTCACGTATCAAGGAGCCCAGATCCGTACGTTTGCGATAGAGAACGCTCACCCAGAGATTTCATGGGGCTCACTCTGGGGTAAGGTTTGGTATGAAGGCTATGAAGAACCGGTATTTAGTTGGCAGAGCTCCTCAGCCGATACTGACTTCGAACCGAAATTTTCATTAACTCCGCTGCTCTTCGGTACACTCAAAGCGGCTTTCTACGCAATGATCTTCGCGACCCCGATCGCGGTAGCGGGTGCCGTCTACACGGCCAATTTCATGTCCCCCGGTATGCGTGCGTGGGTAAAACCTGGCATCGAGATCATGGCAGCATTGCCAACCGTGATTATTGGTTTCCTCGCAGGGCTGTGGTTAGCGCCTATCGTCGAGGACCATCTCACCTCGGTTCTATTGTGCGGGTTCGTATTGCCGGTTGGGATGTTGCTGTTCGCTACGATCTGGTCAAGGCTACCTAGTCGGGTGCACAATGCATGCGATGGCTGGTTTGCTGCTATCGCTATTCCCGTGCTTGTCTTCCTTACGTGGGTCACACTCGAATTCGATCAACCACTCGCAAGTCTGTTTTTTGACGGCGATGCGAAGGCATGGATGTATGAGAAACTCGGTCTCGAGTACGATCAACGAAATGCTCTCATCATCGGCATCGCCATGGGATTGGCGGTCATTCCCACGATTTTCGCGATCTCAGAGGACGCAATCTATGGGGTTCCGCAACACCTCGTTCACGGGTCACTCGCACTCGGTGCGACGCGTTGGCAAACACTAGTCCGCGTCGTATTACTCACGGCGAGTCCGGGTATATTCTCTGCAATCATGATCGGATTTGGTCGAGCAGTCGGCGAGACAATGATTGTCTTGATGGCAACTGGTAATACGCCCATCATGGATCTCAATCTCTTTCAAGGCATGCGAACGTTCGCTGCAAATATCGCCGTAGAAATGCCCGAGTCTGAAGCGAATTCGACACACTTCCGCATTCTCTTCTTAACAGCACTGGTGTTGTTCTTGATTACGTTTATGTTCAACACGCTTGCTGAGATCGTGCGTAATCGCCTAAGGACGCGTTATGGCAATCTCTGACGCAGTCTCCCAAGATTTAAGTCTCCAACGGCAATCGTTACTCAGTTGGTGGCGGTCTGGTGATCCGTGGATTTGGCTCACCTCTGCGGCGGTCGCTGCAAGCGTTGCCGCTGTATTAGGTCTGATCGGTCTGCTTGCAGTCAATGGCTTAGCGCATTTTTGGCCGTCGCAGGTAATGTCCATCGAGTACGAACGATTTGGAACGACGACAACGATTTACGGGGAACTCAGCGAACGTGAGTCTATCGGCCGTCGCCAGTTTTTAGAAGCGAATCCGGGATTCGACGAAGCCCTTCCGGCAACGGTTGAAAGGTGGTTGATTAAGACGGGAAATCGACAAGCTAATCCGCCTGATTTTCGGTGGCTATACGCGCATGATGTCATCGAAAGTAAAGTCCCGACGAATGTCGTCGTGATCGAACGCACGGAATGGGGCGATGCGATCGGAGTATTAGTAGGCATTAAGGAGACGGGTGAGACCGTCGAATCTGAAGACCTCTGGGACGACCTCCAGACACGCATCGAACGCACCGCATCGATCCGGGATGAAGTCGACGAACTTCAAGAAGGCAGTATCAACGGGATCAACTACGAGCTTGAGTCAATCCGACTTGAGAAGCGCCGGCGACAACTCGACGACAATCACGAGTTCACTGACCTTGAAGCCAGAGAGAGCGCTTTACGAGCCGATTACGCCGTTATTGAGAACCAGGTTTTTGGCTTGACGAAGGAACTCGAACGTGACACGGCGAGTCTTGCGCTCGCTGACGGTCAAGTCATAGACATACCGATCAGTGCCGTTATCCAAGCTTGGATGCCAAACAGCATGACAGCGTGGCAAAAACTTGGGCTATACCTCAAGAACTTGTGGAATTTCCTGACCGACGATCCGCGAGAAGCCAATACCGAAGGTGGCGTGTATCCTGCGTTATTCGGCACCGTGTTGATGGTATTGCTCATGTCCGCGTTGGTGACGCCGTTCGGGGTCATCGCGGCGCTGTATCTCCGTGAGTACGCGAAACAAGGACCATTCGTGCAGCTGATCCGTATCGCTGTCAACAACCTTGCAGGTGTGCCATCTATCGTTTATGGGGTCTTCGGACTCGGTTTCTTTGTTTACCTGATTGGCGGTACGATCGACGATTTGTTCTTCCCAGAAGCTAAACCCGCACCAACATTTGGAACCCCTGGACTAATCTGGGCATCGCTAACACTAGCCTTGTTGACCGTACCCGTCGTGATCGTATCCACCGAAGAAGGATTAACACGCATCCCGCGTGAAATCCGCGAAGGCAGCTTAGCGCTCGGGGCGACTAAAGCTGAGACCATCTTTAAGGTGGTTCTACCTATGGCGAGTCCATCTATCTTGACGGGGATGATCTTAGCGGTTGCTAGAGCAGCGGGTGAAGTCGCACCACTGATGCTCGTTGGTGTTGTAAAACTTGCGCCTACACTTCCAATCGATGGCAACTTTCCTTATCTTCACCTAGAACGCAAATTCATGCATCTAGGTTTCCACATTTACGATGTCGGATTTCAGAGTCCAAATGTCGATGCAGCCCGTCCACTTGTGTTCGCGACCGCGTTGCTCTTGGTTCTAATCATCATCGTGTTGAATCTAACTGCAATAACGCTACGTAATCGTCTCGAGGCAAGATATAGAGTGAGCGTGAACTAATGGCCGAAGAGCGAGCAGATGGCAATTTCGAATTGACGCCAACCCCTGAAGTTCCGACGCCTGCGTCGTCGGTCGAGGAGGCGCTTTCACCAGCTGAATGGCAGTCTGAAGATATCTGTCTCACCGTATCCGAGCTCTATCTGTATTACGGTGACAATGAAGCGCTTACCAATATATCAATGAATGTCGCACGTAGGCGTGTTACGGCGTTGATCGGGCCGTCAGGCTGCGGAAAGTCGACGTTGTTGCGATGCTTCAATCGAATGAACGACCTAATCGACAACGTTCGAATCACCGGTGAGATTGAACTCAATGGTATGGAGATTCATCGCACCTCCGTTGATATTGCCCAATTGCGACGTCGAGTCGGCATGGTCTTCCAACGACCGAATCCATTTCCCAAGTCAATCTATGAGAACGTTGCTTACGGTTTACGTCTTCAAGGTCGATTACCCAAAAGCGAAGTCGATGACCGAGTTGAATGGGCATTAAAAAACGCTGCGCTTTGGGAAGAAGTGAGTGACCGATTGAATGAGTCAGCGCTTGGGCTATCCGGTGGTCAACAACAACGACTCGTAATTGCTCGAGCCATCGCAGTTCAGCCCGATGTTCTGTTGCTAGACGAACCAGCATCGGCACTTGATCCGATTTCAACACTAAAAATCGAAGAACTCATCCACCAACTCAAGCAAGACTACACGATCCTGATCGTAACGCATAACATGCAACAGGCAGCAAGGGTTTCAGACTACACCGGTTTTCTATATCTCGGTAAGCTGGTTGAGTATGACACCACCAACACCATCTTTACGAATCCGGCTGAAAAGCAGACTGAAGACTACATCACTGGTAGGTACGGCTAACGATCGCCCATCGTCGAACCACCGAACGGACGACA
The DNA here is from genome assembly GCA_026707905.1 of Gammaproteobacteria bacterium. GTDB lineage: Bacteria > Pseudomonadota > Gammaproteobacteria > Pseudomonadales > Azotimanducaceae > Bin55. The sequence continues at coordinate 2,311 of JAPOVY010000033.1, read as the reverse complement.
ACCATGAATGAACATCGACACATTTCGGCGCAGTTCGAAGCTGAACTGCAGACTCTACAAGGCAAGTTCGCGGCGATGGGTGGGCTTATCGAAGAGCAAGTTCGCTCTGCGATGAGTGCGTTCAAAACAATCGACCTTTCACTCGCTCAATCGGTATGCACGCGGGAAACCCAGGTCAATCAATTAGAGATGGAGATCGATCAGGAGACGACGACGATCCTCGCACGTCGACAACCAACCGCAAGCGATCTACGGCTCCTAGTGGGGTTACTGAAGAGCAGCACCGATCTTGAACGTATTGGTGACGAAGCAGACCGGATCGCTAAAGTCACGATCAATACCAAACCAACTAGCCCACCGCTCGAGGATTTATTGGCAATTCGCGAGGACGTGGCGACACTGGAGAGTTTGGCCAGTCAAATGCTCCGTGAGTCTCTCAATCAATTTGCCAGGAAGGACGAAACTGGAGCAACCGCGACAATTGCCGCCGACGCTGAAGTCGATCAGGTGTACAACACTGTGATCGATTCATGCAGTGAAGGCATGACACGCAACCCAACACACGTCGACGAATACATGGCTGTCATCTGGGTCGCTCGATCCCTGGAAAGAATCGGGGACCACGCGAAGAACATCGCCGAAAACACGGTTTACTCGGTCCGTGGTACAGACGTTCGCCACCACAATATTCCTGAATGAACATTCACTATCGCTTAGTGAGTCCTGCAGTAGAAAGGTGGCTACCGCCGTCCATGATTAACGTCTCACCCGTTATTACGTCTGCGCCAACGATAAAGTAGAGCACGCCTGCCGCTATGTCCTCAGGCGTTGACGCAACGTTCAAAGGCGAAGTTTCCTCTACTCGCCGCTTTGATGCTTCATAGACATCATCACCTAATCCGCCACGCAACCAGTCACCCTGAATAAAACCTGGGCAAATTGTGTTAACACGAATGTAAGGACCCAGAGCTCGCGCTAGCGATAGTGTCATGGTGTTCAAAGCGCCCTTCGACGCAGCATAGGCAATCGATGAACCTACACCCATTACACCTGCAATTGACGAGACATTTACGATGCTGCCGCGCTGCCCACGTTGCATCGCAGGGACTACGGCTCGCGACATCATGAACGGACCCATCGTGTTGACTGCGTATATTCGTAAAAAGTCCTCGCTCGACAAACCTTCAAGGTCGGTATGTGCAACGAACTTGGTTGTCCCGGCGTTATTCACAAGCGCGTCGATTCGCCCCCAACGATCTTCGGCGGCTTGCGCGAGTGCTCGACATTCTTTGTCATCTGACACATCCGCTTGAACGACGAGCGTCTCTGCGCCTAACTCGTTGCATGCAGCTTCTGTTGCCTTTGCGCCTGCTTCATTTCGTGAATAGTTGATTACCACGTGCGCGCCTAAGTCAGCGAGCTGACGTGCACACGCGGCACCGACGCCAGAGGAAGAGCCCGTGACAATCGCGACGCCGTTCTGCATATCCATAGCAGCTCTACTCCAATATAGATCTGGGTCTGACTATCGCTAAATCACGACAGCCCAGGAATCAAATTAGTCGTTCTTACTGTAGTCGGCGTCACTTTGATCGCCGCTACCTTTCTCGCTTCCTGCGAGTGCCCGATTCGCGTGTTTCTCCGAATACGCACCACGGAAATCACGAAACGGCCCGTCGCGCCATTCCAATGCCGCTTTCAAGCCTTCCTCTCGCACGCGACGACCAAATTCCGGCGCGGCCGGTCGATGCTTCGACATCGCTTCGACGTCGGTACCAACCATTAAGCCAGTCCGCATACCCATGATCTCGTACTGACGATTCACTGCACGCTTGTTGTAGTTGAGTTGGTCGTTATCAATGTAACCAAGACGCCGCGCAAACTTCTCGACGAATTCGTCGAGGTCCTCTTTGGGGATCGCATAGTTCGCCCAGCCGTACTGCGCCATCTCGGCACCCGTAAACGAATCACCTGTATATGCAAACTCACGAGCCTTCACCGGCGGCATAAACCATGGCGCCCACATCATGTCCATCGTACCCATAGCACGGACTGGCGGATAGCCGATCAACGCGTCTTCAGCGACGATTCGAAGATCGCACATTGAAGCGAGTTCAGTACCTCCCGCCAAGCAATACCCGTGAATCTGGCAAATCACCGGTTTAGCCAATTCCCAGATTACCCAATGTCCCATTAGTGCGTGGCGAGACCAATCGTAGTGTTGCGGGTGGGTGGTGCCTGTATCAGGCATACTTGATCGTTCGGAAGTGAAATCACTTTCTTCAGTCGGATCCGGCGCTAAGTCATAGCC
>JAPOVY010000071.1 GCA_026707905.1 Gammaproteobacteria bacterium | reverse complement strand
CAAGTGGCGCCGCTATGCAACGTAGTTCTACACGTGCTACGGAATACGCGGGTTTCGCGGGTGTTATCGGTGGCGCTGGCGAGGTCCTTGGTGCTATTCAAGCCCGTGCAAACCTCACTCTCCATGGTGCGGCGTTGCGTGAGCTAGGTGTTTCGGCCGCAGCCGACATATCGCCGCATACGCTCGAATTAGAGAACGCCACTATTTCATTGATGGGTAGCGTTGATGAGCAATACACTGAACTTAAGCGCATTCTTCGTCGTCTGTTCTTCGAGGACTATCAACTACCTATCCCAGATGATGTGGCAGACGCTCAAATCGACGAAGGACTTTCGGCAGAAATTCTGAAGATTCCGGATCCGCGTGACTGATCGAATCAAGATCAAATCGATTGCGCCATCGTTTGCGCGAACTGAACCACCGTCACCACCACAAAAGAAACGTTCGTTCCCGTGGACAATCGTACTGGTTCTACTGGTCGTCGCGGGGGCATTTGTCGCGTTTCGATACGTTCCGACTCAGCTAACGTATCAGAGCGAAACGGCCAACTCAACTGCTTCGTCGTCTGAGAGTCCGACAAATTCCGAAGTATCTGACGTCGATCAGGTATTACCGTATCGTGATATCGAACTGCAACGTGCGCAGGAGAGTGCCAAAGCCATTCTTGCCGAATTCGCCGAGCTTCAAGATCAAGTAGAAGCCGAACAACTCGGTCTTCGGAACCACCGTCAAACCTACGACGAGATCATCGATGCGGCAAACCAAGCCGATGCATCGTTTGCACGACGCGAATACGACCAAGCGATCAGCGAGTATCAGGACGCTACAACTCAGCTAAGTAAGTATGTATTTGAACATGAGACGGCTTTCGAGGAGGCGTTCGAAAAAGGGTATATCGCACTAGTAGATCGGGATTTGAATGTAGCACGCGATCAATTGAGGCAGGCTCAAGAGATCAAACCGGACGATGCGTCGCTTGGACTCGCGCTCGCTCGCCTAGAGAAGCTACCTCAAGTAAATTCGCTGATCCGTGAATCAGAGCGCGCGAAGTATCGTAGCGACTTCGAACAAGCCGAATTGCTTCTATTAAATGCTCAGGAGATCGATCCGGAAACTCAAGGTATCGATGAAGCGTTACGTGAGATCAGGCGAATCCAACAAGATGCGGATTTCCGCTCCGTTCTGACAAGAGCATATACAGCACTTGGCGAAAACCGACTTCACGACGCGAGGCGAGGATTTGAAAGCGCATTGCGCATGCGACCTGGCGACTCAGGCGCAACGACAGGTTTGAATGAAGCCACAAATCGCCTAGGCAATATGACAATCGGTGAACTCAAGGAAGCCGCTGAGCGATACGAAAGATATGGCGATCTTCGGTCTGCGATGGGCGTTTACTCTGAAGCCCTGGAGATCGACAACAACCTTCAGTTTGCCCTCGACGGTTACGAACGAACTCAGACGACAATCAGAATACTTGGTACCCTCGAACGCATCTTGGCTGATCCAGATAGTCTGTCGTCCAACGAGGAGTTCGAGTCTGCGCAACAAACATTGAAAGATGCCCGTGAACACGAAGCGATCAACGCTTCTTACAGTTCGAAAGTCGACAAACTCGAGAAGCTCATCGAAGTCGCGAGTAGACCCTTACAGATTGTCCTAGTCTCGGACAACGAGATGGAAGTGCGACTAGCGACCATTGGTGATTTAGGTCCTTTCGAACGTAAGGAGCTGACGTTGCGACCAGGTCGTTACTTGCTGACTGGGAGCGGAAATGGGTGCCGAGATGTCCGCAAAACGATCGTCGTCGCCGAAGGCATGGAACCGATCAGTATCGTGTGTATCGAGCCCATCTAAGTGGCCATCGACACCGCCATGGATGGCATCCAACCTACTCGGTTTAAACCGACTGAACAAGCGTCACGACTGAGTTTCAGACTACCGCCATGGTGGCAGTGGGTGCTGCTCGCAATCGCTCTACTCGTCGTCGTAGTCGCTTGGTTCTTGCTGACCGCGACTGCTGTGAGATTCACCACAAACACAGAAAACCCAAACATCGAAATGAGTGGCGGTATTGTGATTCCTTCTGGACCGTCGTATTTGATTCGACCCGGGGACATTCAAGTGCGTGTGACTGCAGACGGATACGAAGCCTTACGCATCGCAGTGAATGTAGAGTCACGACCCGATCAACTCATCGAGTTAGAACTCACGCCGTTGCCGGGTAAAGTCACCATTGCGGGTAGTCCCGATGATGCACAGATCAGCCGCAATGGACAGGCGTTAGGTGTCGCGCCGCTGACACTCGACCTGCCAGCCGGTGAGATTCAACTAACGGTAACAGCGGAACGACATCAACCAAGCGAAGTACTCGCGGACATCACTGGTCGCGAAGTCGAACAGACGATCCTATACGAACTTAGACCCAATTGGGCTGATGTGTCCATTCCCACCACTCCTTCAGGTGCGAAGGTCTCGATTGATGACGTGGAAACGGAATTCGTCACACCCGGACCGTTTCCGGTTATGGCCGGTGAACGAAAACTCTCGGTTAAGGCCGCCGGCCATGAGCGTTGGACTGATATCGTCTATGTTGAGCCAGAACAAGAGATCGTGCTCCCGGATGTCGAACTTACTCTCATCGGCGGAACGCTATATCTCGAGAGCACACCCACGGGTGGGAGTGTAAATATCAATGGCGAATTCGTCGGTACGACACCACTAGATATCGATCTTCGACCCAACCGAAATCACCGGGTAGAAACGTCACTCTTCGGCTATCACACGTCGGTTCGAAACGTGAACCTAGATACCGCTGAGTCGCGTCGAATTCATGTGCAGCTTGAGGAAGTGACTGGAACGCTTGCAGTCACGACCCAACCAGAAAACGCAGAGATCTGGGTCGACGGAACATTCGTCGGAACCAGTGATACCGTTCTTACGTTGCACGCCAAGGAACACGACATTGAATTGCGCAAGAACGGATATGCGGGATATTCCACACAAATCACCGTTCAATCGGAATTCCAACAAGAACTGAAAGTCAGACTATTGACTGATGAGGAAGCGCGCCTTGCCGCCCTAGAGCAAGCTCGTGCAACCAGCGAGGGACACGAAATGGTCCTGCTCACGCCGACCCACATAAGGATGGGCGCTTCTCGACGTAACCCCGGCAGACGTGCCAACGAGGTCTTTCGAACCGTTGAGCTTGACCGCCTGTTCTACATCAGCAAAGATGAAGTTACTAATGCTCAGTTTCGCCGATTCGCTTCGGGTCATGATTCCGGCGAGTTTGAGAGTACGACGCTAAACAAAGACGAACAACCCGTCGCGAATGTCAGTTGGCAGGAAGCCGCTCAATACTGTAACTGGTTGTCTGTCAAAGAAGGTTTCGAACCGTTCTACGTGTTGCGACCAGGTGACCCACCCGAGTACAACCCGAATTCACTAGGTTATCGTTTGCCGACGGAGGCCGAGTGGGCTTGGGTAGCGCGTACTAGATCCCCGACCGATGAATTACTGCTTTTCCCATGGGGCGACAGTCTTCCCCCACCAAACTATCACGGAAATTACGCCGACCAAGCTGCGCAGCACATAATCGGTCGCACCATTTTTAATTACAACGACAACCACACCGTCGCTGCGCCGATTGGCACGTTCGATTCGAATTACCACGGCTTAAACGATATTGGTGGCAATGTCGCGGAGTGGGTCCATAATTTTTATGTCGTACCATCCGTCAACGACACCGTCGACAATCTTGGTCCTGAGACAGGGGAATACCATGTCATTCGAGGGTCGAGTTGGATGCATGGCACCATCACCGATCTGCGCCTACCGTTCCGAGACTACGGTACGGACGGCCGTCGAGACGTGGGATTCAGATTAGCTAGGTTTGCCGAGTAGGATGAATAATCGATTTAGAGGTCTTATTGGTATCTTGTTCGCGTGCATATTGCTTTCGATCAATGCTCAAGAGTCCGACTCTTCTGCCGAAGAAGCATCAGATTCCGAAACTCAGAGCGCTGCACAGAATCAAGACACTGAAGCAAGCAACCAATCAGAAACACAGGATGAAACCTCGGACGACGTATTCGATCCTTCGGAGGATATTTCTGAAGACTACGCCGTACCTTATCCAACGGATATATGAAAAAACGTTTTACTGAATCTTTCGTAGCACACTTACTCGCGCTCGCAATCGCGTGGGCGTTAGTCCACACAGTCTACGTGAGCTTCGTGCGTCCAAACGCGACTGCCATTCTGGAAGAACGAAAAGAACGTCTAGCCAGGGACGAAGCTTTTATTGCCGAACGATCGATCTTCGTAACGCTTCGCGACTATGAGCAAGAAACGTGTCTCATCTTGATGCTATGGGCATTCACGATCATGGGCTTCAAGGTTTGGAACAACGCGCACGAACGGCGGATGCTAAACCAAGAGGTGTTGTCTATAGGCGAAGGTACGAGCATTTTCCCAGAGGATTCACGCACCTATATGCGTCCACTCCAGGCCCTCTCAGATGAAGATCGTGAGCGACTCTTACCACGTACCTTACTTAGCGCGTTACGTCGATTCGAATCCACGAAAGACGTTCAAAACGTCGCTGAGTCAGTGAAAGCGGCGTGCGAAAGTGAAAACGACCGTCTTGATAGCGAACTATCGGTAATCCGCTATATTGCGTGGGCAATTCCTTCGATCGGATTCATCGGAACCGTCAGAGGAATTGGTGAAGCGCTCAGCCAAGCGTATCTAGCCGTGCAAGGGGATATTGCCGGTGTCACGGAGAGTCTAGGTATTGCGTTTAACTCAACGTTCGTCGCTTTGGTTATCAGCATCATTGTGATGTTGTGCGTACATCAACTGCAGCGTGTGCAAGAGCAACTCGTGATCGATTCGCAAACATGGTGTGACGAGAACTTAATAAGACACATGCAGGTACGTTGAGATGTGGTCGTTAGAAGTCAACGACGTTCTGCTCCGCCTTCGAAATGATGGCGAGACGTGCTACGAGCAAGCAGGTGTAGCGTATCTGACCGACGATACGACTGCGTTGGGAAACGATGCGCTGGCTCAGTTATTCATTCACCCAGTTCAGTGCCAAACGACGTATTGGCAGCGCATGAACGAAGACGCCATCGAACCTCGCACCCGAACGATCGGTAAAAACTCCGACTTGGTTTACAACCAGATCGTGGAAGCGTTTTCGCGAAGCGAGGTTGGTCTGCAGGATCCCGGCTGGGTCGTCGTACCGAGTGACTTCGATAACGATCAAGTGGGTTTACTGTACGGCATTCTGGAGTACAAACACGTAAGACCACGAGGTTTTCTCGATGCTGCATTAGTCGCAGGTTCAAAAGGCACGGTATCGGACTCAGCCTTCTTTATCGACCTTCAGCTGCAGCGTACGGTCGTGACGCAGCTCTACCAGCACGAAGGTCAAGTTGAGGTCGTGACCGTGAAATCACTACCGTCGGCTGGCTATTTGCAATTCGTCCAACGATGGATTGATACGGTCGCCAAGCGTTCGCTGGATGAAACTCGCTTCGACCCTCGCGTATCCGGAACAACGGAACAGCAAGTATTTGATCGATTGTGTGAACGGATTGACGGCAGCAATGAGATCGTCATTAGCGTCGAACACCACGGCGAAACCCGTTCGACGAGTCTGTTACAAGACGAGCTGGCCGCTAGCGGTATCGATATTTACGACCGTATTTTGTCGGAATGCAATCCTGGTACACACTTACTACTAGGAGAGCATGCGTTCCGGATGCCGGGCTTTCTTGAGTACATTGCTGGATCAGGTCGGACGGCAGAGGTTTGTCCCGCAGACGCAAGCGTGGAAGCTGTCGCTCGAATAGACGAGGAAATATCCGACAACGATGATGTTGAACTCCATAAGTCAATTCGACGAGATACATCGGCAACTTCGTCAACATTTCGATCACGACAAGTCAAGCAGCCTGCTAATGCTTCAACGACTTCGCGTGTTCCCACGCATGCGCTTTTGGACGATGCAGCGTATCCCATCGGCGCCCAACGCAGTATTTCGATTGATGACGTCGAGGTTTGTTCGTTGTATCGCGCCGATGGCGCAGTGATGCTCCGTCCGCATGACGGACGTGAAACATATGTCAACGGTAAATTCATCGATGGCAGTACGATCGTCGCGAGCGGCGACCACGTCCGAATCGGACCAGAGTCACACGATGCAAAGGAGATCGTTCTAATCCGCGTCGTCGACAATGGCTAGACGCCGCAGGGAAAGCAGCGTATTCACGCTTTCCTTTATCGACGTGATGGCAGGCGGTTTTGGCGCTGTCGTCATCATGTACCTCATCATTAATCACGCGACTGAAACCTCCGAAGAAGTGGATAACCGCAATTTACGCGCGGAATCGCGACTACTCGACTATCAACTCGATACCAATCGCGAGAGCCTTTCTTACTTACGAGATTTGGTCGGCAACTTGAGTGTTCGGATTGCGGACGTCAATCGGACGATCGACGAAAAAGTTGAAGAAATGGAGATCAAAGAAGATGAAGTTGAGGAAATCGAAAAGCAGTCGCTTGATCAGTCGGACACGCTTGAGGAGCTCATAAAAGAGCTTGAAGAAATTGAACAGGAAGTCGAATCACTTGCTCGAGCAGAACGCGCCGAGGAAGGTCAGACAACCATTGAAATAAGGGGCGAAGGCGATCGGCAGTATCTCACTGGTCTCTATATGGGCGGCGAACACATTCTTATTGCCATGGATGTTTCCTCAAGCATGTTAGATGACACGATCGTCAATGTCCTTAGACGTCGAAACATGAGCGCAGAACGCCAACGTAACGCACCTAAATGGCAGCGCGCAATTCGGACCGTAGCATGGCTCACCGCGAATATTCCGCTACAAAGTCGTTTTCAGGTTGTTCTCTACAACAACGAGTCGAAGTTCGTCGTTAATGACGGAAATTGGATTGACGCATCAGATGGCGAAATGGTACGCTCGATTTTTGTTGAGCTCGAGACCGTTCTACCCCGAGAAGGTACGAATCTGAAAGAGCTTTTCGATCTGGCTGCGACGCTTCACCCACTACCGGACAATCTGTTCTTAATCGCTGACAGTCTTCCGACTATGGATTCATCTACGACGAATCGGACAACCATTACCGGTCGCGAACGTCTAAATCTGTTTTATCAGGCGGTCCGCGTTCTTCCGGGTGGTATTCCCGTGAACGTCCTAATGTTTCCACTCGAAGGCGATCCGTTCGCGCCATTTTCTTATTGGAATCTCGCGCATATCACGGGTGGCACGATGATCTCACCATCGGCTGATTGGCCATGAAGATTCGACGAGGCGTCTCGGAAATGAACTTGGCGTTCCTGGACGTTATCTGTTGCGGATTTGGTGCGATCATCCTGCTCTTGATGATCACCAAGATCAGTCTTCCTCTGGTACTTGAGGAGTCTATCGACGAATTTGCCGCGCAAGTTGCATTGAAGCAACAAGCGATTAAAGAGATCTCTGGGGAAATCGATGTACTCGAGCGGGCGAAGGAAGAGTCCGAACTTAATCTAGACGATGCGCTCCAACGTCTAACCCGTATACAGGAAGAGCTGGAGGAGCTCACTAGCCGATTCGAGGCATTACGACTGAACACACAAGAGAAAGAATCTCACCTTACGGATTTGGTGCGAGCAAGACAAACGCTCACGGATGAGATGGAACGTCTCCTCGGCAAGGACTACCGAAGACAAACCGCGGCGATCGGCGGTATGACCGTCGACAGTGAATACATCATCTTCATCATCGACACGTCTGGCAGCATGCAACAAGGTGCGTGGGGGGCCGTTGTCCGAAAAGTCACAGAGGTACTCAATATATACCCCAACGTCAGAGGCATCCAGGTCATGAATGACATGGGTGACTACATGTTCCCACGCTATCAAAGACAGTGGATCGAAGACTCTCCGGCACGTCGAACGGCAATCCTTAATCGCTTGCGTACCTGGGACATTTATTCCAATTCGAGTCCAGTTGAAGGAATCGAGGAGGCGATTAGTGCTTTCTATGATCCTGACAAGAAGATAAGCCTCTACGTGTTCGGCGATGACTTTCAAGGAACTTCGGTCGAACACGTCGTCGATCGAATCGATCTAGTTAACGAGGCAGACGAGGACGGGAATCGTCGCGTTCGCATTCACGCTGTCGGATTCCCCGTTTACTTCGACGCCGGACGTACCTCAGCCAGCGTTTTGCAGTACGCACTATTGATGCGAGAGTTAACAACACGTAATGGTGGCACATTCGTTGCGCTGCCTACCCTAAACTAGCCTCCGAAGCCGCTCGGTTTCTCTTTCATTCTGTCGCGAGCCCATCCACGTTACAAACATTAGCTTAAGCAGTCACGTTTCTCCTTTGCTGAGGCACTTCCGCGGCGGCTCGTCAGTATTGATCTGCATGAACGGCAGCTCGCTGAAGACGTTTTTTTCGTGAACCGACGCATACTGATATCGCACGGACTAAGCGCTGCCGGGATCGGAATCACCAGTTCGATTCTGACGGGATGTCGTGCCTTTCGACCCCCTTTCCAATCTTCGACTGAAGTGCGAAGCGAACGCGTCGCGATCGTCGGCGCAGGAATCGCTGGCCTCGCGGCTGCCTCAGCGCTTCGAGCCGCGGGATTCGATGACGTTGTCGTACTCGAAGCCCGCGACCGGATCGGCGGTCGTATCTGGACTTCGAACATCGGCGGCCACCC
>JAPOVY010000070.1:2475-8812 GCA_026707905.1 Gammaproteobacteria bacterium | reverse complement strand
CAAATACCGGTATATTCGAAGACGTACTGGTATTTGGTGTATGACCTATGGCAATGAAAACACCCGAAAGATCGATTTCCCGGGTCGCATTCGTCTGGACGTTCCGAATCTTCATACCCGTAACGCCAGCATCATCCCCGAGTACTTCTCCTAGGACGTGGAACCAGATTGGCTCAATTTTTCCGGCGTCGACCTTAGAGAACAGGCGATCCTGTAGCATTTTTTCGGCACGTAGTTCGTTCCTTCGGTGTACGAGCCAAATTTTTGAGCAAATATTCGAGAGATAGAGCGCTTCTTCGACTGCTGTATTCCCGCCGCCGATGACCGCTACTTCTTGGTCCCGAAAAAAGAAACCATCGCAGGTTGCACAAGCGCTTACACCACGTCCCATGTAGTTTTGTTCACTTGGCAATCCGAGATATCTGGCGGACGCGCCCGTTGCAATGATGACTGCCTCCGCCTCGAATTCGGTCTCGTCTCCTGAGAGCAAGAGACGTTCGTCGGAGAAATCAACGGAGTGAATCTGCTCGTTGATAACTTCAGTACCGTATTTCTGGACATGATCTAGCATCCTCACCATTAGATCGGGTCCCTGTAGACCGTCTCCGTCTCCCGGCCAGTTGTCAACGTCGGTGGTTGTCGTGAGTTGACCGCCAACTTCCACGCCAGAGATCAATACGGGCTGAAGGTTTGCGCGAGCAGCATAGAGCGCAGCCGTACAACCCGCGGGGCCTGATCCGAGCACGACTAATCGGTGTTTCGTGCGGTCGGTCATGGTCCTGATGTTAGCGCTGCGTCGATCGCCGCGATGAACGGACCTGCTTTACGGTGAGTGCTGATAAACGTTCGCACCGTTTGATCGCGTCCATTTGTCGCCTGAAGGTCGCCACCTTCCTCTCTGAAATACTCAAGAAATTTCTCGAAGTCTTCCAGGCGCATCGCGTGGTAGGCTCGAAGTAGCACATAAAAGTCGTGGTCCCCTGAAAACTCCTCACCTGCTTGAGAGGGAGTGATCGTATTCAGAAATTCCTTGACACGACCGTCCGTCCAAACTTCATCAATGACTTTCTGTTTATCGGGGCGAGCTTTTGGCGCGGTCTTCATATATCGTACATCGCGTAATGACAATAAGTTTACAAGACGTTGGAATTAGGTGACGGCATCATCCTACCGTTCAATGGTTGGTATCGAATCAGCGTATCGATGTATCAATTGATCGCCATGGTATCTCTGATTGCTAACGGGCGTCTCGCGTGGCAAGGAATACAAATCGGTTTATTGCATGTGCATACATACGGTGTTTCGGTCTGATTTTCGTTTCCTACGACGGTGCGAAGACAACGACAATTCCGGTATCTCTCAACAACTAGGTATAGATCGCGGCGAATCGAAGCATCACGAATCGTTGCATGCATGCGCCGGACAGAAGGACTTTCGCAGGACTGGAAAGCACCGTTAGCACATGCTTGGTTACACGTCGTTCGAAATCTACAATCAGTGTTTCATTCTTGGAAAAACTACCGATTGGTTGGTTGCAGGTCGTGATAACGAACTCTCGCACTCTCGTGAAAAAAGAAGAGCGCTTTGCGGGTGATTGAAGCCCAACCAAACGACACCAATGGTCCAATCGTTCACGGATTGGACCTCTGTCGTACTTTCGAAGTTGGTGATGCGCGCGTTCACGCGCTGGATCATGTCGATATCGCGATGAACTCCGGGGACTTCGTCGCAGTTATGGGTCCGTCTGGCAGCGGAAAGTCGACCTTGATGAACATTTTGGGTTGTCTCGATCGGCCGAACAGTGGATCCTATCGGCTACTTAATCATCAGGTCGCTGAACTGGATGATCACAGCCTGTCAGCAATCCGCAATCAGCACCTCGGATTTGTATTCCAGAGTTTTCACTTACTGCCGCGGTTGACTGCACTGGATAACGTGTTATTACCTCTGCGGTTTACAAAAGGCGACATCGCGGAATCACGAAGTCATGCTCTAGAACTTCTCGCACGATTAGGTTTGAACGATCGACTTGACCACCGACCTAATCAACTATCGGGCGGTCAACGCCAAAGGGTAGCCATTGCAAGAGCGCTGCTGGTAAAGCCAACCCTCTTACTTGCAGATGAACCTACAGGGAATCTAGATTCGAAGACAGCGACTGAAATACTTGAATTGATACTCTCGTTCAACCGCGAAGGCCAAACGATCTTACTCGTTACCCACGAACGGTCGATCGCGACACTAGCCCACCGAATCGTGCATATGCGGGATGGGAGAATTGAGGATGAAGAGACTAACGCGTGATTGGAGAAGGTAACAACGACGGTTGGCTTCACATTGGTGTTGTGACGTTCGCATTAACCTCCGCATTCGTAAATCCAGTGGAGATTTTGGCGGACGCACCTTATCTCACGGGTGTAGTCGAAGACGACGATTCTCAGAAAATCGAAATGCCTAGTCTGCCATTCACATGGATGCGTCAAGTAGCTTGGCTCGCACCAGAAGGCAGCTTCGTAGAAGTCGGGGACGTCGTCGTGCGTGTCGATCCGGGTAGTTTGATAGAGGAAGAAGAACGGCTTGAAGCTAGCTATGAAGAACAGCTCGTAGCGTCAGAATTGCAAAGAGCAGAGAGCCAGCTAGCGATCATTGACGCAGAAATGGCACTAGAAGGTGCGAGAACAACGCGTGAGCTGGCATGGCTAGATGCCCAGATTCCTGCAACAGCAGCAACACAACTAAACTACGACAGAGCGCAGCTTGCATTGGAGAACGCCGAAAATGCGTTACGTTTGGCGGAAGAAACGCTCGCCAATGCGCGACGGAAGTTCGACGAACTTGCGCCAGTACTTGACCTCAGGGTTGAGACGGCTGAGGCTTGGTGGTCCCGAGTAAAAACCTCCCTGAGCGAGTTGGCCATAAGAGCTGAGCGTCCAGGCGTTGTAATTTACGCGGAAAATGAGTTTAGTGGAGTGAAAGTATTTGCAGGTGAGACGCTTCAGCCCGGAGATCTGATCGTAACGATCGCTACGCGAGGTCAACTGCAGTTTGTATTCTGGGTTCACGATGCAGACATAAATCAATTACGCGAAGGACAGAAATTAGAGGTAATCGCAGATGCCTTGCCTGACCGGATTGTTGAAGCAGAGGTCGATTGGGTGGCGAACTATGCGACAGATCGCGAGACATGGAGTCAAGGTGGTTATTTCAAGTTAGTCGCAAAACCTTTGTCAAATTTGCCTGAAAGCTTCGTGCCTGGTATGGCGGTTTCAGCCGAGATTTTTTGAATCATGTTTCGACGTTTAGTCTTATTTTCGTTAATCTGGAGTTCTTGGTCATCGTTCTCAGCTGAGTGGTTGGAAATACAGAGCGGCACGCACCCCGTTACGATCGAGACAACAGGGATCGTCGCATCTAAAAACAGTACTCGATTCAATCCACCTCCGAGTTTTCACTGGAACATGAATATCGGTGCGATTGTTCAAGAGGGTAAACGTGTCGTTCCTGGCGAATTACTCGTACGCTTCGAAGGTACGCGTGAAGATCAACGCATAACTCAAGCCAAACAGCAACTTCAGGTACGACAAGGCGAACTCGTATCGCTCATAGAACGACACACTCAACAGGTTGAATCCGAGAAACTGAACCTCGCAGAAGCAAAAAGCGAAGCTGAAAAAGCACACCGCAAGGCAGCGCAACCGGCGGAGTTGGTACCGAATGTCGAGTATCAGAAGCTTGTGAAGCAGCGCGAACTAGCCGATAAACGGGTCGAACAGCAGACTAGACGTGCGGAAATTAGTGAGCTACTAAGAACGAGCCAGAAACGGCGTCTCGAAATGGCAGTTCAGCGGTTATCGCGAATGGTCGATTCCGCTCAAGCCGATATTGATCGACTCACCATCCGCGCGCCTAGCAGCGGTATTGCAATTATCGGTACGGCATTTAATGGTGAGAAGTTTGACGTTGGTGTGTCAGCCCAACCCAATCACGTTGTTGTCGAATTGGTTGATGACACTGAGCTTGAGGTACATGGTGTCGTGCGCGAAGGTCAGGCAGCTCAAATCGAAGTCGGTCAGCTTGTTCGGATGACCGCCGAAGCGGCCGGTGGGTTAGAGTTCACGGGATCAATCGTCTTTATCGCGAATTCCGTTCGCCGAAAGTCCCGTTTCGTGGAAGAGATGGTTCGAGATTTCCGTGTAGCGCTTGATCGTCGACCGGAAGGTTTGACCTTAGGTGTTTCTGTTCAAGCGATGATTGAGATTAATCGAGCCGAGCACTCCATCGCACTTCCTCACGATGCAATTCTGTATCGAAACGGTGTGCCAGGGGCAATTACGCGCGATGGGTGGCAACGGATACGACTTGGATCTAGAAGCAATGGTAAAGTCATCGTGACCAACGGACTAACGGAAGGCGACGAAGTCCAGATATGATGCGAAAGTCGGTTTTCCTACTTGCGCTAGTGGCCCTGGTTGCTTGCGGCGAACGAGCGAATCGGAATATCGCGTTCGAGGTAGAACTTCGGGATCACCAATTCACGTTGCAAGCACGCGGCGATGTTGTTTCGTCTGAATCGATACCGATACACGTACCGAATACCGTGCCGATGCCTCTGAACATTGAATGGTTATTACCCGAATACACAGCTGTTCGAAAAGGCGACGTCGTTGTTAGGTTCGCGGATGATGATCTGCTATCTCAACGAAGCAGTTCATTGGTCGATATAGCGAACCAATCTCTATTGATTCGCAACCACATGATGGATAGTGGCACGGCGCATACGCAGATAGAACATGAAAGCGAACGGGTTGCAGGAGAGACGGTCATCGCGCAGACTTTTGCCGATTTTGATCCGCGATATTTCAGCCGGATCGAAATAATCGATGCAATTGGCGATCTTGAATTCCTAGGTGTAGAAGCGTCGTTCTACGATTGGCAGTTCGGTACCCACGAACAAAGGACGCGCGCTGAGTTAGCTCGAATCGAAGCCGAAAAATCTTCCGTCGAACTACAGTTGCAGCGCCAAGATTCGGCTCTTGGCGCATCGGAACTGGTCAGTCCGGCAGACGGTGTTTTTCTACATGCCCGAACTCCGTGGGGTCAGAAAATCGGCAAAGGCCGCACTATGTTTCCTGGGAGTGCGGTCGGGATGCTGCCTGTCGACGGAAAACTTCAGGCGCGCATCTACGTCCCCAAGTCAGATGCGATTGGCATCGAAGTAGGTCAAGCTGTAAAGCTGCGCATTGACGTTGATATTGAGCGTGAACTAGCTGGCGAAATCGTGACTGTTTCGCCGATGGCAATATCGCGCAATCCACAAGATCCGCGACAGTACGTTGTTGTTTCGGCGACGCTAGATGAAGATTCGAAAAACAGGACTCGAATCGGGAGCGCACTTACGGCGACCATTGTCACAGCCAGTCTTCGTGACGCAATCGTCCTACCACAACAAGCGATATTCAATGACGACGATAAGCACGTAGTCTACCTGGTCGTTGGGAATCAATTTGTAACTCGTCAAGTTAGTTTGGGCTTTCGAAGCCCGACACTCGTTGAAGTGAAAACAGGACTCGATGATGGCGACTTGGTGAGTCTGGTTGCGCCGGTAGGTCTTAGTTCGTAGGAGCAATACGCTTCATACCCGTCAAATCGCCCGACAGAACCGCTTATCACCACGTCCCTCTCCGTGGCTTGCGTGCAACTGACTTTATCGAATCTGATAGGGCATTTTTAAGAACAGTCATCCGATGAACATACGGGCAGCTACAAAGTCGATTCTTCCAGATTTCCGACACGCTTTCAGTCAACTCACTCACCATAAGCTACGATCAGCACTGACGCTATTGGGCATGGTGTTTGGCGTTGCAGCGGTTATCGCGATGCTGGCAGTTAGTGAAGGAGGGCGTCGCGAAGCGTTGAAATTGGTAGAAGGTATGGGTGTCAACAATCTCATCGTCGAAGCGAATGAAGGTCGTGGCGATGAATTACGTGAAGTTAGGTCTCTTTCCGATGGTCTCACTACGGGAGATGCATTCGCGATCAAGGAGACACTACCCTTCGTTGAAGCCTGGGCGGGTGTACGCCGAATCAATGTCTGGAACTTGATCTCGCACGAGGGTCAGAGTAACGCTGACGTGCTCGCCGTAAGTCCTTCCTACTTTTCCCTATCGGGTTTAGAACCTGCTCAAGGTAGCTTGTTTAATACGAGCGATGATTCTCATTTCGCACAGAAAGCTGTATTGGGCGACGCGGCATCGAGACAGTTGTTCCCGAACGGCGAAGCAATAGGGAAACGTATAAAGATCAATTATTTATGGGTAGAAGTTATCGGGGTATTACG
>JAPOVY010000070.1:0-2465 GCA_026707905.1 Gammaproteobacteria bacterium | reverse complement strand
TACGCGATACCCAAATCCAAGGCGAGGAGTTTCAAGGCGAACAGGTAGGTGGCGAAAGCGAACGAGCCTATATTCCCTTACAGACCGGTTTGAAGCGATTGCGACTCAGCCCACTTGCGTCAGAACTTTCATCGCTAAAACTGAAGATCGGTACCTCGGTATCCCCCGGAGAGGCGGCTCGCGCGGTTGAGCACCTACTGAACCAGCGACACGGTGGACAAGAAGACACAAGAATTGTCGTCCCTGCTCGACTGCTTGCACAACAGCGTCAAACGCAACGCATATTTACGATCGTAATGTCAGCCGTTGCAGGTATCTCCTTGCTGGTCGGGGGAATCGGCATCATGAACATCATGCTCGCCAGCGTGTTAGAACGTAAATCTGAAATCGGACTATTACGTGCAGTCGGTGCAACGCAGATGGACGTAGTGCGTCAGTTTCTCGTCGAGACCGCTGTTATTGCCTTGATGGGCGCACTAGCTGGCGTAGCGCTCGGAATTGCGATCGCATATGTGATCGCTGCGTTCGCAGATTGGTCGGTCGCGTGGTCTGTACCAACCATTGCACTCGCAGTAGGCGTTTGCGTGTCTATCGCGGTTGGATTTGGCGTGTATCCGTCTCTGTCAGCAGCACGGCTGGATCCGGTTGAGGCTCTGCAATCGGAGTAGGGGAGACTCTGTCCGAGTTGGATTACTCCTCTCATGATTTAGTGATTCGATTGAGTCGGTAACGCATTCGACTTGAGCCGTGCTGTCGTTCGAGTGTATATTGGTTATCGAAACTCGCAAATTGTTGATTTAGCACTAAAATTTAAAGGTCATTCATGGAGGAATGATGTCATGGCGCAGTCGGGCACGGAGCCAGTGGCTGTTAGCTTCTATATGCGCGAAATTGGGGCAATCCTCATCAGCGCACTCGCCGTTATCTTGCTTCTCGCGTTGGTCAGTTATGTACCTTCGAGTCAAGAAACCAACGCAACTGACCAACAATTCGTAAACGTAATCGGCTCGATCGGCGCTGCCGTCGCCTATGGCTGTTATTGGGCATTTGGGATCGTCGCGTATCTTCTGCCACTCGGGATGTTCGCAGCGTGTGCGGCGATACTGCGATGGCAGGCAAATAGCGTAGATTGGGTAAGTGCTGGTTGTCGGATAGGCGGAGGCGTTTTGCTTGTTTTTGCTGCGACAGTGCTAGCCTCTCTACATATTGCCAGCCTGTCTAAGTTACCAACGGGTTCAGGTGGAAATATCGGCGGTACGTTAGTCCTATATACGATCCAATACGTCAAGATTGCCGGATTGTCGATACTCTCGTTTGTCGGCGCTTTGATAGCGCTACAGCTCATCATCGGCTTTTCTTGGTTGAATGTATTGGAACGGACGGGTCGTTGCGTTACGAAGATTTCGTTCGGATTGTTTACTGCAGTGCTGTGGTTGTATCGAGCAGCGGTTTCCGGATTCCGCTCGGTTAATCGGTTACTCGAATCTGAGAGTGGTCAGTCAAGGGAGCAACCTCGACAACGCGGGACTGTCCAACCGCTCCGGATCGCACCGACGGTTGGAATTGAGAAGATTGAATCAATAGGACACAGCAAGTTTGATGACTTAGGTGTCTCGAACGTAGGTAATTTAGTCGACGATCGCACGCTCCCTGATACTGAAATACTATTAGACGAAGATCAATCGGGTTCTGGTGTTCACGCAGCAGTTGTACCGCCGAGGAGCGACATTGAACCAACGGTTCTTACCAAGCTCCCGAGTCTCGAAATCCTCTCGACGCATTCAAGCGAGAGTGCTACCGAGGAAGAACATCAGGCACTTATCGCGCTTGGTGAACGATTGCGCTCAATACTTGCTGATTACGGCGTCGCGATTGAAGTGGAATCGATCATCTCCGGACCTGTAGTCTCGAGATTTGAAATACAGCTAGCGCCTGGGTTGAAGGTCAACAAGATCATCTCCCTTGGAAATGATCTAGCGCGAGAGATCGCGGTCAGTTCCGTTCGAGTCGTTCCTGTTATCCCTGGCAAGAGTGTCGTCGGGATCGAAATCCCTAATCGGGTACGCGCAACAGTTACGTTGAAAGAAGTACTCGCGCAACGACAGTTCAACGACGCGAAAAGACCGTTGACGCTAGCGCTTGGCAAGGACATTGCAGGTGAACCAGTCTACGCAGACCTAGAACGTATGCCGCATCTCCTTGTCGCTGGTACGACGGGATCCGGTAAGTCAGTCGGTATCAACACGATGCTACTTAGCATGATGTATCGGCTTACGCCAGAGGACGTCCGATTGATCCTGGTAGATCCAAAGATGCTTGAGTTGTCGGTATATGAAGGCATCCCGCATTTGTTGACACCTGTCGTTACAGATATGCAAGACGCGGCCAAAGCACTCCAGTGGTGTGTAGCCGAAATGGAACGGCGCTATCGGCTCATGAAGGAGCTCGAGGTTCGAAGCTTGGGT
>JAPOVY010000157.1 GCA_026707905.1 Gammaproteobacteria bacterium | reverse complement strand
GAATGGCTAGTCAACGGCGTCGTGATCCACGGTGAGTGTAGGCTTACGCTTGACTGATTCAAGGCGAGAAGCTCGCGCTTGTCACGAGATTCGACGCGTCGAATGTGTACGCGGGGCTCTAATTCATCCACCTGCTGAGCGTCCTTGAGAGAGGGCGCTGCCGATAGAGTAATTAACGTTTGACATGCCTAGACGAGAGTGCGTTTTGTATATCACGGATGACTGTACATTGTGCGATGAAGCGTTGCAAATGTTGCTCGAGTCCAGCACGTTTCGAGGCGTCGTTCTCACCACCATCGACGTTGCATCGGATGATGAACTGTTTGAGTCTCTAGGTGAACACATTCCCGTACTCGAGTGTCTCGGATATACACTAGCGTGGCCCTTCAGTGTAGAGGAAGCCGAGCAGCTTCTATCGAAGCCTTAACGCACGGAGTGCCTAGACCGCGGCGATCGAAATAAGGTGTCAGTTGCCGTGAAATACGGGCTCGCGTTTCTCAACGAACGCACGCATCGCTTCACGTGAGTCGTTACTTGCGCCGGTCCGCGTATGACGCTCCGTCTCAAGTTCGATGTATTCTCTCAAAGGCATTTTCTCAGCGTCGACGAAGTTGCGCTTCATCTCGCCGATTGCTAGCGGCGCCATCTTCGAAAAACTCACGGCGAGTTCTTTCACGTCGTTACGAAAGGTCTCTTCGGGAAACGTCTTTAGCACGAGACCGATGCGTTCTGCTTGATCTGCTGGAAATTTCTGACTCGAAAAGAACAGTTCACGAGCTTTTGTAGCTCCAACGATTCGCGGCAGTAACCACGGACCCGCCATGTCACCAGAAATGGCAACACCAAGGAACGCAGAGTTGAATACAGCGCGTTCGCTCGCGTAGCGCAAATCACATGCGCACGCCCATCCGAATCCTGCACCTGCACATGCGCCGTTCACCGCAGCGATAGTGACTTTGGGCATTTCGTGCAGTAGCGACGTAATATGGAAATACTCTTTCCGATTCGGTTCTTGCTTAACACCGCTCGTCGATGCTTTCAAATCGACTCCTGGACAAAACGCACGGCCTGCACCGGTGAACAGCAATACTCTCGTACTCGCGTCGTTAGCCGCAGTGCTGAGGCACTCCCATAGTTCTCGCATCAATTGGTTTGTGATGCCATTCATACTGTCTGGCCGATTTAGAGTGACCGTCGCAAGCGTATCTTCGACTTCGTACGTGATGGTTTCAAACTGAGACATTTGGACCTGCTTTCTTTCAGTCGACGTATGCAAATAGTTTATTCATGGGAACTTTCAGCTAATCGAAAGAACCGCCTCGCATTGTTGGTCGTAACCTCGTTGATATGTCCTTCATCCCGACGACGCGCTTGGGCTACTTTTGTTCTTACGTACTTTAGGTTCATAGGTTCGTTTCGTCGCGTCGACGGTTTTGGACTGATGTTTTTTGGCATTAAGTAGGGCGAATCTGTTTCTAACATAAGACGATCATCGGGGATGCGGTTGACGATATCTACTAGCTCTTTACCTCGACGGGGGTCGCAAATCCAACCGGTTATTCCGATGTAGCAACCGATGTCTAAATATGCGTCGAGAAGTCCACCATCACCTGTGAAGCAGTGTACAACGACGTCAGTTGTCGCAAAATCTTTCAACATCTCAAGAACTTCACCTTTGGAATCACGATCGTGAACGAACACTGGCATTCGTAATCTCGAAGCTAGTTCAAGCTGTGCCTGAAAGACGTTACGTTGGTTTGCGCGAGTGGAAAAGTTGCGGAAGTAGTCGAGCCCTGTCTCACCGATTGCGACCGCGCCTTGCTCTGCAAGTTCCGCGATCTTGTCGAGCCACCCGTCTGATACTTCGTCCGCATGATGCGGATGGACGCCAGCAGTGAACGCAAGATAGTCTGGATACCGCTTCGAGATCATCGCCGCTTCACGACTCTTAGGCACATTCGTACCGGTAACGACTATACGCTCGAGATTCTCCTGAACCGCACGCTCAATCACTTCCCGTAAGTCATTTTGAAACGACTTATCGGTGAGATTCGCCCCGATATCAATCAATTGAATAAGTGGGTCGGCAATTGCAGTTCATTCTGGCTGAGGAGTTGTACATTGTCGCCGTTTCTTGTCGCATACACGACTGCGAACGCGAGCACGCCTTTGACGTATTCACGTGTTTCTCTAAACGGGATGATCTCGATGAAAGACGGAGCGGCCGGGACCTTGTAGTCTCGTAGCCACGCGTAGGTTCTGTGTTTCCCTGCGTTGTACGACGCCGCGATCAAGATGCGGTTATCTGCGAATTCAGATGCGAGTTCGGCGATATGTAGTGATCCGATTTCGATGTTTCGTCGTGGATCTAACAATGAATCATTACTAGGACGCGCAAGACCGTGGTTACGAGCTGTGGCTCGTGCGGTCGGTAACATCAATTGCATGAGTCCCCGCGCGCCAGCACGAGAAATCGCGCGGTGGTCGAATGCACTCTCCTGACGCGACAGCGCTAATAGAAAGGACAAAGGCACATCTGCCACGAATGCACCTTTCTTGAAGTAGCTCAGAAATGGGGTCGGAAAACGAACTTCGAGAAAGTTGAGCATTTCGCCTCGATTCGCCGCGAAAATCGCCTCATTTGACAAACCGAACTCGTTGAACCAGTTGATCATGACCATTTTTTCTTCGTCGGTCAGTGATTCCTCAAGTTTCCGCCACTCCCTTCGTCCATTCTCGGGTTCACCGACCGCGAAGAATTCAAGCACCATTCTTGCGTGAGGATTGGCAGCTAGTTTGGATTCTCGTTGCGGATCTCCTCGATAGCTTTGTTCATTCAGGTTGACTGGTAGTCCGAGATCTTGAGCTGCGAGGAAACCATAGTAGGTTCGTTCTTGAGCGAGCGAATGGAGTGCAGCCTCCCAAGTCTCCCTTCCAAGTGCTTTATCGGTTCTCGATTGCCAGTAACGCCACTGGTATTTAGCACGTTCTGCTTCAGAAAGCTCGTTAATCCAGAACTCGGCCTCAGTCCAAGCTTCTTGGGCTATCGCACTATGGATGATGCGTTCCAATGCCCTTGTTGAGATGCCGGTTCGGCGTGGCAAGCCGATATGACCCTCTAATGCAAGCCACAGATACAAATCACTTACAGACGATGTTGTCTGAAACTCATCGAACGCTCTGGATTCGCCATGTTGCTTCCACAATGTGAACGCTCGAGAAGAATCAGTTCGTGCGAGGCTACTTAACCCGTAGAGTAGTGCGTCGTTGCCCCAATGGTCGTTTGGAAATCGGTTTACGTTCGCAACGATACGTGGATTTCGGCGTGCTGAATACATCAACTCCGCGCTTCTCTTTGCATCTGCAGACATAAACCGCATGATGTAACGACTAAGTGAATATTGCCTGGCATCCAACGCTTTCTTCATGCGTTCCCAGGCGAGTTCGGACGAAATACCACCATCATTGATCCAGATTTCGAATGCGGGATCGCACGCTTCGTCTTGACTTTTCCCAACATTCCAAAGCTGAGGGAGTACGGCGTATGCGGACTGCTTGTCTCCAGTGCGGATCAATGCAAGCGCGTAACGACATTGCGCGACGACATCACTCGTCGGTTGGTAGTGGTCAACGTAATCGCGCCAGCGACCTCGTGCGGCTTGCAGGTTCAACCACTGTGCCATGAACCGATCACCGAAGGTGTATTCACTCATCGAATCGCGATACGCGACGGCTTCTGTCGCGTTAGTCCGACTTAACCTAGTCAGCGTACGAAGGTAGTGAAGGTACGGGACCAGCGGATAGTCACCGAGTTCCGCAACGTGTTTTTCAAACCGATTGATTTCGTTCGCGCGGAGAGCAGTTACAGCACGTTTGTAAAGCGCGCGATCTTCATACCAACCGGCAGTGATTCCTGCTCCGGCAAGTGTCGTGAGCGCCAGAAATGCAACTGCAAAATGTCGGCGAATGTACGTTTTTTTTGCCGTTCCGATCAAGTTCTCTCGCCTGATTGACGCGACTTTAGCGAGACGACTGCAATGAGTCAGGTGCTTTTGGGCTAAGTACTTAAAGTAGAAGCGAAGATTCCGAGACATCCATGTACTCTGTCTTGCTCAGGTAGCTTGCGTCAGTTCCAGCGACGCACGATAGTTGATTTTAAACGGTGAGAAGCGTTTGTTAGACCTTTGGGCGAAGGTCGACGCTTAGCAAGTGGTCGATCAGTCTCGACACTTCCGTTACAACGAGATCGATCCGTGGAGAAATTGACCGTGTGCAGCAAGTGTCGTTGAGTTAATGAACGGTGGACGATACTGGAATTTCTACAGCCCCCTTAGCGGTTGGCTTCTTTAATCGTTCTCACCCGAGCGAACACCGACGCGAACCGCAATGATGTCACAGGGTGCGCCGTGTAAGACACCGTTTGCCGTTGAACCGAAGAGCAAAGCTAAGCCGTGTCGACCATGAGAACCAACGACGATGCAGTCAACATCGTTCTCCATCGCGAATCGATGAATCTCCCGCTCCGGTCGACCATAGACAAGGTGCTGGTGGTCGAACGGTATTCCGTACGCAGACGCAAACGTCGCGATATAGGCTTCTGTTTGGTCAGTAATCGATTCCTGTACCGCCGAGACGTCCATAGGTATATCGCCACCATACGATAAGGTGATTGGTTCGATCACGTGGATTAAATGAAGATCCGCTTTACTGACCTGAGCGATTTCGTTTGCCCGATCAGCGACGAGTTTGCAGTCTTCAGTAAGGTCAACCGCAACAAGCACTCGAGAATAAAGGCTCATGACGACGAAGTACTCACTATTTCCGTTATTTTAAATTTGGATTAACAACAGTGGAATTGGTTCCGTGATTGACGCGTGCGGCGATCTGCACGCGAGAATCCTGTGTTAGTGTGCATATGGACGATGATGACGTGAGGAGCAACCAACGGCTAGAATCAATGTCGAAGTGCATGCACGGATTGGAATAGGTAAACGGCAATGGAGTGGCTGATCATCGCATTGTTGCTACTCGTGGGATTTGGTGGTGTTGCTTACGTACTTCCCTCGAAGTTTCAAAGACGGGTCAGTCAGTTGCGACTGGAAGCCAGAAAGCAAGGGATATTCACGTCTTCCAGGACCATTCCTGATTTAGACGCGGATGCCGAAGATCGCGTAACGTCAGGTGGTAAGGTCCGCCAGCGCGAGGACCTTTGTGTGGTCTACGATTTAAGCTATCGAAATCCACCCGATTGTCCTCCGCGGTGGCAGCTCGTGCGTTACAAGAAATCCCAGTTGCCGATACCTGGATGGCTTCTTCGTGAAAACCAGCTTATCGGTGTACAGCTTTCCGATGCAGCATATTGGGGATCAGTCGCGGCGAACATCGCAGAGATGCCGGCAATTTGTCGGTGCGTCGTGAGTCACGATTCTGGAGTTAGTTGGATTGGTACTGAGTCGAAAAACGCGATCGAAGAAGGGAAATTCCTACAAGACCTTACAGCGTCACTTGAATCTTTGCGCGATCTGAATCTTGTTGCGAGCGAGTCGAATATTGAAGATGAGAATCAAAAATAATGTCACATTGCGTTATTAGTTCTAAAATCGCGCGTGTTCCATTCCTGTCACGAGAATCACTTTTCAATTGAGACGATACTTCGAGCGTAGTTTTTAACACGGATGCCAAAGAACCTAGTAATAGTCGAATCGCCTGGCAAAATCAAGTCCATCGAACGGTACTTGAAGAATTTCAGTCCGACTAAAGACGATCAACTGCCAGATAGTGAGCCTGAAACATTTAAAGTAGTGTCCAGTTTCGGGCATGTTCGGGATTTACCTAAAAAAGGGCTAAACCTCGAACCGGGTGAAAACTGGAAAGCAAATTACCAGCTTCTACCTGACAAACAGAAGGTTGTAGAGAAGCTTCGTCAAGAGGCCAAGAACGCCGCGCTAGTTTTCCTTGCTACGGATCTCGATCGGGAAGGGGAAGCCATCGCGTGGCATCTTAAAGAGGTTATCGGTGGCGAGGACGAGCGATTCGTAAGGGTGGTGTTCAACGAGATTACGGAATCCGCGATTCACAAGGCGTTTTCCGAGCGCGGACACATCGATGAGAATCGGGTGAACGCGCAGCAGGCAAGACGATTTTTGGATCGAGTCGTCGGTTACAAACTCACGCCACTGCTGTATCAAAAGATTGCACGGGGTTTGTCTGCGGGTCGCGTCCAAAGCGTTGCTGTACGTCTCGTAGTTGAGCGCGAACGCGAGATTCGCGCATTCAATCCGAAGGAATACTGGGACGTCTTCGCAGACTTACGGCGAGAAAGTGACGATGAGTCCTGGCGGTTTCAGGTCGTAAAGGAGAACGACGCGAACTTCGACGTGAGTTCGGAAGAAGCGGCTAACGCTGTTCTAAGAGTCGTTGAAGAATCCGACGCGAAGGTTGCGTCTATTGTGAAACGCAATAGTGAATCTCGACCAAGCGCACCGTTCATTACGTCGACACTTCAACAAGCTGCCTCAAGTCGCTTCAGATTTCCCGTGGCTCGAACGATGATGCTAGCGCAGCGGCTTTACGAGGCGGGGTTGATTACCTACATGCGAACGGATTCAACCAATGTATCGGACACTGCGAGAGATAGTGCAGCGGGTCTCATCGGTCGAAAGTACGGTGATCAGTATCTTCCGTCAAAACCAAATCAATACTCGAGCAAGTCGAACGCACAGGAAGCGCACGAAGCGATTCGTCCAAGTGATGTAAACACTGAACCAAACGACGCAACGAGCTCGTTAACATCACAACGAATGTCGAATCAAGATCGTGAAGCCGCCACTCGGTTATACGAGCTGATTTGGCGTCGATTCGTAGCTTCTCAGATGACGCCGGCAAGATATGAGAATACGACGATTAGCGTAAAGGCTGGGGAGTACGAACTCCGCTTAACGGGCCGGAGAACACTCTTCGACGGTCATACACGAGTTTCTGCAGCGTTGCGGTCTGAAGATGCAGAGCCAGATCTGCCACAATACCGAGAAGGCGAAGTTTTGAAGCTCGTTGGACTCGAAAAGAAGCAACACTTCACTAAACCTCCCGCACGTTACAGTGAAGCTGCGTTGGTACGTGAACTAGAGAGACGAGGGATTGGTCGACCAAGTACGTACTCATCGATTATTTCAACAATTAAAGATCGCGGTTACGTAAGTGTTCATGGACGACGGTTCTATGCAGAACGTATCGCGGAAGTGGTCACAGACCGTCTCGTGAAGTGCTTCAATGATCTGCTCAGTTACGAATTCACAGCCGAGATGGAAGAACGATTAGATAAAGTCGCGATGGGTGAAAAGCGTTGGCTAGAGCTTCTCAATGAATACCACGACGACTTTGTCATCCAGCTAGACTCGGCTGGCGACAAGATGCCGCCAAACTCGCCGATTGAAACCGAGATTCCGTGCGATGAGTGTGGTCGGCCGATGACGATACGTGTCGCTAGCACAGGAACTTTTCTTGGATGTTCAGGTTATTCATTGCCTGTGAAGGAAAGGTGTCGTCATACCGTCGATTTGGTGGCAGATCAAGTCGCGGACAAACCACTGTCTGATGATGAAGTCGAATCCGATGAAGACGAGAGTCGACTTCTATTAGCGAAGCGGCACTGTTCAATTTGCGGCAGCGCGATGGATAGCTTCGTTATAAGTAAGACGCACAAGCTCCATGTATGCGGCAATGCTGCGACTTGCACTGGTTACGAGATCGAACTCGGAGATTTCTCACTGCCTGGATCCGATAAGCCTTCGATTGAATGCAACAAATGTGGTCATGACATGGAATGGCGAACCGGTCGTTTTGGGCAGTTTTATAGCTGCACGAACGAATCATGCGACAACACTAGAAAGATCTTGAAGTCCGGTGAGGTCGCTGCTCCGCCGATTCATATGGAAGAGCTGACAGTACCGGAGGAAGAGGACTACTTCGTCCTTCGTGAAGGTAGCGCGGGGATATTTCTTGGTGCGAGCAAGTATCCGAAGGTGCGAGTCATGCGAAAACCCAGGATTAAAGAGCTCATATCGCATGCAAACGAGCTCGACCCGAAATTCAGCTACATGCTGAGTGCGCCTTCAGAAGACGAGAAAGGCAACGACACGTTTGTGCACTTTGCGCGCAGAACACGCGAGCACTACCTCACGTCAATGAAGAAAGAGAAAGACACTGGTTGGCGTGCTTTTTACAGAAATGGCGCTTGGGACGCCGTCAAACCTGCTCCGAAGAAGCGTAAAACTCCTTCGAAGCGGAAGGTCGCTAAACAGAACTAATGTATTACGATGAATAAAACAAGGCGCCGCATACACGACACCTTGCTGAAATTAGTGAGCTCGGTAATAAGATCGCAATTAAAGACGCATACGGATTAAGCCGACACTAATCCCTTCAATCTGCAGATCGGGTGATGATTCATTGACTTTGATCGTTCGATATTCCTTGTTTGCAGGAATGAGGTGGATTTCGCGATTTTCATGATCTCGCTTGAACCGCTTAACGGTGACTTCCTCCTCTAAACGCGCTACAACGATCTGGTTGTCGCGTACTTCATGCGTTTTATGTACTGCTACTAAGTCGCCATCAAAGATACCCGCTTCAATCATGCTCTCACCCTGTACTCTCAAGAGATAATCGGCGTGAGGATCAAACATGCTACCCGAAACAATACTCTCCCGCTCCACGTGCTCTTCCGCGAGGATCGGAGATCCTGCAGCAACGCGTCCAATAATCGGTAAGTATTCCTTCTGAAAGTCCTTAACGATGATGCCTCGAGACGTATTG
>JAPOVY010000119.1 GCA_026707905.1 Gammaproteobacteria bacterium | reverse complement strand
CGTGGTTGGTAGTAGGAAGAGTTAGATGGATTTCGGAATATGTGTTGCGTCGCATGTGAACGACATCGACTACATCGTGCGTGCGGAGGAATTGGGGTATTCCCATGCTTGGTGCGCTGATAGCCAAATGCTGTGGTCCGATTGTTACGCGACGCTCGCCCTCGCTGCGACCCGTACATCGCGAATACGACTGGGTACAGGCGTCGCCATTACCGGTACCCGTCCGGCACCTGTCACCGCCGGTAGCATCGCGACTATTAACACACTTGCGCCAGGCCGTACGTTTTTAGGTTTGGGCGCAGGTAATACGGCGATGCGAGTCATGGGATTACCCCCGGATCGTGTACGAGATCTTGAGCGGTACGTCGATACGTTACGACCCCTAATGCGAGGCGAAGAAGGCATCTATCACACTAGAGGACGCGATATTCCAATTCGACACGTGATGCCTGACGATGGCTTCGTCAACTTCAAGGACGAAATACCGCTATACATTTCTGGTTTTGGACCAAAGTCCCTCGCCGTCGCTGGGAAACTAGGCGATGGTGCCGTATTGGCACTCCCGGCCAATCCTGCCGTCATGCTCAATATCAAGCACATGCTGCAGTCCGGTGCGAACCAAATCGACCGTGACCTAGATAGCGAGGATTACTACACCACAGCGTTGACAACGATTGTCGTACTCGATGAGGGAGAGGAAACTGACTCGGATCGGGTCAAGGCTGAGTGCGGTGCGATGGCAATGGCAGCGATCCACTACTCCTACGAGCAAGTTCGAAACTTCGGACGGCAACCCGGGGGTGTATTGAGGTACGTTTGGGACGACTATGTGAAGATGATCGAGTCGTATCCAGCAGAGCGCCGTCATCAACGCATCCATGCAGGTCACAATTGCTACGTCATCCCTGAAGAGGAACGCTTTTTAACGAAGGAAGTTCTGTTGGCGTCGGCAATGATCGGTACGCGAGATCAACTCATCGATCAGCTTCAGGCACTCGAACAAGCAGGATTGAATCAAGTGATGGTATTGCCGAATTTCGATACGCGATTCGCGTCGATCGAACGACTGGCCAAAGACGTGATGCGAAACGTATGAGTAGCACGTGATTAAGAATCTCTGCTTTGAATCTTCAGTGGACAAGGTATCGGACGCACGATGAACGAAGCGGTTTCCCCTGTGCAATGGTCGGACGCGAATGACGGCGCAATGCACGCCACGCGAGAATTCATCGCAGTGTCGGATTCTGGCCGCAAACGGACGGGTGCACTTTGGGAGCCACAGGGCGCAGTAAGTTCCTCTTTGGTCGCATTCGGCCACGGCGCATCGGGTAATCGTTACCAAGCGCCTATCCCATATCTTGCGGGTCGATTCGTCAACGCTGGTCACTTGGTGGTTTCGATCGATGGCCCGGTACATGGGTTGCGTCAAGTTGGGTCTGGTGGTCGCGAAGCATTCGGTGCGGAGATGAGACGCGAAACGATGGTGGCTGACATGAATGAGGATTGGCGATTCGCTATCGAGCTAGCTCGATCACAGTCGAGTAAAGATCTGAATCAGCTAGCGTACTTCGGCTTATCGATGGGTTCGATCTTCGGTATCCCCATGCTTGCCGATTCTTCTCGAGAGTTACCTGTTGTAGTCGCGACACTCGGTCTGCTTGGTTCACAAGGAATTGGAAATCGACTTGGTACACGCATGTTGACAGATGCGGCTAAGCTCACCTGCCCGATTCTGTTTCTCATGCAGCTTGAAGACGAGTTATTTTCTAGAGATGGCTATCTGGATCTCTTTGACGCATTTGCATCGTCAGACAAGAGAATTCATGCAAATCCAGGTTTGCATCCTGAAGTACCTGCCGCGGAGATGCGATTTGCTTTTGAGTTTATGCAGCAGCATCTTGAACGGTAACAGAATCTAATCGTTAGCTAGCTTCCCACCCTTAAAATCTCCGCATTCTCAATCCCGTATAGAGCACAAATTTCGCCATGATTCGATCCAGTTTGAGTGCCATATTCAAGCTCTTTGACGAAACGAGCGGCTCGGCCGAAGAAGTTGAAGAACTGTACAACGAAACGGTTCTGATGACCCTGTCTCGTGCAACGAGTGTTGATTCAAACATCCATCCGGCTGAAATCGGGCTCGTACGAGATATCGTGTGTGAACTTACCGGACAAGAAGTCACCGATGGCGACATTCGTGTTGCCGCCAATTCACATATCTACGAGGAAGGTTCGCTCAGTCGCTACCTTAATGCCGTGAGCATTCGAATCCCGGTTGAGCGAAAGATCGCACTCATTAACGCGCTCGCGAACATCATCAAAGCGGACCAACGGATAACCGAACGCGAGGTTTTCTTCTTCAATATGGTGGTGGACGACCTTAACTTGCACGCTTCTGACCTTGTTGGACTTAAGCAGACGCAAGCTTTCTAGCTTCGATTCTTGACTCCCGAAGAGAAACAGTCTTTTTATGAGGACGGATTCGTCGTCCTCCGAGATATTGTCCCACCCGAAGCTGTAACTCGGGCCGTTCGCATGCTCTACGGTGGCCTGTCCGCGATTTGGCAAGCTTCGATGGCAAAGAAACGAAACGACGGTCGTTCGGACCCTCAGTTAGAGACAAGATTTCAGAACGCAGTAGGCGCAGCCACTCGAGCGGGTAGCGATTCCAGCATCCTCGATCTCGTGGCTACGAATAGTGCACTCATGCGCTCAATGACTGAAGCGCTTGGACACCCTTTTCGGGAGATCCGCGGCGCGCAATTAGCAACAATTTTCCCACATGAACCGGGCAATGGCATTAATGAGGCCGGCTATTTCGCGGATGAAGTACCTTTCTACGGTTGGCACGGACATCTTGATGGACTATGGAATGGTGCGGCGCCAGTACATCAACGCACCGATCGTCCGATGAACGAAGAGGAACTAACTCGATGGAACCGTGACCCCGCACGCAATGGGGTTCGCCGGAGATATCCAGGTGGAACTCACGTACTTAATTTCACCGCGCTTCTCGGAATTCCACTTTCGGATCAATTGGTCGAAGGCGCTGGAAACCTCGGTTTGTTGCGCGGCGCACATCACGCGATTGCCGACTTCTTTCAATACCAACGCGATGCAGGTGGACCACTTGGTCCGGATGGACCGGGATGGGAGCGAATCGATACCAATGCGCGTAACTTCAGTGGACTAAGGCACTACCCCGATCAAGTGCGAGAGCAGTTTTCGGACGGTGCAGAGTACACGTCAGACGGGCGAATGTGGCCGAGACCGACGTTGATCAAGGTAAAGCCCGGTGACGCGGTCTTAACACTACACGCGGTTCCTCACGGTTCTACCCGATTAGAGGGCAATTCGCCGCGATTGATGGCGTATTTTCGACTTGTATCTTCAGCGCGCGACCCATCGTCCCCTGGAAACTCTGTGGATGCTCTATGCGATTGCTGGCTCGAATGGAAAGGCATGCACGAACTGGCTTATTAGTAGTATCCGTCGAGCTAGTACTCACGTGAGTCCTATACTTCGATAGATTGGTGATTTACCAAACACAAAAACTGTCTTGAATACGTAAGGTCGTCTCCAGTGGATCTTGAATATAGCGCAGAGTACGACGCATTTCGAAACGAACTCCGTCAGTTTCTTGATGAGCACAAGCATCTTTCTCCGGGCGCAGTGGCTAGACCGCCAGCGAATCGCGAGGAGAAAGAGGACGGGCCGAATCCCGCGCAGCGCTGGCAACAGTTGCTGATTGAGCACGGTTACGCCGCACGCACGATTCCTAAAGAGTACGGTGGCTGTGGCGAGGAGCCCGACCCTCTTAAGGCTCATATCATCGCAGAAGAATTTGCGAAGGCTCGTGTGCGACCGGGTCACTCCGGAGACAACCGACTCGTTCCAACCGTGCTCGAACTTGGCACTGAAGAGCAAAAGCGCTGGCTTGTACCTCCTTCCATTCGTGGTGAGATGACTTGGTGCCAAGGCTATTCGGAACCTGGAAGTGGCTCTGATCTGGCGTCGTTGTCTACACGAGCGGAAGTTGATGGCGACGATTTCGTGATTAACGGACAGAAGATCTGGACATCCGGTGCACAACACGCGGACATGATGTTCTGCTTAGTGCGTACCGAACCCGATGCACCCAAGCACCAAGGCATTAGCTACCTAGTTTTCTCTATGGATACACCTGGAATTGAGGTGCGACCACTCGTAACGATGACGGGGGAAGCAACCTTCAACGAGGTGTTCTTTACTGATGCGAGAGTACCGAAGAACCAGATCATTGGGAAACGAGGTGAGGGATGGTTCGTCGCAAACAACACGCTGAAACATGAACGAGAAGGACTTGGCGATCCTCACCAAGCAGAGAATCGTTTTCGCGAAATCGAGGAGTTGATGAGCAACGAAAACGTCGATGGTGAGCCGATCATGAACAATCCGGCTCATCGAGACCGACTATTGCAACTCCAGGGACGCATGCTTGCCATGAAGTACAACGGCATGCGAGTGCTGACTTCTCAACGAAAACACGAAGAACCCGGTTTACCTCGATGGATTATTAAATTGCAGGGATGCGAGCTGAACCACCAGATGGCCGCAATGGCGATCGACGCACTGGGTGAACTTGGTACGCTCTACCATCGAAGTGACCATATCCGTGCTGGTGGCATGTGGCAGCAGCGCTTCATGATGGATTTGGGTTTGATCATCGGCGGTGGCACCGCGCAGATTCAAAAGAACATGATTGGCGAACGTGCGCTCGGTTTACCGAAAGAACCCAAAGTCGAAGCTAAATCGGCGTAAAAGGAGAAATCTGTATTGGATTTCGCTTTAAGCGAAGAGCAGCAGTTCCTTAAGCAAACAGTCGACGACGTCTTGCGTGATCAATGTACGCTGGATGTTGTACGCGCTGACGCCGCGGACAACCAAACTAAGAACGCATCGTTATACGACGCACTTACCCAAATCGGCATACCAGGTACGCTTATTAGTGAGGACTATGGCGGTGTCGGATTGCGATTGCTCGACGCCGCTTTGATCGCGGAATCACTGGGGGGCAGTGTCGCAACAATACCGTTTATTGGATCGAGCGTAGTAGCGCCGCTCGCGATAGAACTTGCTGGATCTGACGAACAGAAGAACGCGTGGCTACCTCGACTCGCAAATGGCGAGATAACGTGTGGTGTAGCGTTCGGCGATCACGTCGGTGCTCGGGATAACGAACCGCTGACGAGTGACGACGCATCCATAAACGGCCGTTCGATGTTCGCTTTAGATATTCAGAATGCAGACGTCATGCTCGTTGCGACAGCGGATTGTGAACTGCATCTTGTCGAACGGAGTGAAGTTGAACTTAAGCCGCTTTATACGATCGATAGAACGCGATCCGTGGGTGAACTCGTGTTCGAAAAATCATCGAGTGAGCCACTCTCAAGCACGAGTGATCCGTCAGGGACTCTCGCCAAAGTAATAGACGCAGGACGTGTAGTCGTCGCCGCGGACACTCTTGGTGCAGGGCAGACGATGCTAGATAAAGCGGTAGCGTATGCCGGCGAGCGACAACAATTCAACCGCGTAATCGGATCTTTCCAGGCGGTAAAACACATGTGTGCGGAAATGGCTGCGGAATTGGAACCTTGCCGTTCCCTAGTGTGGTACGCTGCGCATGCGTATGATGCAATTCCAGAGGATGCACGCTTAACTGCTTGCCATGCAAAAGCTCACCTCGCGGAAGTGGGACGATTCGTTGCACGAAAAGCTACCGAGGTTCACGGCGGTATGGGTTTTACCGACCTCTTGGGGTTACACTATTGGTTCAAGCGTATCGAACTAAACCGACAGTTGTTGGGGACACCCGAGTTCGTGCGAAACGAAGCAGCAAAAATGCAGGGATGGGTATGAGTACAGAAATCACAGTAGATCACAATTTCTTCGATACCGTTGATGAAATTCAGGACGATATCAAGAAGCATTCGCTTCATGGCGGTCACGACGAGTTTGATGCACAACCAAGTGGTGGTACGCCTCTGCATTGGCACGCGATCGGGCTCTACGTTTACATCACGGACGGTAGGTTCAGGTTTCAGGATCCCGCTACTGAAACAATCCATGAGTGTGTCAAGGGAACTCGATTTGTCATACCTGAACGAGCTCTGCACATCGAAGAAGAGCATCATGGGTACAAGGGATACGTAGGGTTGACGCGACCTGAATTCCCCGATCCATTTGTGCGTGATCCCGCTGAGTTGAAGGATCTCGAGCCACTAGAGGCCTAAACTAAAACGGATTTCGGTCGACAAGGCTGTTCGTTGGACAGTTAATTCGCTAGCTTGAGTGTGAAGCCAGACGGTCGCGGTCGCGTCGCATAGTGAACGTCTCCGTCATTGCGGCTCGGATTTCATCGTCGTTACGACGCGCGAGTGAACGTGAACGAACGCTGACAAGTCGTCGAATCGATTCCGCTATGCCACAAACCAATCAAAAATATGCGTTTACTATGACGAATCAGTGAACGGCTTCTAGGTACGCTTAGTTACGTTACAAAAAGTGGGGATTATATACTGAACTTGACAAGGGAGTAAAAATTCCTAAAATTGTGCGCAGGAGACAAAGATATGAACCGACACATCAAAGCACCTGGAAAGCACTATCGAGTAGGGATTTCGCTCTTGGAATTGACCGAGATGTTCCCTGACGAAGAGAGCGCAGTCAAATGGTTCGAGACAATCTACTGGCCAGAAGGTCGCAAGTGCGGACACTGCAAAAGTGAGAACACGAAGGTCGTTCCGAACGCCAAGCCGATGCCTTACTGGTGTTCGGATTGCCGCAGTTACTTCAGTGTTAAGACTGGCACGGTGCTTCAGTCGTCAAGGCTTCCAATGCGCAAGTGGGCGTTCGCAGTCTATCTGTTCGTTACGAGTCTCAAAGGTGTTTCGTCCATGAAGTTGCACCGCGATCTGAAGGTAACTCAAAAGACGGCGTGGTATATGCTCCATCGATTGCGCGAGTCATGGAAGAACGCTGGACTCGATGATTGTCTCGGACCCACCGAAGCGGACGAAACGTATGTCGGTGGCAAGGAAGGCAACAAGCATGAGAAAGACAAGCGCCATGCTGGACGCGGTGCGGTCGGTAAAACGGCTGTCGCTGGCGTCAAGAACCGATCCACCAACAAGGTAACTGCGAAGGTAGTCGAACACACAGACGCTGAAACACTGCAAGGCTTCGTGGCGGAGAATGCAGTTATCGGGTCTACGATCTATACGGACGAAGCAACTGCGTATCGTGGACTAGCTGACCTGTTCGACCACCAAACCGTCAATCATGGCGCTGGTGAGTACGTCCGATTCGAGGACATACACACCAACGGAATTGAGTCGTTTTGGTCGATGTTGAAACGTGCACACAAAGGCACGTTCCACAAGATGAGCAAGAAACACCTGCAACGGTACGTTACCGAGTTCGTCACTCGGCACAACGTTAGAGAGTCAGATACCGAAGAACAGATGGCTCACGTGGTAGCGGGTCTGGTCGGTCAGCGTCTTATGTACGAGCAGTTGACCGCTTAGACGTTGACTTGGATTTGGTGGACGAGCGTTGCTCGATCAGCGACTTCTGCAACTTACCTAGACTCGTATTGAAGCGTGTTTCCTGTTTCGCGATCTGTTGTGCAGTGTCTTCTTTCAGGCGGGTTTCCATCTCGCCCATTTCATTCAGAATAGCGTCAGTATCTTCTTTAACGGCAGCTCGCGTAGCGTCCATACCTTCCTGAAATACGGCTTTCATCGCACCTGCGAGTATGTCAACACTGCCGTTCAAGTGCTGCTTTTTTGTGCCTTTAGACATTACGGTTCTCCATGTACAGCGTCAATATATGTGGTATTTTTACCACATCAGTGTAAAGCAAAACTGATATACATAGACACTCAATTTCAGGTTAAATTCTAAACAGCGAACCGCCTGAAATAGTCAGACGGTTTTCGCCATGTAGCCGAGTTTCTTGTTCTGACGGCGTAGTCCACTGAGCGTATAGGTGTTACTCTTGAGTTTGTTGCACGGACCGCAGAGCAAGATGCGATTCGAGATGTGATTCAAGCCACCGTCCGATCTTGGTGTGTTGTGGTCGAGCTCTAAGTACCTTGAGTCTTCAAAATCCCTGTCGCAACCTTGGCACTTAGATCCAAACTGGGATAGCAGATAGTCGTACATTTCGGCGCGACTCATTTTCTTGCCTTCCGGCTCTTGGATGCGTTCCTTCACACGCAAGAATGGCGCAGCGATTTCACCGTCATCTGTGCGTTCTGGCAACGTGTTGGTGAATGTGACAGCTTGACCTGACAGCCAAGATTGTTCCTCCATGCGCTCAACAACGAGTTGGTGTGAGCCTTCCCAAATGTCGATACCGACCCAATGCCTCTGTAGGCTTTCAGCCGCGACCAGCGTGGTGGAGCATCCCGCAAAAGGATCAAGGACGACATCACCCTCGTTACTCGATGCCGTCACAATCCGTTCGTAAAGCGCGTATGGCTTTTGTGTTGGAAAACCAACACGCTCCTTCGACGACGGCATGATCGGCTGCATAACCCACCAGTCCTCAGGGTGCTTACCTTTAGGGTTCGGCGAATAGTTATCGTATGTCTTGTTGCCTCGGAATGCCCGCGCCGTGTAGTTCAACCGCTCGGTTGAGTCGGTCGAATAGGGTATCCGTATGTCGTCAACGTTGAAGGTCACTGCCGCTCCTTTCGCGTATCGAAAAATGAGATCGTGTTTTCTTGCGAAATCGTTAGTCGGTACCCCCCCCCCCGCGATAACACCAAACG
>JAPOVY010000035.1 GCA_026707905.1 Gammaproteobacteria bacterium | reverse complement strand
TACAACGTATCAGCAACAACCAGCATGAAAGCGCGAGAACCCATGGTGATCCACTATGTTCGCGATATGGATCGAGCGACTCGTTTTTACAGTAACGTATTTGACGCACCAGTCCTAACTTCATCGCCTGGCTGGACCGAGTTGGATTTCGGTGACGTAAAACTAGCACTCCATATTCTCGGTCACGATATGGATGAAAAGCCCATCCCACACGCAGGTATCAATTTCATGGTTGACAGTATCGAGGAGATGCAATCAAGAATCGAGTCCTTCGGTGGCGAACTTTGGGAATTGCGCGAACCCGACGACTTCGTACCCGTACGAGTCGCGTCCGTACGAGACTGTGAGGGGAACGGGTTCGAGTTACGGCAAATCCCTTAAACGAAAATGTGTTTTACTGCTTCTTATAGCTTTATGAGCACGACGATTCTTGAATATCGATTTGATTTTGCATAGGTGCATGTATTACTTATCTGCCCATTGTTGTCGTAAACCCTTCAATTCGATTTCCTGTAGCTGTTCCTTCGTTAATTCCTCATTAATTCGTAGTTGAGCTCTACATGCTCTATTGAGAGAATCCTCCTTTTCGAGTCGAAGCTGTGACAGCTTCTGTGCATCGCTTCCGCGTCCCGCATTCATGAGTCGATCAAACTGTGCATCGAAGCCTACAAAAGATTGTCTTACTGCGGCATCCTAACAAGCCACCGCCTCTCGGTATATTCTGCGTTCCGCAGCCAAATCAGCTTCCAATAGCCGATCTTGCTCCATATTTCTAGACTGTGATATCCCATTCATTTCACTAGCATCGGCATGCAATGCGAGTCGAGCACGAGCAGTGTCACCGACACAGAGTGCGAGACCAGCCTTCAACCAAGAATTCAGTATTTTTGCCGTAACATCCGAATCACGTTGTTCTGGAAGCACGAGTTCTTCAATTGGAGTATAGCTCCACAATCTCTTTGCGGCGCCATTTATGCCGAAGACTCCTCTATCGGATTTAAACAAGACAAGAGGGAGAGCTGACTGTCGAGTATCAGAGTTGGGTATTAGTTCTTTCCTCTCACACGAGATTTCGCCGTAAGCCACTGTGAACGGCCACTTCGAGGTTTCGCTTTCATGTCGGCTTACTGAAAGTTCATTTTCGCTCTCGAGCGCATTACATCCATAGAGCAAAGCGTGAACGAATGAAATGCATATCGCCTTCGCGCAGATGTTGCGTACTCTCAGCTGTCGGCTAATGTACTGTTCTTCCCTTTGAATTCAGGAACTTTAGTGTTGAATCACTCTAGTCGTCGACGATCGGATCAATCCACACAACCTTCCGATTCCTTGATATGGCGATCTTATCCCCACGTTCAGCTGCACGTCGATGGGCAACTTTTGCTGCCCGATGCATCGCAGCTAATGCACTTGCTCTCTTGCGATTCTGTGATGTATTACCTTCAACGTTAGACTTCGTGGACTTCATCCCTTCACTCCGCTAGCGAGAATTACCGGCTGAGAGCCGGAATTATCGTATACAGTCCACTCGTCGACCAAGTCACGATAGACCTCCTCGAAATTTCGCCATCCTTTCTTATAACGTCGTCGAACAATTTCGTCGGGAACGTTGTGACCGCCTGAACGCACTCGTGCCATCACTCGACTGATTGCTAGATCGGCCGAGTTCAAGTAGAGGAAATGAAGTTCAATGTAGTAACCCACTTCATGCCATAGTGAAATCCATCGCCGGTAGAGTCCACCGCTCAATGTGGTCTCAATCGCAAAGCTCGCCTCTTTTTTAGTTAGTTCATTGATCATCTGAAGCATTAAGCGCCCCGCGCGAAAGCCGACGGACGACGGTTCAAAAGGACTTAATCCGCTAGCAATCAAGTCAGCGTTGACAAATCTCGGAATATTGGCGTCCGCAAGTAGGTACTCGGTCGCAAACGTCGTCTTACCTGCACCGTTGGGTCCAGCGATGATCAGGACTCTAGGGGTCTCCGCCATACGACGTACTGATTCTTGTTTTTCTAATGTAGTTTCGATCGAAGCTTATGCATGACCAACGCCAGCCGCAAAACCAAATTCGATCGCTCGATAAAACGTGTCACGGGTACGACTCGCACGATTAAACGGTATCAAAGCAATTCCCCCGCCAATCGCTCCCATGGTCTGAACCGTGAATCATGTAGCTCACGAAATTGAGAAACATCCACGTCGCTCTCAACAAATCGATTTGCTTGCAAATCAACGTTTCATTGACGCCGACCCTACCCGATTTGAATTCGCTCCGAATACCATACGCGATCCGCGCACATCGGTCGTTTGTCATGAATGCATTCCTCGAAAAACGTGAACTCGGTAACACCGGACTTACAACGAGTCGCTTAGGTGTTGGTTCTACCTTCAACGCGCCCACCTCCGCGATCGAAGCCGCTGTCGAATGGGGTGTGAATTACCTTTATTGGGGTACTGTGCGGCAGCCTGATTTCGCACAAGCGATGCGCAATCTCGAAAAGAAAAACCGCGACGATCTCATTTTCACGATTCAGTCGTACTCGCGAGATGCATCGACAGTCGAAGGAGAAGTGGAAGAAGCGTTGAAGAGCTGTGGCGTTGGTCGGTTTGATTTTCTGCTTCTTGGTTCTCGTGACGAGAAACCCGGTGACGAATTCATCGAAGTGTTCGAGAAGCTCAAGTCACGCGACATCGTTCGACACCTTTCCATCAGTAGCCACAACAGACCATTTCTTCCCGAGCTACTTAATGACTACGCGAATGCTTCATGTCCGTACGAGTTATTGATGTTCCGGTATAACGCTGTTCATCGAGGAGCCGAACGCGACATATTTCC
This sequence comes from Gammaproteobacteria bacterium, assembly GCA_026707905.1. GTDB lineage: Bacteria > Pseudomonadota > Gammaproteobacteria > Pseudomonadales > Azotimanducaceae > Bin55. Next base: position 6,109 of record JAPOVY010000035.1, on the reverse strand, counting down.
TCACGTTGACGGACGTCCGAAACCATTCATGGCGACTTACACCTCAACGCGTTGGGGACACCTACTGGACCCCGAAAAGATGCCAGAAGGTGAAGAACCCGTGAGCGCACGAGATTGCTATCGATACTCCCTTTCGCCTGAAGCAGTGGACATGGTCATCTGCGGTCCAGGCAGCGCAGCACAAATGGAGGAGGCAATATCTGCCCTTGAACAAGGACCTCTCGAGCCTGATGAACGAGAACGCATCGAGCGTATCGGTGAACACCTGTATAAACAGTACGCACCAGCATATCCCGACAAAGGGGACGCTGAAGACGTAGCAGCCGGGGTAGCAGCAATTTAGACGAGGGCGACTAACGCACCTCTAGCACACCATCTCGACGACACGCTCCGCAATCGCGAGTGAAGCGGTTAGTCCAGGTGATTCAATGCCGAGAAGCTCGACGTAACCTTCAATTCCGGTTGTTTCCGGACCATTGACGACGAAATCAGAGGCTGGTTCTCCCTTCGGCGCGAGCTTCGGTCTAATCCCCGTGTAGCCAGGTTGCAGTTTCGTCTCGTCTAGATCTGGATAGTAGTTCCGGATCGATTCGACAAACTGATCCCGTCGTGACTCGTCGAATGCATAGTCGTGATTGCATTGCCATACGACATCGGGACCAAAACGTGCTTGATGCGCCATATCGAGTGTCACATGTACGCCAAGCCCACCCTCTTCGGCGATCGGGTACACCAAATGGCTGAAAGGTGAGCTGCCCGATAACGTGTAGTAGTGTCCTTTAGCGAAATACGTTCGAAATTCTCGACCTACCTGTCGAGCGAATGTCGGTGCATCGAGACCTGCCGAATTTACGACAACTCGCGGCGCCAATTCCAAGTCAGGTGTTTTGACCCTTAAGCCGTTCACAGTACTTAACTCATCGACCTCTGAGAGAAACGCGATCATGCCGCCATGCGTTTCAAGTTCACCTTCTAAGGACAACATGAACGCGTGGCTGTCGATGATGCCTGTTGTCGGTGACCAGATGCCACTGACGCACGCAACAGCAGGTTCTTTGTCGTTTACCTCGTGCTGCGTTAACCAAGGAAGTTCGCCCACACCATTCGCGAGGGCCTGTTGTTGATACGCCTGAAGAACCGCGAATTGATCGCGTGAGGTCGCAACGATGACTTTACCAACCTTCTCATGCGGCACGTGATGCGTCTTGCAGTGTTCGTAAAGGAGATGTTTCCCACGAACACATAGCTCGGCTTTTAGCGAGCCGGGTGGGTAGTAAATTCCCGCGTGGATTACCTCCGAATTACGACTTGACGTCTCTGTGCCAATCGCGTCCTGCTTTTCAAGGATTAGTACTTCACGTCCCTCACGCGCTAGTGCTTGCCCGATCGCTAACCCGACGACACCTGCACCAATGATGACGACATCGCACTCCTCGGCGTGAGAACCGTCAGCCATCGTGGTATTGGAGTGCCAGTAGGCGACTCCGTTCACTTGTTGTCATGAACGGGGAAGCGAGCAAATGCCCTACATATTCGCGCGTTGGTAAGAGGCTGTCATCGATCGCATGAGGTTTCGCAATGTACGTCCAAGCCGTAATTACTTGCGCTTCCCCCGTAAGCACATCGTCACCGGTATGTACGAAAACCACCTCACGCGCGTAGTCTTCTGGTGAGTTTTCGAAAACGTCCATCGACTCTATGTCCTGGGAGCGACGCAAGCGATACAACACACCGGCGACTGAACTGCCGAACGCCGCTACGATGTTTGCACTCGCGGCACCGCGACGATATCGCGAAATCTTGTTAAATCGCAGTTCGTAGTTGTGTAAAAGACCTGGTTCGGGACCCCCTTCAACTGCGAGCTCTCTCAAAGCAACCCGTTTAGGGTTCATATTACTGCCGTACGCGAAGTAATAGCGAGGCTCGAGTCGCTGGCTCATCCCTTGCGAATTACGAACTCGAATACGCCGTCATTTTCGGTCGCTCTTACCAACTCGTGACCCATGAATCGACAGAAATTCGTGAAATCGCGATGCGTTGATGGATCTGTCGCCTGTATAAAGAGCTCTTCTCCGGACGCCATTTCACGAACCTTGTTTCGCACGATTATCAATGGCTCAGGACACCACAATCCGCGCGTATCAACCGCTATTGCCTGCCCGCTCATGACAATGCGAGCACACTCACCACCAAAATGTCTATGTCAATCGGTAACATCGTTGTAGACGAAGATTATTCTGAATTAAAATCGTGTTTAGAACGAATTCGCGTAGATAATCCACTATCGACTTGCGAACGCTCTGAAAGGCGATCAAACTACGCTTCTTTAGTCTCAAAATGCGGAGTGAAACAACCAAAAGTGACAAGGATGACACCTAGTTCACTTCAAAGGATTTTAGCAATCGGAACAAGCTTGGCACTCGTACTCACCGGTGTCGCTTATGCATCAGAATCCCCTCTTTCGTCCGACGAATACACTTCGATTGAGTCGATGATCTCGACTGGTGAAGCCGAAAATGCGCTCCAATTAGTCGAGGAAAAAATCTCAGACCTGATCGTAGTCGCCGGTCGCAACAGTGAGCGTTTGGTGGAACCACTCGTATTAAAAGGGGATGCGTTGCGCACCCTAGGTTTTTACGGTGCGGCGCTCGAAACTTACGATGATGCTCGTGCCATTCAACGGCGTCACTTCGGTCTTCATGATTTAGAACAGGTCGACATCCTCTACAGGGAAGCGGCAACTTACTACGAGCAAGAGGAGTACGCCTCGGCGAACGACCGTCATGAGTACGCCTTTTCCATCTATACACGGAAATTTGGTACCGATTCGCCGGAAATCCTCCCAGGATTATTCAAGCTTGCCGATTGGTATATGGATACTGACAACATCTTTACAGCCCGTGGTCTATATGAGAAAGCGCTCAATGAATTCTCTCTCGATCAAAGCAGCGAAATAGAAAACCGTGTTCGAGCTTTAAGTGGGCTAGCTAAGACGTACCAGCAAGAACGATTTCGACCACCGGAATACACGGCGAAGACTGAGAAGTTCACGCCTCGTCCCTACGGTTCTATCAATCATCCCGAGCATTACTTCGCAGAACTGAATGATTTTTCGAAAGGTGAAGAAGCACTGTTAGAGCTTGTGCGGATAAACCTCGCGAATGAAGATCCAACGAGTCCGGTCTTGGCGGAAGCTAAGTTAAGACTGGCCGACTGGTATCTGTTGTTTGAGAAATATGAAAAAGCAGAGGTCGTCTATAAAGACATTTGGGATACTTTGAGCGGTACGCCGCAGTTTGCGTTCGTTGAGGAACACATGACCTCGCCGCAAATACTTTACAAACCTCTACCTGATGATCCAGAGCCGCCTAAACGTGAATCCACAATACCAACGGTTGAACTCGAAGGTCGGATTGAGATCGCACTGACTGTAACCGAGCGTGGAAAAACCAAGAAAATCAAGCAGATATCGTCACATCCGGGGCAAATGTTGGCACGCGCTACGCGTAACACTGCGTCGAACTCTATCTATCGACCAGCATTCGAAAACGGCATCGCAACGACCACAGAAAACGTGCAGTTCCTTCATACGTTTCCTTACTATACGCCCGCACGTGACGCACCGTCTTCTTCCGCACGAAATAACGCTTCGTACCGTAGCTCGAAGTAACAGAATGTAGGCAAACTTTCTAGCAAGGCGAGTTGTCTACCATTTACCATTAGCTAACTATGCAGCTTCGCAGTAATGCGTGGGAACCGAGTGTCATGAACCTTGAAGTCGCGTCCTCAACTACACGTCGTCGCCAGGTCGTTCGCGTTGCGAGAAAAGCGATCGCCTTATTCGCTAGCGTTTTCGCGCTGACGGGTTGCATGAACATGATGCCTAGTTCGCATCCTCGTCCGCCTATGCCGACACCGGATGTATTCCCCCCACCGCCAACCAGCTTGCCGCAACCTAGTCGATCGCTACCTCAACCGAGTACGTCACCGGGAATGCCGTCGCCTAGCACGCAACCGGGTCAAACCGGGTCACCTTCGTCAATGCCAGGTGGCATGCCATCGCCAACTGGTCGCGGAACGCCGGGGCTGCCGTCGATACCTACTTCAGGGATGCCTTCGACACCGAGTGTATTACCGTCCCCTCCGACTAGTGGTATGCCACAAACACCATCGATGCCTTCGCCGTCTTCATCAAGCAGCTCGGGTAGCCAGCAAGGTAGCGGTACGAACTTCCCAAGTGTTCCAGGACTTCCGGAGCTGCAAACTGGTGATCGGTCACGAGGATCGCAAGCGGAATCCGGTAGTGGTCAACAACGAGGCGGCGTAGAAGAGGGGCAGCAAGGTCAATTGCCCTCAGGCGGACCACTACAGACTGCAGACGATAGTGAACAGAATAGTGAAAACGAAGCGTCCGGCGAAGGTGGTATGGCTAGCCAGCGCAGCGGCGATGAGCGGCAATCAGGCTCTGCCGTCGGTGCCGAAACAGGTGAAGATATCGCCGGTCTACCAAGTTCTGGCGCGGGTGACCAACCAGAAGGCGGACAGGAGATCGAGATTGAAGACGATCCTGGCGCCGGTGTCCTCGGAACTCCCGACGGAAATGAGAATGGTGGTTGGGTCGTTAGCAACGAACTCCCTGAGAACGAGAAAGTACGGCAAGGAATCCCAGATCCAGCGACTGAGGAAGATGAAGAAGGAAGTGCGAAGTCCGAATCCGACGAAGCGCTCGAAGCAACGTTAGCTGGCATCGATGGCAACATCATGGCTGACCGCGAAGAACACGCCGAAAAAATTAACGAACGTGCCGGTGGTGAGACGCTTCCCGGCGACGCCGTCTTGGCCGAAGAAGATCAACGTGGGAGCGAAGGTGGAACACGACCGAGTGCGGTTGGTGGTACATCGAGAGAACATATTCCTAATGTGACGGATCCCAACCGTCGTAGCCAACCGCCCGATCCGAATCGACCAAGTATCACCATTGGACAAGCAGATATTCCGGACGCAAAGGATGACGACGTTATCGCACGTCAATTAAGAGAAGCAGCGCTCGCAGAAAAAGATCCCGAGTTGCGTGAAGCGCTATGGGAAGAACTACGTCGTTATTTGGAAAAGCGTAAGTGAGAGCCTTTCCAACACTTGTCGCCATTTCACTAGGTGTACTGCTTTGTGGGTGCACACTTAAACCCACGCTGCGTTACGTCGACCTAGCGCCGCCTGTCACCGCGACAAAATCGATTCCAGAACACCTACTGCTGAACGTAGGTGTCAAAGTTCTCGATGCAAACGTACCAAAGTCATACGACGAACGAACCGCGTTAAACATCACGGACGAGATTAGACGTGCTGAAGCTAACTACATCGCGCATTTTGCGAAGGAGCTTTTGCAGTCGACAGGTAACTGGGGAGCAGTACGGGTTCTTCCACGAGATTCCTACGCCGTTGACGTGACGATTTCAGGCACCATCTTGCATTCGGATGGAGAACGCCTGATCGTACACATGGCCGTGCAAGATGCACGAGGGGTCGTCTGGCTTGAGGATGAATACGAGACGCTCGCTAGTAAATTCGCGTATGACCCACAAATTCCCGCGAACGTGGACCCATTTCAGACGATGTACAAGTCTGTCGCCGATCGGATGTACGAGTTTCACGCCCAGCTCCCGAACGACGAAATACAAGAGATTCGAGCGACTGCGGAATTGTTGTTCGCCAAGGAGTTCTCTCCCGATGCTTTCGACGCCCATTTGACGGTGGAAAAAGGTGATGTTGTTCGAATTTCCAGGATGCCTTCGGAAGAAGATCCAATGCTAAGACGAGTTCGGCAAATTCGGGAACGCGAGTACCTTTTTATCGATACACTAGATGAGTATTACGGCGACTTTGCTTCACGGATGTACCCGTCATATCAGAAATGGCGTGAGGGGTCCTACGAGGATGCGATTGCGTATCGAGAGGAAAGGAATAAAGCGCGTGCCAAGCTCCTCGCAGGTGGGTTGATGATCGCAAGTGGCGCCGCTATGCAACGTAGTTCTACACGTGCTACGGAATACGCGGGTTCCGCGGGTGTTATCGGTGGCGGTGGCGAGGTACTTGGTGCTATTCAAGCCCG
>JAPOVY010000042.1 GCA_026707905.1 Gammaproteobacteria bacterium | reverse complement strand
CACTTGCCTGAATCGTTGGGTGCTCCAATCGGGTCGACATGAAGCCGAGACCTTTGTAGTCACCGTTGCTGTTTTCCCAAAGTGCACGTACAACACCAAAGTCCCTACCGGATTGGTGGACCGCGACTCTCTCCTCGTCTAGCATGCCATAGAAAGCCGTGTCGTCCTCAATGGCCGTCAACACGCCATATCGCAAACTACCGACCTGACCTGTAGCTTTTGCTGCGCCGAGTAAATCAGATGGTTGTCTGAATTGCTCATAGTCGAAGTCCGTATCGTCAGGTAAAACTGGGAAAATCGGACGTTGTCCGATACGGCGTGTGTGCAGTAGTCTCGCAGAAGAACCACCACTCCAACCTCCGCCGCCACCCGTCGGACTGAAGATCTCTTGACCTTCTAGGAAGAACAGTCTTTTCTCTGGAAAGAACGTCTCTATCGCCGTTAGGTTGATGATGACTTGGTCCGCTTCGACAGTACCGAAATCAGGATTTGCAGTCGCCGTTACTTGAAGGTTCGGCGAAGGTCGCCAAAAAACATCTAAACCTGCCTGCCCCTTCGTGGAGTCTGCCATCGCGTTGTAAGTCGACGAAACTTGTGGAAAGAAACTCAGTTGTTGGTGCGGATCAATCTCACCTAATGCCAATTTCCTAAATCCGGACAGGAATTTCGGTTTCGTGAAAGGTAAAGGCGGATAGCCATAACGTTCGTTTCGATAGGCAACATTGCGCTGCATCACGATGCCCATCTGACGCTCACCCTCAACCTGCGGCATGCTCATGATGGACCATGGAATGAAGAACTCGGCCGACCAACCTGTTGGCGTCCGAGCTGTTTCACCGTACCACGCACCGTCCCAACTATCACTGAACTGTCGTTCTGGCTGAATGGTGCCATCCGATCGACTGCCACCGAGATTGAGTTGGAACCAATACCCGTAACGTGCTTCGCCGGATGTGTCGATCGTAAAGCTAACGTAATCGCGATTCAGGAATCCTAAGTCCCGAGCCGATAGACGCTCAACAAGTAGCTTGGTATCTTGGTCACATTGCGCTGAAATGTAAAACCCGCGATCCGTGTAAAAGAACCGCCATTGACTCCTCAGTGGCGCTCCCTCGAGCGTATCAGGGTCAGTAACGTAAAACTCCTCATGTGTCGGGAGTTTTTGCCACACCCCTTCTTCGATTACACCATCGATAACGATATCAACGTCACTTGCTTCATGAGGTACAACGATCGCTTGCTGCGTTTCGCCATCGTGACCATCGATAGTAATCGTCTCCAACCCAATGCTGGGTTCAGACGGTTCTTCAGAAGTTGAGGCCTTTCCGAACGACGGCGGGGAGTAAAGGAGCAGACAAGCTGCGATTAGAACAGATGAACGCGCAGATAGGCGTATCACAAAGCACGGGAAGGCGAGAAGAAGGCGCTAATTCTATGTTCTTCGCGTTCGCCTGTGCGGCGCGTCGAGATCGGTTCACTCGTCGACTCGACAGCTTGCGCTACATATACAAGCGTTTTAATCGAACGCCTGCCAATACTTAACTTCGATAGAGCGCCAGATACAACGTGCCAGCAACGTCCTATAAGGTACACCATCGTCAGGATCAAAGCCTTCATCAATATGACGTCGAATCAACTCGACACCGCGATTGATCGCAAGGTCTTTACTCGGAAAGACATCTTTGTGTCCAAAGTAGAACATCGCGAGCATCTCAGCTGTCCACGTCGATATACCCCAGATTGAATCTACTTCCTCTTTTAGCTCATCAAAGGGCAACTCGCGCCATCGTTCATATCGACTGCGGTCCTTCTGATACCGATCGCGAAACTCGTGGATAGATCGGATCTTACCGTTACTCATGCCGCAGGCACGAAACTCTTCGACCGTCAGATTTGAAAGGTATCTGACTCGCCTCGTCTTTGCCTTCGACTCAATGCGCTTGTAAATCGCTGATGCGGATGCAGTTGAGAGCATTTGCGAATTCACAACACGCACCATCGCGTTGAGCAGCGGCATGTTCTGTTTGGGTGGATAACTACTATCCGCGACCGCATCAAAGAAGTCATTTAGGCGCGGGAATGATCGCCGTAGTTTGTCAAGGTCCTTGACGCGTGCCATCAGTGCGAGTGAGTCGTTCGATGCACTAGCTTACTTGCGCACGAAAACCAAAAATTGAGCGACGCGCGAGCAGAGCGTAAATTGACGTATTTATCTCCTCCGACAAGTCAGTAATCGAACGGTCGCCCATCGGAACGAATTAACAAGAAACGAATAATCAGGAATACATACATTAATAAGAGATATTAACAAAATAATTAGTTGAAAAAGATATTTCATCTACTAAAATTGTCACAATAGTAAATCTATTGCAGGAGCGAGTTGGAAATGGGTAGTCCTGTACTAGCAACCTCGAGAACAGAAATGATCCCGATGCCGTCCGACACGATTCAAACTGAAGGGTTGGAATTCATTGAGTTCGCGGCGAAGAATGCCCGTGATCTAGAGGACGCTCTCAGCTGTCTTGGTTTTGTCTGTGTCGCGGACCATCGTCATAAGGATGTCCGCCTCTATCGCCAAAACGACATTAACTTCATCGTCAACGCAGAATCTCAGAGTTTCGCGAGCGCATATGCGAGCGAGCATGGTCCATCGTCAAACGCGATGGCGTTTCGAGTTCCTGATATCGGCCACGCACTTGAATGTGCCCATCGACAAGAGCTTGAGATCGTAGAGAGCACAGCGGGACCTATGGAGTTGAATATACCCGCGATTAAAGGCGTTGGTGACTCACTCATCTATCTAGTGGACCGCTATGGTTCGGAGTCGATCTATGACGTGGACTTCTCATATCGGTACTCAGTCGCGACCAAACCAGGCGGCTCGCTAACGCACGTAGACCACGTAACTCAGAATGTGGGTGAAGGTCAATTGAAGCATGCGGTCGATTTCTACAAGAATGTATTTGGATTTCGCGAGTTACAAACGTTTGATATCCACGGAAAACACTCTGGGCTTTTCAGCGTTGCACTCATTAGCGCATGTGGCAATATAAAGATCCCGATCAACGAACCTACCGACCCCAAGTCACAGATCGCCGAGTTCATCGACGTCCATCATGGTGGTGGCGTACAACATATCGCGCTGCATACAGACGACATTTTTCGGGCGGTCGAAACATGCACCAAGCGCGGAACCGTATTTCAACCCACCTCATCGACGTACTACAAGAACCTTGAGGCACGCAACATTGGTCACCAGGAGATCGTCGAGAACTTAGAACGACTCAATATATTGATTGACGGCAGTCCAAATGACGGTGTTCTTTTGCAGATCTTCACCCAAGATATGATCGGGCCAGTTTTCTTTGAATTGATCCAACGCAAGGGCAATACAGGTTTTGGCGAAGGGAACTTTCAGGCACTATTCGAATCGATAGAACGCGAGCAGGAGGAGCGAGGTCATTTCCGTGAAGTCGTTTGAGCGTTATTGGACACAAGGCCGATACTCTCGACAAGCCCATCGCGACCTGCCTGAAGGCACCTTCGAACGCGAAATCGGACGCGACGGATTCGATGGACCTGCGTCGCACGTCTATCACCCTCGCCCCCCAACGGATTGGGATTCGATTGATGGACCTTTGCGTCCACGGGCGTATGACCTAAATCGTGTCGAGAACGTTGCACATCCATTTTCAGCACCACCGCTCCTTGAGAGTGAGTCTCTGACACTGTCGTACTGGCGAACCAGTGAATCGATGGACGAGCTCGCACGCGATGCGGATGGCGACGTATTGCTCTTCGTCCACTCTGGTGAACTGAGTTTCTTCTGCGACTTCGGTCACCTTAACGTGACTGCTGGGAGGTACCTTGTGATTCCGCGGGGGACGATGTGGCGATTCGAAACCGTCGGAGATTCGAGCGTTCTGATGCTTCAAACTCGATCGATGCGCTTTAGAGTTCCGGACCGCGGTCTACTTGGCCGACATGCGCTTTGGGACCCAACCGTATTAGCTTTTCCAAAGCTCGATGAACAGTTCAAACAGCAAGAGGACAGAGCCTGGTCAGTCAGGGTGAATCGGCGTCGTCAGATCTCAACGATTAACTACGGTCACAATCCATTAGACGCTGTAGGTTGGAAAGGCGATACCGTCCCAGTATTGCTCGACATCAAAGACATCCTCCCTGTGAACAGTCATCGCTACCACCTTCCACCGAGCGCCCATGCAACGTTTGAGTGTGACACAGCGATTGTCAGTACGTTTGTACCTCGGCCGTTCGAAACAGATTCCACTGCATTGAAGGTACCGTTTTTTCACAGTAACGACGACATCGATGAAGTGATTTTCTATCACGCTGGAGATTTCTTCAGTCGCGATTCAATCTCGGAGGGACACCTAACGTACCATCCGAGTGGATTGACTCATGGTCCACACCCTAAAGCTCTCAGAAGAATGTTTGAACAAGAAGCGCAACATACGAATGAATACGCCGTGATGATCGATTCACGCGAGCAACTCGACCCTACCGTACATACTGTAACTGACAGTATTGAACTCCCTGACTACGCAAACAGCTGGCGAACGAAGGACGGGTAAATTCCGGATGATTCGCCTGTCTTTCGCACCTTCTTGTGATACACCCTTCAGAATAAAATCGGCTTTCTTGATTCGGGCTCGTCATGGAAAACACGCTTAGTATCGCCGAGGAAGTGCTGCTCTTAACACTGCACGACAGTGACGGCACATTCATCAAGGTTCCTGACTGGACCATTCGCTATGCGTTAAGTGGCGCAGTATTAATGGATCTCGCCCTGCGCGACCGTATCGACACTGATCTCGAGTCTTTAACGGTTGTCAATACGGAGCCCACAGGTGACAATCTGCTGGATGGCCTACTAAGTTTCATCGCGAGCGAGACGGAGCCTCAATCAACACGATTCTGGATTGAACGCACTGCCGTACACGCTGAGTCGATTAGGGAAGTCGCTCTTGACCGACTTGTAGAACGCGGGATCCTGCATCGTGAGGAACACAGATTTCTTTGGGTTTTCAAATCCCGCCGCTACCCGATTACTGACGGCGCAGCCGATAAGGAAGTGAAGTTGAGGATCGCTGAAGTGTTGTTTACCGACACGATTCCAGATCCAAGAGATATCGTGTTGATCTGTCTCGCACATGCGACCGGTATCCTCGATTCAATATTCTCACGTGCTCAACTGCGTCAGGTTGAGGACCGTGTCGACCAAGTGAGACGTCTAGACCTGATCGGCCAAGCGATCGCGAAAGCAATTTGGGATATCGAAGCGTCCATCGCAGTCTCTTCTCAACCTCAATTCCATTAATCTGACCGCTTACTTTCCCTACGCCTCATGAATGAGGTCTGGCGCGTCGGCGACATCAAAATCTCGCGCGTCGTTGAGTTAGAGGTAACCGGCGGATCCCGGTTCATCTTGCCGGACGCAACGCGTGATGCATGTCTGCCCTTGACGTGGATGCGACCACATTTCATGGACGAAGCGGGTAATTTGATTATGAGCGTCCATGCGCTCGTTGTGGACACTGGCGATACTCGCATTGTGGTAGACACCTGTATCGGCAACGACAAACAACGTAGCATCCCCGCGTGGTCCAATCTCCAGACAAGCTTTCTCGAAGATTTGAAGACGACGGGCTATAAACCCGATACGATCGACATCGTGCTCTGTACCCATCTACACGTTGATCATGTGGGCTGGAATACTCGATACGTCGACGGCGAGTGGATTCCTACGTTTCCAAACGCCGAATATCTCGTCGCCACCGACGAATGGGAGTATTGGACGAGCGATCAAGAAAGTGGTCGTTTCGACGAGGCTTATGGCGATAGCGTTAAACCCATCGAGCCACTTATGCGTCTCGTTGACGCCAATGCCGAACCAGAAATAGTTCCAGGTATATCGCTACGGCGTACGCCCGGACATACACCGGGTCACGTCAGCGTTGAGATTCAATCGAACGGTCAACGCGCGATCATCACGGGAGACTGTATTCACCACCCATGCCAGATGACCCGGCTCGATTGGTGCAGTTCCGCAGACACGGATGCCGAACAAGGACTCGAAACGCGTGGACGCCTGCTGGCAGACTTGTCCAACTCGGACACGCTCGTGATCGGGACCCATTTCGCGACGCCAACCGCAGGATATATACGCCCCCACGCTGATGGTAACTACTGGCTAGATACGAGCAGCGCTCCTCCCTAGCGCTTCTGAGTGCGGATCTCCGGTTCCACAGTCGCCATCCACTGCTTAATCCGATCACTCGTCCACGGCAGTGCTGTACCGATCAACAAGATACCTAGTGGAATCATCCAAAAGCCAAGGATCGGCAGAATCCCGAAAAAGCCCAATACGATGAGGAATACTCCAATCAGCATTCGAACGTAGAACGGGAACTTGAATCCCCAACGTAGCCCTCGCCAGACGGTGTGTCGACAGAACGACCAAAATCTGGACATACGCGATGTCATGGTCTACACCAACATCGGCGAATCGTCCGGCGCATCGTGGTGCCCAGGGTGCTTGCGCCGTTCGAGGTCAGGATCAATCGAGAGATAGCGGTAGATCCCATCTTCGTCAAGAATCCGCTCTATTCGATTCCGATGTAACAGTAAATGACAATGTGCGATCGCTTCGCCAAGCGCCATCATCATCTGACGAGCGTCCAGTTCGCGCTTGAATAGGACTGGCAGGAGTGCTTTTGCTGTTTGAGGAGTCGTGCAGTGCTCCTCGATAGCGAGCATGCGATCCTCGTGGTGGTTGATCAATGCACGTAAGCGTGGTCGGACACCGTAGAACGGCAAGTTATGCGCGGGAAGTACGAACGTACTCTCCGGCAAATCGAGAAAGCGATCATGCGATTCCATCCACACTTTCAGCGGATTCGCTTCCGGTTCCGACGGATGAACACTTACGTTACTCGTGATAACAGGAAGTATCTGGTCTCCGGACAAAAGTACGCGAAGACTCTTACAAAACAGACAAGCATGTTCCGGGGAGTGACCCGAGCCGACCATGACGAGCCAATCGTGCCCACCAATCGTAAGTACATCACCTTCCTGCAATCTTCGAAAACCAACTGGAAACGCGGCATGTTCGCCTTCGCTTTCTTCCGCTCGCGTGCGAAAACGAGCCTGCATTTCGGGTGCGCGTCGACGCCACTCACGTCCAGCCTTCTCCAAGTAGGACGTATCCATCCCGGAGCGCTGATAGAACTCCTGACTTAACCAATTCGCACCGTACGAGGAAAATCCGGAGAACATCGAACGTGCTTGGTAATACTCGGATCGGGTCATATACAGTGGGACACGAAACCGTTCGGTAATCATCCCTGCTTGTCCGATATGGTCTGGATGCATGTGCGTGCATATCACGCCTTTCACAGGCTTACCTCGCAACGAAGATTCAAATATCTCGACCCAGAGGTCACGGGTTTCAGTCGTTCCAAGCCCAGTGTCGACGACATACCAACCGTCATCGTCTTCAAGAAGGTAAAGATTGATGTGCGTCAGCGACCCACCCATCGGCATCGTCAACCAAAAAACACCCTCCGCAACCTCGATCGTCGAACCGTGGTCAGGGTGCTTGTCATGGGGATATGTCAAGCCGTTCGTAGGCATATTTTGAAGTACAAATTAATAAGTTAGAGTGCGGGCAACGGGTATGCACGCTGCCGATAAACGCGAGTTTGATTATAGAAGTGGATCATGAAAGCGAACGGCCGACGCGACTCAGGAAGGTCCACACATTGCGTCGCGTTGTCGGATGGTTAGCTGTCTTCGTCTGGAACTCAGCGTTCCTATACACAGACGCGAAGATGTCCGCTAGTATCATGCGACCTTCAAAGCCTGATAACACGGTACGCGCCATGCAAATGAACGTCAAGCCAATCCCTACCCTTGATGACGAAGTCAACGAAGTCCGCTTAGCAACTGCTGAAATCATCAATGAGGATATTCTGCCCGTAGAAGACAAGCTCTGGGCATCTACATCTGACGGACGAGGACCGTCGCGCGAAGCGCAACAGGAAGCGTCTGAATTGCGTCGCGGCGTACAGGATCGGGTAAAGAAATCGAAACTTTGGGCGCCACATCTGCCACCAGAGTTCGGTGGTATGGGTCTCAGTTTCATGCAGCATGCATATATGAATGAGGTACTCGCTTACAGTCCTGGTGCCGCGTCGTTATTTGGGGTCGTTGCACCGAACTCCGGAAATCAAAAGATCCTCGTCAAGTACGGCACGCCTGAACAGCATCAGAAGTGGCTGATTCCCCTCACCGAAGGTCGTATGCAGTCAGGTTTTTCGATGACGGAGCCAATGAATCCCGGTTCAGACCCGCGGTCTCTCACCACCCGTGCGGAACTGGACGGCGACGAGTGGGTCATCAACGGACACAAGTGGTTCACGTCCAATGGACACGCTGCCGACTTCTACATCGTCATGTGTCGAACAGCAGATCCTGACGATCCGGGCGGCGCAAATGAAAAGATGACGCAGATCATCGTGCCAAAAAACACACCGGGCGTGAACATCATACGTGGCGTACCCGTATGGGGCAAGGCGTCAAGCCATTGTGAAATCAAGTACGAAAACGTTCGTGTGCCGAAAGAAAATCAACTCGGACGAACCGGTACCGGACATGCCGCTGCACAAGATCGTTTAGGCGCAGGGCGCATCTATCACTGCATGAACTCTGTGGGTTCCATGTGGCGGTGCTTCGACCTAATGGTCGATCGCATTATGACGCGGAAAGTACACGGCGGCGAAACCTTAGAACACAAGCAGTTCATGCAAGGATTCATCGCAGATTCTTACATGGATATCCAATCTTCTCGGCTCATGGTCGTCGACTGTGCACAGAAGATGGAAGCCGGTGCAGATTCACGAACTGACATTTCGTCGATAAAGGTCTCTGTAC
>JAPOVY010000027.1:7168-9033 GCA_026707905.1 Gammaproteobacteria bacterium | reverse complement strand
TAAGCACCATGATTTGGGGATTCGAGAGCATTTCGGTCAAGATGGGAGTACCGCAGTTCGAACAGAACTTGCGCGTCAACTCGTTGCCGCTATCTGCAGTAACTGTGAAACCTCCTAGATCGCCACTCATATCGACGCCAACGGTTGGTACAACTACGATCGTTGAGAATCCACCACCTGATGCATACTGACAGTCTCGGCAGTGGCAGTGTGCGGTAAATACAGGTGTACTCGAGCACGTGTAACGAATCTGGCCGCATCGGCATCCGCCATCGAATGATGAAACTTCCTCTACCATCTACTGCCTCCTTGGATGTTTAGACGTAGTTTAGTTGGTTTTGAAGGTTCCGTGAACTAGCGCCATGACACAGATTGGTTATGTTTAACGACAAGCGCAACCAAGTCTGTCCTGTTACAAGGTTCAGCGTGTTCGTCGATGTTTACACCACATCGTTTCGCGTCGTCTGTCTGAATAAACACCCGACAACTCGAGATAGGTTCCGCACAAACCACACCGTCGCCAATGAACACGACGTCATCACCGTGCTGAACGCTCTCCTTGCACTTGGCGAGTCCAGGACGAGCTTGAACAAGGTGCAGCATTAGTCAGTAACCACGATGTCGAATTCGTGCATACGAGATCGGATCGCACCACCATCTTTAATTTCGACATGATTCAGAAACGACGTATGGTCATCGGCGCGCAGTTCATGAAATCGTTCGATGAGGCGTTGATCGTTCAAGCTCTCTCTTTCAACCATGAATTCCGATACGTCAAACGAAGGTAACGCAGACAAGAATTTGGTCGTGTTCTTACCGTCTTCGGTCACAGTCTGATCAAACAACTGCCAAACGCCATCTCCAATGAAGGCAACCGCGACAGGTTGATCAAACACAGCGCTCACGGCGATTGCGTCAACGATTTCATTTGCCGCATGTCCTGCTGGACCACTAAGGCAATAGAAAACCGATTTCATTGGCAAATCCCGTCCGTGTTTATGGTCGGGCGTGAATCTATCTAACGCGCCTCGATTGGCACGTAATCACGAGTGCAGTTCCCGGTATACATCTGACGCGGACGACCGATCTTGTATGGCTCACTGACTAGTTCCTTCCATTGAGCGATCCACCCGGACGTGCGACCTGTCACGAATATGACGGTGAAGAGCTCGACAGGAATCCCCATAGCCTTGAGGATGATGCCAGAGTAGAAATCGACGTTGGGGTAGAGCCTTCTTTCGACGAAGTACTCGTCTTCGAGTGCGATTTTCTCAAGAGCGCGAGCCATCTGAAGAATTGGATCAGATTCAATGCCTAATTCATTCAGCACCTCGTCACAAGTCTGTTGCATGACCTTCGCCCGCGGGTCGTAGTTCTTGTAGACGCGATGCCCGAAACCCATGATGCGGAACGGATCATCTGGATCTTTGGCTTTTGAAACGTAGTCGCCGATCTTGTCGAGCGAACCAATGTCACTCAGCATCGCTAAAACAGCTTCATTCGCACCACCGTGAGAAGGTCCCCACAGTGCGGCAATCCCCGCCGCGACGCTCGCGTAGGGATTTGCTTCGGTTGAACCCGCCAATCGAACGGTTGAGGTCGATGCGTTTTGTTCATGGTCAGCATGCAACAGGAAGATGCGATCCATGGCTTTCGCGAGTACGGGATTTACGACTGAGTTCTCGTCTTCGGAGAACATGAGATGCAGGAAATGCTCGGCGTAATCGAGTTCAGGATTCGCCTGAAGCATCGCCTTCCCTACAGAATGACGGTACGCTATAGCCGCACAGATGGGGATCTGCGCGATGAGTCGAATCGCTACGTCGTCGCGACAAGCTCCGTCGGTGATATCGACCTCGTTGTGA
>JAPOVY010000027.1:0-7158 GCA_026707905.1 Gammaproteobacteria bacterium | reverse complement strand
ATCGCAGACATTGCGCCTACTAACGAGCACACGACACCCATTGGATGTGCATCCCGTGGCAGGCTTGCGCACAAAGCGACAAGCCGGTCGTCGACGACGGTCTCTTGCCGAATCCTCGCTTTGTACGCCTCAAATTCTGACGTATTCGGCAGTTTGCCAAACAGCAGTAGATAGGTCAATTCGAGGTAGTTGGATTGCTCAGCGAGCTGCTCAATCGGATACCCACGGTGGCGAAGGATGCCCTGGTCACCATCAATGTACGTGATGGTGGACTCGCATGATGCGGTCGACATAAAGCCTGGATCGTAGGTAACGTAACCTTCTCGGATCAATACACCGATATCGATGGCGTCGAAGCCTTCCGACGGCGAAAGTACCGGTAGATCGATTTCGTTTCCGTCTACCGACAGTTTAGCCGTTCGTTCCGTCATCTACAGCAATCCTCTACCTTCCCAAGCCGAACCAATACATGCATCCATGCTACTTTTTAACGGTTCTCCGTGAAGATTCGCAAGGAGAGCTCGTTCTCTTCGGTTCGCCGTGAATGATAAACGCCTATATCTGTTCGGATTTGTCGTTGAATGTTCGAGATTGAGTGGCGATGTTCGTCACCTAGATGTGCGTATCCGTAGCAGCTTTTTAGTGTCGATACCGACACGCCGCTTCCAAGCTACAATTTGGGCTTCGTATGCGGCTTGTTAGTCGCTGTGGTTTTTTAGTTAACGTGCATCAAGTTTGTCGATAAACGTAGGGATTGCTGGATTAGGGGTTGTCGCGCAAGGGTTGTTAGAGCTCTCGAGTACGAACGCTGATCAACTTAGTGGCATTACAGGTAATCCGCTTTGTGTAACGCGAGTCGCGAGTAGACGACTACGTGATGAAGTCGCGTTAGGCACGATCGCGTTCAGCACGGATCTTGAGGATCTAGTCAAAGACGACGACCTGGACTTCGTGATCGAATTGATTGGCGGAACAGACGCGGCATATAACCTAATTAAGGCTTGTCTGAGTCGCGGACGTGGTGTCATCACGGCGAATAAAGCAGTTCTTGCAACGCACGGTAACGAGTTACTGGCGATTGCGCGCGACCGTGACGTGCCGTTGGCGTTCGAAGCTGCTGTCGCCGGAGGTATTCCGATTATCGCGGCGCTTAAAACACGATTCCCTGCCAATAACATCAAGTGGTTAACAGGCATCATCAATGGAACGTGTAACTACATCCTGACCGCAATGTCAGACGAAGGCGTAGCGTTCGAGGACGCACTGCGCCGTGCTCAAGAACTCGGTTACGCGGAAGCCGACCCGACGTTCGACGTTGGTGGAATGGACGCGGCTCAGAAGCTCGCGATTCTGGTCGCGCTCGCTTTTAATGTGCCGATTGCGATCGATGAGGTATATTGCGAAGGGATCCAAGATATCACCATCGACGACATTCGACACGCTGACGAATTCGGATACTCGATAAAGCACTTAGCGATCGGTCGACAGGACGACGACGTGATTGAAATGCGTGTCCATCCTGCCTTGGTACCGAAAGACAATCTATTGGCAAAAGTGAACGATGTTGAGAATGCTGTTCAGCTAGGCACAACTAACACGGGTGTACTGCGATTTACTGGACCGGGTGCTGGTGGACACGCGACCGCTTCCTCGGTAATCGCTGACCTGACCAACATTGCGTCAGGTCTATATCGACAACCTGGAATCGGTGGCAATGCTCTAAAACCCCGGAGTATTAGCGATGTTTCAAGCGCGTTCTTTCTTAGTATCGCAGCGACTGATCGACCGGGTGTCATCGCATCGATTGGGGAGGTCTTGGCGAGTCACAGTATTTCTATTGCTTCAATGGTGCAGAAGCAGGAGGAAGTGGTCCGATCGGCCGACACCTCTGTTATTCCAGTCGTCATTCTTACGAATACAGTGGTAGAACGAGAATTGAATAAATCTTTGCAGGAGCTTGAATCGCTTGACGACATCGCTTCGCCGATTAAGAAAATCCGAGTTGTGGATTTGGCGTAGCGCGAGTTTAGCGTAAGTGACGTCTCTCCTAATTAAAACTCGGCAAGCTCATGCTGACCTCGAGACGCTTCAGGTAGCGCTCCGAGTATCTGCACCGATGGCGCGAATTCTCAGCGCGCGAGGCATTAGTAAACCGTCGGAAATTGACTATCGCATCAGTCAATTGGATCAACCCGAGGGTATTCCAGATATCGGACGGGCCGCTGATCGCATTATTAAAGCGATCGAAAATCGCGAGCGTATCTTGGTGTGCGGCGACTATGACGCCGATGGGGCTACCGCTAGTTCGCTGTTCATTCTCTTCTTTCGCGCGATCGGCTACGACCTTGCAGATTTCCGCGTACCAAATCGTTTTAGTTTTGGCTATGGCTTGACGACGCGATTTGTTGAGACGTTGCTACCCGACGATCCTGACCTTCTCATTACCGTCGACAACGGTGTGTCGTCTATCGATGGGATTGAACTCGCGAGATCCCACAAGATTGACGTAATCGTGACGGATCACCATCTCGCGCCAGATGACCAAGATCACCTGCCGCCGGCACACAGTATCGTAAATCCCAATCTACCGAATTCGGCTTTCGAGAGCGAACCTTGCGGTGTCGGTGTCGCCTTTTATTTACTTGCGGCTGTGCGACGTGAGCTGATCGAACGTGGGTATTTCGACGCACGCGATCTCGACGTACCCGATATGCGTCAATGGTTGGATTTGGTCGCGGTCGGTACAGTGGTAGATATGGTGCCACTCGACTTGAACAATCGTCGATTGGTGAGTGAAGGACTGCGCCGGATGCGCGGCGGTCATATGAGACCTGGCATTCGAGCGATCTGTGAGGTCAGTCGAACACCAATTGAAACGCTAACGACGCGCGAACTCGGCTTCCGAATAGGTCCGCGTATCAACGCCGCTGGACGACTTGACGATATTTCCGTTGGTATCCAGTTGCTGATCACCGAAGACCACGACGAAGCACTCGAATTAGCTGACGTGTTGCAAGAGATGAACGTTAGACGTCGTGCGATACAAACCGACATGAACGAGACTGCGAATCGTTTGGTCAACCTCGTTGATACTGATGACACGAAGAGCTGCTGCGTTTACCATCGCGATTTTCACGAAGGAGTCGTGGGATTGGTCGCGAGTCGGTTGGTGGAAAGAACTGGCGCGCCTGCGATCGTGTTTGCTGACGCAGAGGTGGAGGAACCCCCAAAACTGAAGGGCTCGGCACGTTCTATCGATGGCGTCCACATTCGCGACGTGTTGGCATTCGTCGACGCAAGATTCCCCAAACTGATTCTTCAGTTTGGTGGCCACGCGGGAGCTGCCGGACTTACCATCTACAAACAACAGTTTGAACGTTTTTCTAATGTGTTTGACGAAGCAGTTAGAACGATGGCGGCTGAGGATGCGTTCAATCCGACCATCTACACTGACGGTGAACTGAGCGCTGAGGAAGTTAGTCTGTCGCTGGTTGACGAAATCGAAGGGCTCGAACCGTGGGGCCAAGCTTTTACACCACCGACATTTCACGGAACGTTTGACGTTGTGTCGACAACCCGTGTCGGCAGAAACCGAGAACACCAGAAGTTCATTGTTCGAAACGGCTCTCGGCATTTTGAGGCGATCGCGTTCTCGCACCCACTCGTTGAAGCAGATCGAATCGCAATGGTTTATCAATTGAATCGCAACGCTCACCGTGGCGAGATCACACTTCAATTAATCGCTTCTAAAATTGAGCCCGTCGATTGATTGCCCGGTATTGCACACGCAACCGCGGCTTTTTTGTTTTAAGAGGCCTTCACGCATGGCAGAAATCACTTCGTTGCGCGACCAACTCAAGTCGTTTGAGTCTCGCTTTGCACTTCTAAAGGACTCTCTTTGACGTCGATGCCAAAAGCGAACGACTGGAGGAAGTAGATCGCGAGCTCTCTCTGCCTGAAACATGGGAGAATCAAGAGAAAATCAAAGAGCTTTCTCAGGAACGGTCACGCCTAGACCGGACGGTAGGAAATGTGCTTCAACTCCGTCAAGCATTGTCAGATGCATCCGACTATCTTGAACTCGCTGCTGAGGAATCCGATCAAGAGGCTTTGGACGAAATAGCCGAGGATTTCGATGCGACTGAAACGCAACTTGGCGAGCTCGAGTTTCAACGCATGTTTGACGGCGAAACGGATGCTAGCAACGCGTTTGTCGATATTCAGTTCGGTGAGGGTGGAACGGAAGCTCAGGACTGGGCAAACATGCTGTTACGGATGTATATCAAATGGTGCGAGAAGCGACAATTCGACTATCAAGTGCGTGAAGCTAGTCCAGGTGACATCGCCGGTATCCGCAGTGCCACGCTGTATGTCGCAGGTGACTACGCGTTTGGATGGTTACGAACAGAAACTGGCGTACATCGTTTGGTCAGGAATTCGCCGTTTGATTCTGGCAATCGTCGACATACATCCTTTGCGTCGATCTACGTGTACGCTGAAGTAGACGATACGATCGAGATCGAAATAGATCCATCCGATGTCCGAACCGACACGTATCGTGCAAGCGGCGCGGGTGGTCAACACGTGAATACGACTGATTCTGCAATTCGACTGACCCATCTCCCTACCAACACGGTGGTGCAGTGCCAGTCGGAACGATCGCAGCATCAAAACCGCGAGCAGGCTTGGAAACAATTACGAGCCCGTCTGTACGATTTGGCGATTCAGGAGCGTGATGCGGCGAAGCAAGAGCTTGAATCGGCCAAAGCGAACATTGGCTTCGGTAGTCAGATTAGGTCCTATGTGCTCGATCAATCGCGCGTCAAGGATTTACGGACAAATACCGAGATTTCGGATCCAACGCGGGTTTTGAACGGTGATCTTGACGAATTCATGTCGGCAAACTTGAAGGCTGGCGTTTGAGCGAAGAAAGAAACGAGTTTGAAGTTCGACGGCACAAACTAGCAAGTTTGCGCAAAGAAGGTTTTGACTACCCGAACGACGTCAAACCAACGCATCATGCCTCGGCTCTACACGCAGACTACGACGGTCTAACCAAAGAAGAGCTCGCGGACCAACAGGTCAAGGTTTCGATCGCTGGTCGCATCGTTCTTCGACGGGACATGGGTAAGGCGAGCTTCGCGACGCTGTATGACACTGGACATCGCATCCAGGTTTATGTTCGCTCTGACGGCGTGGGCGAGAAATCTTATGACGACTTCAAACACCTAACGGACGTTGGCGATATTGTCTTTGTCGAAGGTGTCGTCATGAAGACGAATCGCGGCGAGCTGACGATAGAAGCGCAGAACCTCCGGTTGCTTGTCAAGTCGTTGCAGCCATTGCCGGAAAAGTTTCACGGAATCGCGGATCAAGAGTTTAAATATCGTCGGCGCTACGTCGATCTAATCGTTGACCAAGCGTCACGCCGCGTATTTCAGACGCGGAGTAGGGTGCTGACTTCGATTCGTGAGTTCTTCCACGAGCGCGATTACTGGGAAGTTGAAACGCCTATGCTCCATCCGATACCGGGCGGGGCAAGCGCGAAGCCGTTTACCACGCATCACAACGCACTTTCTCGAGATCTCTATCTTCGAATCGCGCCGGAGCTGTATCTCAAACGTCTCGTGGTTGGCGGATTGGAACGCGTTTTCGAGATTAATCGCAATTTTCGGAATGAGGGACTCTCGACACGTCATAGTCCGGAATTCACCATGCTCGAGTTCTACGAGAGTTACGCAACGTTTGAAGACATGATGAACCTCACCGATGAATTGATGCTTCGCGTCGTGAACGATGCGCTCGGTGAAGGACGGATGACATTTGGCGAACTCGAGGTGGATTTCACGAAGCCTGCACGTCGAGTCACCATGTTGGACGCGGTGGCAGACGCGCTAGATGAAGATCCGACCGTGCTTCGTGACGAAGATCACGTTCGCAAACTCGCAGACGAGCTTGATGTCCACGTCGCCAAAAGCATGGATGCGGGTGCGATCTTGAATGAGCTGTTTGAGGCGCGCGTAGAACACAAACTCGACCAACCAACGTTCGTGACGCAATATCCGGCGTCGATTTCGCCGCTAGCGATGCGGAATAAGTCTGATCCCGACTTCACGGATCGATTTGAGTATTTCATCGCGGGTCGTGAAATCGCTAACGGATTCTCAGAACTTAACGATCCAGAAGATCAACGTGCGCGTTTTGAACATCAAGCCGCACTGAAGAATGCCGGTGATGAAGAAGCGATGAGTATCGACGAAGATTTCCTTACCGCGCTTGAGTATGGGATGCCGCCAACGGCGGGCGAAGGCGTAGGTATCGATCGTCTTGTCATGTTGCTGACGGACAAGCACGCGATTCGCGATGTCATGTTATTTCCTCAGTTGCGGGATCGAGCGTAACACCCTTGAGTGCGGTCGACCGAGTTGTTCTACATGACTCATGGAAAGAAGCGCTTGGGAGCGAGTTTGAGTCCGATTACATGGTTCAGCTTCGTGAGTTTTTGCTAGCGGAGCGAAGTGCGGGAAAGCGCATCTTTCCACCATCCAAGCTCATCTTTAATGCACTCGACAGCTGTCCGTTGCCCAACGTTAAAGTGGTGATCATCGGACAAGACCCGTATATCTTTCAAGGACAAGCGCACGGACTATGTTTTAGCGTGCCGCCTGGCGTCAAGCAACCGCCCTCGTTGATGAATATCTTCAAGGAAGTTGCAGAAGATCTGCGAGAGAATTCGGGTTTGAAGGCTCCTTTCGAACCATTAAACGGAAGCCTATTGGGTTGGGCAGCCCAAGGGGTGCTATTACTTAATGCCACACTCACTGTGCTCGAAGGAGCGAGTGGATCTCACCAGAACAAGGGTTGGGAACGGTTTACCGACAAAGTCGTCGAAGTCATTAATGAACGTCGTGAGCATGTCGTCTTCCTCCTATGGGGCAACTACGCGAAAGAGAAAGGCACACGCGTTTCTCGCGATCGACACTGCATCCTAACAGCTGCTCATCCTTCCCCATTTTCAGCACGTAATGGCTTCTTCGGGTGTCGGCACTTCAGCAGCGCGAATAACTATCTACGCGGTCACGGTATTGAAGAGATCGATTGGCGTCGCACGGACGCATAACCGACCTTACTACTCTCTGGAGTCTAAGACGAATTACC
>JAPOVY010000141.1 GCA_026707905.1 Gammaproteobacteria bacterium | reverse complement strand
ATAGGCGGTTACCAAATCGTCAAGTTGCTGATTGGCTAGTTTGTCTGTTTATTTGTTCGCGCTCGGGTCTTTGGACCCGGGCGCATGTTAATGCCTCTTATTACGGATTCGATGACGCACAGAAGCGCGTATTAGCGATGACAATTAACGAAACCGTGGAGGACCGCCTTGAAGGCGTACTGGCACGCATCGACGCTCGATTTGATAGTTTTGAAGCTAAGATAGGAGCTCGTAAATTCGAGATCGCCGCGCTTGTTATTACTTCCTCAGCCGCGCTGATCGGAATCGGTATCGCGGCATACGAGTACGTGATCAAACCGTTGCTTGGCACGCTCTAATTTGTTTGTTCGCGCTTGGGTCTTCGGACCCGGGCGCATTTTTGTCAAGCGTGGTAGATCGGTACGAATTACGCGCCGAATACGAATCAGTTTGGATTCCTGACGCAACGAAAGGGAGTTATAGCTCTGACTACACAAGCGAACGCAAAACTGGTTAGCTCTGCTTCGCTCGTTTTTTGACTTTTTGATCGTTCGGTGCGAATAACGCAGCTGCCACCATTTCTGGCGGTGCGTCAATACGTTTCGGCATCTTCTTTGGCGGTCGTCCGCGCTTGCGTTGTTTCCCCATGTGTCAAGCTCCTATCGCTACGAAGTTACCTCTACGGATTGGAGATTGATCGACCGCCTCTACGTATTCACGTTGAGTTATATCGTCAATCGCCTCCGTGTACTCTTGCTCGTTCGCTACGACGAAGTGATCTATCGTCTGCGGTGCGAGAATCTTCCTATCGTCAGTCGCGGCTAATCGCTCAATCGTTACTAGATAGTTGACCGCTTGGACGTAGACCTGCTTCAATGCGAATGCTTCATGTGCAGCTTGCTTCCAACGCTCACGTGCTTTCGTCTTGCACGAGATTGATACTGGGTGCGTCTCGTGATACAGAAACCAGTCAAACGACGCTAGCGGTACGTGCTGAACGTCCGCTTGATAGTACATGTATTTCACCCCGTTTTGTGCCAGCGTCTCACCGATCACGTACTCGAAGTAACGACCGTGAACGGAGCGATCAGGCGGGAATCGGATCTGATTCCAAGCATGCATCATCGCTTGCACAAACTCGTGTGGGTAGAGATCAGTACCATCGATCTCTGCGATCACTCGCTCGTAAACTCGCTTCGCCATGCTATCACGCATGTGAGGCATGATTAGCGATTCCACAACTCGCACTTATGACGGTTGTAGTCGCGCCGTCGCTTGCGAAACATTTCCCGATATTCAGGCGATAGATCGTTGAGATAAAACGTCACTCCGAGCTCCAAAGCAGCGATTCCCATTGTGCCACTCCCGGCGAGCGGATCGGCTATTGGTCCGTCGATGAGTTTAGCCATTCGTCGTGCTAATTCAAGCGGGAACGGTGCAGGGTGAGGGTTCTTCGTCTCAAAGTTGACGCGCCACACATCGCCCCAATGTCGAAATTCGGGTAAGTATCGTTCAGGGAGTCGCCATTCACGACCAGCGATAACGTAGATCAGCTCGTAGATCGGTGGTAGGATCGAAGGTCGTCGTCCTCCGTGATTATGTGTGCTTCCGCGATTCCATATGATCGTTTGGCGAACAGGGAATCCTTGAACGATTCGCTCGCGCCGATCTTCTTCCAAGTTGCTGATCTTGCGACCGATGTTGTATAGCACTACGCCATAATCACCGACGCATTCCAATGACGCTCTTAGGATCGACCTCTGCCAGTCGATGTAATCATGCTCGGGCATGTTGTCGTCAAAATGCGAGTAGTTGTCTGCCATCAACTTACTGTTTTTCCAGTTAGAACCGGGCTTCCTTCCACGTCCGTTAAACGCTTTGTTGTAAGGTGGCGACGTCGCGATACCCGCTACGCCTTTGTCTTTAATCCGTCGAAGGAACGATAGTGCGTCGTCTAT
Source organism: Gammaproteobacteria bacterium (assembly GCA_026707905.1). Taxonomy (GTDB): domain Bacteria; phylum Pseudomonadota; class Gammaproteobacteria; order Pseudomonadales; family Azotimanducaceae; genus Bin55. The sequence goes on along the minus strand of JAPOVY010000141.1, from coordinate 74,551 downwards.
GCTGTATGAGTTGCTCCGCACTGGCTTGTCGTCCATCGACGACGAAGCCATTAGCTAGCCTCCGCTTCTAATCCATTGTCAGCGACGATGTCTTTGTAGGTCAGTCGCTTCCCATCGAAGTTGCGAGCCATGTGTTCCATTTGAGCGCCAGTGTCCATATTGCGCACGTTGTGTCGTCCTGCAAACTCACCAACGTATCGGTGCAAATGCTTCGGAGACATCTTGTGATAAGTGCCATCATACCCACGCTTCATGAGCGCCCAGAAGCTCTCTATGCCATTCGTGTGCGCTTGGTCTTTGACGTACTCACCAACCGAGTGTTTGACCGTCTCATGCTCGAAGAACAAATCCAGTCCGTCATAGCCCTTGTGTTCGTCCGAATAGACCGTTGAACCTTCCTTGACGTTTTCGAGTAGCTGACCGTGTAACGTGTTGCTCGTTGTGTCCGTAACGTGCTTCGCTCGTATTTCGCCGTCGCGTTGCTTGATTCCCACGACCGCAGCTTTGCCAACCGTGCCACGTCCGGCGTGAAGCTTCTTGCTCGCATGTTTGTTCGATTCCTTCCCGCCGAAGTAAGACTCATCGACCTCAACCGTGCCTTCAAGTTTCGTCTTACCGTAGTCCCACCCTTGACGGATTTTGTGAGCCATTTTCCACGCAGCTGATTGCGTGATACCTAGCTCACGGTGAAGCTTCATGCTGGACACGCCTTTGAGGTTCGTGTTCATGAGGTAGATCGCAACCGCCCACTTCTGCAATCCGAGTTTGCTTCGATGCATGATTGTGCCAGTCTTTACGGAGAAGTCTTTACGGCAGCTTCGGCAGTGATACGGCAGCGGCTTCTCATTCTTGCGATGTGTCGTGTCCTCCGACCCACACAGAGGGCAGAATCGACCGTCCTTCCAGCGCACGTTCTCGAACCATTCGCGAGCTGCTTGATCGTCGGGAATCATTTTGAACAACTCGATAATGCTGATACCGTTTCGCTCGTAACGTCCGGGTGCTTTCTGGGTCATGATGAAGTCCTTGTTAGACCGCTTTGTTACTTGTTTGTATGTGTGTAATTATCTACATTTAATCGTGTAATGCAAGGGTGATTTACAACGTGCGACACAACCCGTCATGTGTAGTCAGAGCTATAACTCCCTTTTTTTGACTCCTGTCAAGTTCTCGATGTAATTCCCCAACGAAAATTCAGGATTAGCTCCGAATCGTTTCCTATATTAGAATTTTTGCACTATCACGCTCGCAGCTCGACATGGATATTGGTGGTTCGATTGAGGTCTTTCAGGATGTTTCATTCAGATATCCACGCGAGAACTCTCCTACGTTACGTACCAATCTAAAGGACAAAGCTAATCCCCCTTGGCAATTGGATCCAGAGTGGGAAGAAGAGATTAAGAATAGAACCGACGACGATACTGAGATCATCGCTTTTTCGCGTGAATCGATTGATGAAGCTGGTCCGTCATACCTCTGCCTATGGAATGACACTTATATGGACTGGCGTATACCGAATGTAGTGCCAAAGGACTTTGGTAATCGGTTCACGATTTGCCAATACAACGATATTCTGAATGACTTTGTGGAATTCGTGCTTTCCCCGGTGTTAATGTCATTGGATACTGAGATAGCCATCACGCCGCGAAGGCTGAATCTGCAGGATATGATGTCTAAGGAGTCGATCAATCTACTGCAGGCTTTTCTCTCCTTTGGTGACGGTGGCGTGAGTGTCATGCATCCGAACGACGAGCAACGTTTATGTAAGTTCATTTGGTCATTACACGAGCACGACCAAGGTTTCGATGCGGATCTATTCAGGCGTTGGCTTGTGGAAGCGAATTCATGGCCGCGTGAACATGCGTCGAATTTAGCAACTAGAGTTGATCAAGGGCTGACGCTTCTGAAATCGCGCTAAGTCATGCCATTGCGACTCGATCGAGATGACCTAGTCGCTAGAACAATCGAGGCTAACCTGGCAACGATATGTCTAGACACATGCTCTATTTTGGATCTAGCGAGAGATCCAGCGCGAACTAACATCACACCACAAGAACAAGCGTCGTCGTTGTTCCTGTTAAGTCAAGCTGAGCAAGGGAATTTACTTTCTGTTACTAGTGAGCGTGTAGCTGACGAACATAGTCGGAATATCACGCAAGTTCAAAATGAAACGGAAGCTGGCGTTAACGCGATATTGAACGGCACAGATCAAACGGATATAGCCAAGTTACAGCATCTTTCCTCGATTTTTGGAATTACCTCCTCAGACTCGGAGGCAATTCGAAGCGACTACGCTGCGATTACTTCAGATATGTCAAAGAAGTGGTTGATTGCTAGCAACGCCATACGTGAATCACGTCAGGATTCAACACGAGCAAGCAGCAGAGTAGTAAATAATTTAGCGCCATCACATAGAGCTGGTGACTCATATTCTGATTGTGTAATCCTTGAATGCTATCTGAGTTTCGTAGAGGAGTGTCGTGTCGGCGGTCTCCCACAAGAAACGCGAATCGTTTTCGTATCGTCAAATGTTCGAGATTTCACGAGATTCGGTGTTTTACATAGCGATTTGGCCCTTTCTTTTGGTTCACTGGGTATGAGTTATGCAGCAAACATGGTCGATGCTAGCCGCATTCTGTTTCCGACTTGATTAAGAATTTACCTTACCTAAACGTCAATTCCCCGCTTAACCCTGAACCTGCACGCATGCGCTTGTAGTTCCAGGACTTTTACTACCACTGCTGGGATGGATCGCTTTCCATAGCGAGGCTCTTCCTGGCTTCACTTCCATCTCTATCCGAAGGAAGCTATGTCGGGATACGTCGACGACGCTTCGCGCAACCGCAGGAACGGTATTGGTTACGCCAGATCACCAACCGGGGCAATGGCATCGCGATTAGAAATAGCGGGTTTGCGACTAGGCGAGTAGCGTATTGCCCACTCCAGCGTTGCTCTTCGTTCTTTTCCTAAATCGACTCGAAATCTCCGTGCCGCCCCTTCCCGGCAGCAAAGCGTGAAGCGCCTTGCCGAGTTTCACCCGAACGGATCACTTCCAAGCCCAGACGGGTCTCCTCCTGAAGTGCCTTATCGATGGGGAGTCCCCATTGTCGATAGGAGGAGAGCCGGTCGTTGCGCATGCAGAGCTGTGGAAAGGCAACTAAGTTCTGGGCCAGTTCCATAGCGATTTCCAGCGCCTTGCCAGAATGTGTTAAGCGGTTAGCCAAGCCCATTTCCCTCGCTTCCGCGCCGCTCACGCCACGGCCCGTGAGGATCATGTCCAGAGCATGGCTGTGGCCGATGAGTCGACTCAGCCGGATCGTGCCGCCATCAACGAGAGGGACACCCCAGCGGCGGCAGTAGACACCGAATATCGCGTCGTCCGCGGCGACTCGAAGGTCGCACCACAACGCCAGTTCCAGACCACCCGCGACGGCGAACCCTTCCACCGACGCGATCACTGGCTTAGACAGCAGCATGCGCGTGCAGCCAAGTGGTCCGTTTCCCTCCGGTCGTAATGAAGGAGCATCCGCGCCGTTGGCGACGGCCTTCAAATCAGCTCCCGCGCAGAACACGCCGTCCGCTCCTGTCAACACCGCTACATCCGCATTCTCGTCCTCATCAAAACGAACGAACGCCTGTGCAAGCGCTTCCGCCGTTTCCCTATCCACAGCGTTCCTGACTTCGGGTCTATTGATGGTAACGAGAGTGACTCGTTCCTTAGTCGTCGATTCAACCTTCACTTAATTACTCCTTAACAAAGGCTGTAAATAGCCCGTCGCGTTTACGCGTTGTACCTGATACGAATGCGTGAAATGGCGTGACGAGGACTCCGCCAAGCAGGTCTTCCAGTCTGAGAAGATTCGATTAATCGACATCTTGTTCGTGGGTACCTACATCATTCGCATTGTAAAGCCAGAGGAAAAAACGAGTGAATTAAGAGATCGCCCGAATACGCTGAGACGGAAGCGATGGAGGTATCCCGCGTGACGCTGCAGAGTGTGGCACACTTGCGTGACGAAAGGAAACCGGTGCTGACGATCTGTTACCGCATGTGTTTGAGAACGCTAAACGGTCTAAATACGACAGAAGCAAGGGATCCACTCATACGAACGGAGTCCATTTTTTATTCGCTTGCTACAAGTCGATACCGCCGCCGTTGAGGGGAGTATCGACGGCGGATGTTAATTAGGTTAGTCGATCGATCGTTCCCCTACTCTAAATAGACATCGTCCGTCACGACGATGGATGCGAAACAAGCGTGTCTAAACGGAGGAAGTGTCATCAAACGTGTTGCTCCGATGTGGAGTAGGGAGATAGAGTCTGTCATGGTAAATAAAGACGATCCAACGCCATTCCACATTTGTAGGGATCGTGTCAAACGAATCATTCAAGGACTGTTCGCGGATTTTGACTCTGTAGTGTCTTCCCTTCACAAGGACCGCAACGACAAACAGAGATTTATTTTCGGCGTCGTCCGGACGGATGGCTCTGTTGTGACGATCGAATACGAGCTATGGCGCCTCATTCGAGCACGCGAGTGGAGCCAATCCAGTGGGGAACGACCTTTAAAAGGAGACGAGCTCGAGTTAGTTCTATACAGCCTCGCAGAGCGGGGGTCGTATTCAGATTCCGGTAACGGTCGAAGTTGGCGGTTCCTAGATCGAGAGGACGTGACTACGAAGTATCCTACGACTAAATGGCCGGTTTATGTAGAAGACCATATGCGGTTCTTAGAGCAGACGGGTTTCCCTAGGGTTCGATCGGCGTAGAAACTTAATGATGTGTTGACGGTCCCAAGTCTTGCGGAAACTTGGTACGCTCCGACGTGTTTTTAAACTCCACGATCGGATGGAGAAATCCAAGCGTGCTATTTCGGACAAAAGGTACGCCGCACTACCTGCACGTACGGTAATCTAGTAATCGACAGTTAGTCATCAATATTGTTGTCAACACATTTGTTGTCAACAATATTGATGTTTTATACAATTTACCAGTATTCCTACATTTAAGCAGCATCTATGAAGTCGTCGACAGGCCGTTGGGTCACAGGAGGACACTTTTTCGACCGTAAATCGGAACTCGCATTACTGCGGAACCGAGTAATTGACCGAAATCACGTAGTTCTAAGTGGACAGCGAAGGATGGGTAAGACCAGCTTACTCCAGGAACTGGGACGTCAGTTGAATCAAGAGGAATGGCTTGTCTTGTTCGTGGACGTTGAAGCCGCTACATGCCCGGAAGACGCCGTCGCGGATATCGCACAGGCTGCATACGAGCACCTACCGCGGTTATCACGCCTCAAGGATGGTATGAAACACTGGTTCAATGAGAGTGTAGACGAGCTTGACGTTCACAATTTCCGATTAAAACTGCGCGCGAATCTCGATAGCGCTAGTTGGAAACGTCATGGCGACCGCTTGTTACAGGATTGTGCGAATTCCGGCAATCCTGTACTACTGATCATCGATGAGTTACCAATTTTCCTAACTCGGATGCTGAATGAAGATAAGAACAAACTACGAGTCGAAGAATTTCTAAGTTGGTTGCGCAGGACCGTTCAGTCGCTTGGGGAGGATTCGCCGGTTATATTCCTGAGCGGTAGCATCGGATTGGTACCGCTTGTGAACCGTCTTGGTATTTCGGACCGGATCAACTACTTGGATGCATTCCGTCTCGGTCCGTGGGATCGAAAAACAAGCACTGCGTGCATCGACGAATTGGCCGCTACTTACGAATTAGAAATCGAAGACGGTGTCGCCGACGCTATTTACGAGTTATTGGGTGTAGGAATCCCTCACCACGTTCAATCGTTCTTCGCTCGTATCAGAGACCATAGCATCCAGCATGAGTTGGATGTCGTAAGTGTGAACGACGTTGAAAACGTTTACCGAAGCAGTCTGTTAGGGGCATCCGGGCAAAACGACCTTGCGCATTACGAATCTCGGCTAAACGAAGCGCTGGATGAAGATGGCTATCTGATCGCGATGGAGGTGCTTGCAGAGGCCGCAGTTGAAGGGTCGTTTACATTGAGTGCACAAGAATCGTTAACGCAACAGTATCGAGATTCGATTGATCAACTTAGGCATCGCATACCTTCTGTATTGGATGTGCTCGTACACGATGGCTACTTAGAACGCCGGGTGGATGGCTACTGTTTTGCTTCGAATCTACTCAAAGATTGGTGGACCGCCCGATTCCGAGGTCACCACGTAGCGTTGACAAAGCGCCCCCTTAGACGCTAGAGGTCGTAGTCTGATGAAGAAGCAGAACAAGCCTACAAGTGAAACGGAACCTCAGGTGCGGAAATTCAATCCTGGCTTACTACAGACAGACGAAGAACTAGCCACACAGTTTGTTGTGCGTCAGAACGAGCTTCAAACCATCAGCGAGGTCGTGCGAAACAACATCGGAACGCGATCGTGCCAACACGCGCTAGTTGTAGGGTCGAGAGGTCAAGGTAAAACGATGTTGCTTAGGCGGTTAGCGAGTGAAATCCGAACAGATCGCGAGTTGTCAAAACACTTTCTACCTGTGCGATTTATGGAAGAAAACCAAGAGATCGACAGTCTTGCCGACTTCTGGATGGAGACGCTATTTCAATTCATTGGAGAGATGTCCCAAACGAACGGGGCGCTGTCGAAGGAGCTTGCTACAACGCACCAGTCACTGTCATCTCGTTGGCGAGAACAAGGGTTCGAGGATCTTGCGCGGTCGGCTGTTCTCGAGGCTACAGATCGAATAGAGAGACGACTTGTACTTCTGGTTGAAAACGCGCAATCGTTATTCTCAGATACGGGTGACAATTTCGGGTGGGGGCTACGAAAAGTACTCCAATCAACGCCACAGATTACGCTCATTGCATCTGCCACGAGTCGATTCGGGCAGCTTGACGACCCGCGGTCACCATTCTTCGAGCTCTTTCGAATCGTTGCTTTGAAACCACTTAGTACCAAAGAATGCAATCGACTATGGTCACGTGTCAGTGGAACCGAAACGAATACCTGGGAGATTAGACCGCTTGAAATTCTGACTGGCGGAAATCCACGATTGATCGTGTTTGTTGCGACCTTTGCACGTCATCGATCCTTACGTCAGCTTATGGAAGAGCTAGTGGTATTGATCGATGAACATACGGATTATTTCCGGAGTCACTTGGATGTTTTACCTAAACAAGAGAGACGTGTATTTATCGCTCTAATTGATCTATGGAAGGCATCGAGTACATCTGAAATCGCCAAACGAGCTCGCCTGGATATGCGGGTGGTGTCAACGATGGTCGGACGATTGATCGAGCGCGGCGCGGTTACGGTAATTAGCGAGGAAGATTCTCGCAAACGACTATATGTAGCTTCTGAACGGCTATACAGTATTTACTACAAACTTCGGCGTGAGAACAACGAAGCGTCGGTTGTGGAGTCACTGATTCACTTTATGGTGGTGTTCTACGACTTGAACGCAATACGGGGAATGTCAAAACAGCTTTTCGCAGACGCACTTGAATCTCACGCGATTCAATCGGGTATCGAAAGTGCGCTAGCTAATAAGGCGCTACCAAGCAATTCCGATCTGCGACTCAAGTGGGACGAAGTCGCGAAAACGTCAGAAAAAGTCAATGACCAGAAGCTACTAGCGAAACGGCTTCGACTCGCAGACGAGATTGACGAGAAATATAGGGAAAAGAGATGGGAAAAGGTACTCAAACTCACCGCGCTGTACATCGAGCAGGGCTTTCTCAAGTACGGATCAAGAGACGATCGGGAATTGGATTGGGCATTCATTACACAAGTTCGAAGTGATGCGTATCTCGCACTAGAACAATTCGAGCGTGTAATTGACATCGGCGAGATAGCTGAGAAACGACTGTCCTCCGATAGCAGCAAGTCGATGTTGGAAAGCCTATACCAAATGAAGCTAAATGAAGTTTGGGCTCATTTGTCTCTCGATGAACACTCTAGGGTAGCGCATGAATGCGAGAAGGTCATTCATCATTTTTCCGACCTTGACGAATCGCACATTCCTGCTCAAGTTCTCCTAGCTTATATCCTGCAAGCAGATGCTCAAGAGAATTTAGGCGATCCTTCTTCGTCCGTTGTTTTGTTGGACGAAGCGTTGACTATCTACAGAAATTCGGAGGGTGACCGTTTACAGGTAGAAGAAGATCCTTTGAACGTAACAGTCGCGACTGCACGTTATAGATTGTGCAGGCTCCTTCATCGAACTGGCGCCGAATCCGAGCGTGCGATGGAGTGTTTAAATGAGTTTCTCACACTCTATGACGATGCAGATAACGAGGTGATCCGTGGTTATCTGATTTCTGCACAGCGAATGCTGGCGATTCAGTATGGGATGCTCGGTGATTTCGGACAAGAAATCGCACTATTCGAGAGCGTGATCGACGGTGCGAAAGATAACGATGAGCCTTACCTGCAGGCATGTGCTTTTATCTCGCTACTTCAAAGAGGACGACGTCTGGCAGAGCTAGATAAACCCTCGGAAGCACTGATCAGTTGCGACGACGCGGAACGTTGGATCGAAAAAAACCCAGATTTGCCGAACGAAATGGTACGACAAGGACTGATCTGGTATGCCAACTGCACCCGTGCTCTTGCGCATATGAGATTAGGAGACGAAGAAACGGCAATTCGTGAATTTAGATCGGCATATACCGAATTCGATATTGATCGTCGATCGGACCTTGAAGAGATCATGCGTCTTATTTCGGAGCTGGTTGCCGCTGAAGCAAACGAAGAAGAACTAATCCGCGTCGTCAGAAGTAACGAAGATACGGCGTGGGATTTACTACCCTTGATCGTTGTGCTGCAGCGTAGAGTTGGACTACCTGTTGAAGCGCCACCCGAAGCGATCGAAGTTGCGGACGATCTCGAATCGTGTATTAACGAACGTTTAGAGCACGGAGTTCAGCCAGGTTACTTTCTTCGGTTATCGTACGATTAGGGTACAAGCGGAGTATTAAGATTGAAAGACGCTGTATTTACAGTCTAAGGATGGTCTTCAGCTGAGTATTGATCTTATTCTCAAGTTGGCTAATGGTCTGTATACCCGTAGCCCGTGTTCGGTTCCAATCCGTTTGAATGGAACTCGCGTATGGAGTTCACGTTCCAGATCGAGTTCTCAGGATCCACCCTGTATTTTCTAAACGAAGTTGCAACTTTAGACGTGACAAATGCAATCACGCATGCACTGAGTCGCACCTTCACGAACGTGTTTGAAGAGTTTTCTACACGTTAGAACAAACTGAGACTGAACGACTGGATTCGAGACAGCGACGGTTCACGGCTCGTTAGTGATTACGAGCGTTCGAGTGTTGGCAATTTAATATGTTAGCGGTAAGGAAACGCAGATTAGTTCGCGTAGCCCTGATCCTTCTTTTGCTATCGCACGCACTTTTGAAAAGAGTCAATTTACACGATTAAATGGCGACTCGGACCGGGTGTCTGTACGGATTACGTACGCCTTCCTTGAGTCGTCTCAGAGGAAGGAGAACCCGTCGAATTTTTGCGCCATTCCGCCTTCGCCTACCTCGATTAGAACACCTCACGTACCATTCAAATGCTTGTTCCCACTTTAAGTCGACACCGCGTAACTCCTTTGAAATGAGACATACGAGAGTCACTAGATCTTTCACGCAGATTTTCTACGACCCACGTCAGGTTTTCGAGACTTTATTAGAGGCGCGGTCCTGGATAGTAGTCGGCATTTTGATTACCGTGCTCGCGTATTTTGAAGGGGTGTTATCGGACGTACACAAGTTCAACCAACGTGATTCTGAAATTCAGATTACGAGAACTCAGCTCATTCCGAAAGAACGCGCAGAAGAAGAGAAACGAGCGATCGAAGCCGGTAAATATGGGCGTTTTAGCGAGGTAAAAGTGACGCCACGGGATGACGATTTCGTTCGAATCCAATCGATCAGAAATCAAACGCTGAAGGACGTTATCTTGCCATTCGGTTCTTACGCGATGATATGGTGGGGCTTCCTTGGGCTTTGGATCATGATCTGTCTTGACGCCATCTACTTCCAAATTGTCGGCAAGATCATGAAGCTACAAATGGAGTTCCGAGATTGGCTTTCATTTGCGATTTGGAGTCGGGTACCGATGGTGTGCCTCTACTTCATCGTGACGTCCGTAATCGGCATGCTACTTGATATCAGGAGAGCTATAACGGGTGCCCATTTTCTAGACGTCAAATCTTGGATTGACATACCAAACGCGGGTATCCCGGGGGTTTATGAGATCACATTTGAATTTGTCGGTATTGGACTAATTTGGGTTTTGGGGTTACAAATAATCGGCTTTATCGTATGGTCGCAAAGAAGTACGTTTCTAGCTAGCGTGATCGTACTAGCACCGACTGTCGCTCACTACGGCGCCGCGCTCATATGGTTGTCCGCGTCGTGAGCGATTTCCGCATTGAGATATACCGCTCTAAATCTTGAATCTAGTGCTATCCTAAAGGTCCGAGCAAGTGTTCATGACAGCTCTCTTCGGCCATTTCTAGATCGGTGGTAATAGAGTTTCTCGGCTACCGGCATACTCGGATTTGAGCTGAGGTGAGTACAGAAAGCGCACGATACGTTTCGCATTCACCTGCGAAAATACGGGAAGCACTATTTGTTGGCGAGTTGAGGCGCTTAAGGGTCGCTCCTTCTCTTCTCTTGATTACACAGACCCACGGCTTAATCGATACATAGGTCGTCATAGTTTCGGCCGCGATCATCAATCTCGTTCGCTTGAATTGCGATCCACATTGATCGAATTCATAGATTCATGTCACACATTGCGAACTGTTGGCTGTTACCTGCTATTCTCGTTCTCACCCTCTTATTTACTGAATCGTTAGCGGCAGAGGTCCAGATAGGAAGGTACGCCACGGTTCGTGCAATTCCAACGGATGCGCAACGCGATGTGATGGCAACAACGATTTCGATGCGCTTTGACGCAAGCGTAAATACGGTTGGTGACGCGGTCGCTGTGATTCTCGAGGAGGTCGGTTATACATTGTCGGATCACGCGACCGCTGATCCTCAACGCGAACGTTTGCTGTCGCATCGCTTGCCCACATCCCATCGCGAGCTAGGTCCTCTGTCCATTCGCGCTGTACTGTCGACGCTTGTTGGTCCAGTTTGGCAGCTTGTTGAAGACCCGAGCGATCGCCTCGTGACATTCGAGCGATGCGAACTGAGGATTAATGAATGATGATTCTCTTCGCTGCATTTATTGCGTTGGGTACGTGGTTCACCCTTCAGGACGACATTCGGGTTCGGCAACACCATGCGCTCGATAGCGCCAACGTGAGAATCCAAGTCTATGCACCAGTCGAGCAGAACCGTCGTTGTCAGAGGATTGTGGAACGACCTGTGTTTCGAGATTTGCGACCACCTACTTCGACGTGAGTTGGTCGCAGCATTTGAGCTGCCGACTGCACCGTCGTATCGCATACGCGCTTCTTATTAGTACGCTGCTTTGGACTGGACTACTCACCCGCGGACAGAGCGATGTCGATGTCGTGGTCACTGCGATTGAGCAGCGAACAAGCGCCCAACGGCAACATCGCGATTCGGAATTGCTTGACGGTTCGCATTGGCAACTCGATACCCATGAATTGGAACGCGTCGAAGTACTTAGGGAGAGCATCCGACAGTATGTAAGCGATCGTCAGATTTCTCCACTTGAAATCCTTGGTATCCACGCTCGAACCGATACCGAACGCAATCGTTACGCGCGACAATGGGCGAAATTGATGATCGAAGACGCGGAACGGGTACTAGCGTTTCAAAGAGCATACGACGCCGCAGTCCGTGATCTACTTGCCGATCAGCCGCTTATTGAATTGGCAAAGTTACCCGTTCGCGACGATTCGAAGCATTCTCTTTTACCAACCGATCGACTCGCGACATTTATTCGGTTAGATTGCTTGATTTGCGACGAAGTGGTGCAACGTGTTATTCGTGTCGGTCGAATGATCGCGGGTGTGGATATCTATGTTCTGGATCTATCCGAAAACGATAAATCTGCATTACATGCGTGGGCAAATCGCCAGGGAATCCCGCCGCTGGCGGTTCATGCAAAACAGATCACGCTGAACTTCGACGACGGACTACTGGCACGCGTCCATCCAAGAGCGGCGGACGTGCCGGTCGTCATGCGTCGTCGCGGTGATCGACTCGAAGCACTCGACCCTTGGGAGTTGCCCTAGCGCTGCGCGGTGCGCCTCTTCCCGAAATACCCACTCGAAGCGCTATTACGACCACCGGTAGAGCTACTGAGCGCCGCGGCGCTCGGATGTCTCGCTGTTGTCGTCATGTCCGTGCCCGAGTCCGTTCTAGTCGATACGATAAGTGGATTTGTCGTTGGTGCTGTACTTATCTCGGCTGCAGGATACCGAACACTGCAAGGAATTCACGTACTCCGCTACCAGCGCAACATCAAGCGTACGCCGACGTGGCAACTCGATTTCGGCGTGATCCCGCATACCACCACAACGCTATATCTTGGTCGCGGTTTCGTCTGGACGACAAAACACACCCAGCGCTTACGCGAAACGCAGAGCCCCATGGGTCGTAGGTACGTCGCTACGAAACTCGACGTTCCATCTAACGAAGCCGCTCTTGTGACCACGAGCGGAAGACCCGAGATTCACGGCGTCGAATTGAACGAACAGGCGGTCGTCATGAACCGAGCCGATCGGGTCGGCCATACGCTCGTTCTCGGTACCACCCGAGTCGGCAAGACGCGCTTGGCCGAGCTGCTTATTGCGCAAGACATTCAGCGTGATGAAGTCGTGATCGTGTTCGATCCAAAAGGCGACGCAGAGTTGCTGTGCCGCATGGTCGCGGAAGCGCAACGTAGCGATCGTCTCGACGACATGCTCGTATTCCATCTTGGTCATCCAGAACATTCCTGTCTCTACAACGCGATTGGCCGGTTTTCGCGCATTACCGAAGTTGCGACAAGGATCGCCAATCAATTACCCGACAGTGGCAACTCAGCCGCGTTCAAAGAATTCGCCTGGCGATTCGTCAACATCATCACGGGCGCACTGGTCGCGTTGAAACACACACCAAATTTCCGCTTGGTGCGACGTTACATCAACGACATAGAACCCTTGTTCGTTGAGTACGCGCATCTCTACTTACATCGCAACGCCCCGCCTGGTTGGAGCACGTTGGTTCGTCAACGTATGCACGATCTCAGCGCTCGAGGTATGCCGAGCACGCTGCGTGGTCGAGACGTTGAAGCCGTCGCGTTGATGCAATATGCGGAATCTCTCGACGTCTACGATCCAGTATTTGACGGGCTGATATCAGCCTACAAGTACGACCGCACGTATTTCGACAAGATCGTGAGTAGCGTGGGTCCGCTCATGGAGAAACTGACCACCGGCGCGGTCGCGGACCTGATTTCGCCGGACGAGAATGAAGAAGATCCTCGACCGATTCTCGATTGGCTCGAGGCTATCAAGCAGCGGCGCATCGTTTACGTAGGTCTCGACTCGCTGTCGGATACGACCGTAGCGAGCGCGATCGGCAATGCCATGTTCGCTGACTTGGTGTCGGTTGCAGGCTACATCTACAAGTTTGGCGTTGACGGTACGTCCACAACGCCACGTATCGCGCTGCATGCCGACGAATTCAACGAACTGATTGGTGAGGAATTCGTCCCGCTATTGAACAAGGCGGGTGGTGCAGGTTTTCAGGTCACCGCGTACACGCAGACATGGTCTGACGTCGAAGCCCAAATCGGTAGTCGTGCGAAAGCAGGACAGGTCGCGGGAAATTTCAATTCGCTCATCATGCTGCGTGTACGTGAGCTCGCGACGGCCAAGATGCTCGTCGATCAGCTTCCCCGCGTGAGTGTCGTCGGAAAGTCGACATCGTCGGGCGCTGGGGATTCGTCGAAGATTGATTCGGAGATTGATTTTGAGACGAGTCACGCCGATAGCCTCAGCAAGTCAGATGCTCCTTTAGTTGGACCGACGGAGCTTTTTACCTTGCCCCGAGGTCAGGCGTTCGCACTACTGGATGGCGGTCGCTTGTGGAAGTTGCGATTCCCCCTACCCGACCCGGAAGACCAACGCCTGCCGCCATCGCTCCCCGCTGCATTCGATGCGATATACGATGGCAAGAGATCCATTGGTGGCGAAAACACGACGAATCCATCGAACGAGGTGATTGCCGGGACGGAAGAACCATCGGATCACCCCGACGGATGCGTGACGACCGAGGACTAAAACTTCGATTCCTCCCTCAGCTGGATCGCGCAGCTACTACTAAGTCCGGTTCGGATACTCTTTCTCGGACTCGTTGCGCTGTTGGTCGCAATCATCGTCGAACTCGCGCTGTCGCATACCCAACTCGATGCGGTTGGCGTAAAACCCAGTTCAAATCGGCTGATCGAAGAACGATGTGTCTTCTTCTCCACGTTCGAGAAATCGTTCCTGCTCGTCGACCCTCGAAACGCCGCACATCGGCTAACGTCTTATCTACGCGACTTTCGCATACAGCTTGAATACCCACCGGCAACGCACAGTCGTTTCGTGGACGGATTTCGATCACAGCTGAATGCGCTCGCTTCTACAGTGTTTCCCGCCATCGAAGTCTTCTCACTTCGTGCGCTTTCCTTGATGGCGACGCTTCCGATCATCGCGATTTGCTGTATCGTCGTCGGTCTCGACGGCTTCGTTCGTCGCGAAGTTCGTAAAGCCGGTGCGGGTATCGAAAGCGCCCGCATCTATCACTTGGCGAAACGTTCCATAAAACCGTTATGCGTTTGGGTAAGTCTCGTATACCTCACCTTACCCATCACGCTTGACATAAGGTGGGCGTACGGAATTCTGGTCGTGACGATTCCTGTCCTCGTCGGGATCAGCATCAGCCGTTTTAAGAAGTACGTTTAGTCACGTTCATACACGCGACGTCGAAAACGAGCCCTTAAACCACGACAGCGGTCGAATTGGTTTTCTGCTACGAATCGCGATCTCTAATCGATGATTCGCCATATGAGATATGGACATAACCACAGTTTTCTCGCACCTGTCACGCTTGCCGTCGCTCTTGTCCTATGTGCTGCGACGATGCAAGCAGACCGCGACGCGGAACGTGCCGCATTAACGCGTCTCGTGGCAGAAATAGAGCGCCTTGAACCGCTCATTGCTCGTGCTGAAAGCGAACGTGATCGTCACGATCGGGTGCACTTCCGCTACGACTGGTTGCGCAGGGATTTGGTAGAGGTTAAGTCTGGCATCGAGGCGTTTCTGGAAGACGCGGAATTTACGCGGCGCACGTTCGAACCGTTGCAAGGCGCGTACCACCAGTGAATGCGCAACAGCGTTTAGCGTTCGAGGCAGGTTCCGGCATCGCGCCGGAAACGCTGCTCCTCGCCATTGCAGGTACAACGTTAACGCTCGCCTTTCTTTGGGTCACTTGGATGACCTTCGGCACCTTTAAAGCCTGGCAAGACGGAAATGCGAGTTTCTTCGATCTGGTCTGGAACGTCCTACGCGCTAGCATCGTGTTATTGGTACTGGCGTTCTACGTTCGCTAATAAACCTTCATCTATGGGTACAACATGAAATGGCGTGATTTTGGGGGCTGGTGGGCAGATTTGCCGACCCAAGTTGCCCCTAGCACGGCACCCGCCGCTGGCGATTGGATCGGTTTGATCGCGGGTTACATCAAAGACGGCGCCGCGGTATTGGGACTCACAGTCGCGACTGTCGGTTTCATCTGGGTCGCCTATATCGGTTTCGCGAAGTTCAACGAAGCCCGACAAGGTCGTGCTGAATGGGCCGAAGTGGGCATTTTCGGCGTAGTCGGCGCGACCATTTTGATCTTTGCGAGCTACCTGCTTACCGAAGCGGCAGGCATCTTCTAAGTATGTCAACGCATGAGAGTTTGATCACCGAGCGCTTAAACGCAGAACCGGCGATCTTCAAAGGATGTTCCCTTTCCGAACTCACCGTAATGACTGTCGGTTCTGTCGTGGTCTGGTTACCGATTTGCCTGATCGTCGCAGCATTCCTCGGATCAGTGACCATGGGATTCGGATTCGGCGGCATCATGGTCGTACTCAGCGTCATCGTCACCTCTTCCATGTTCCGTCGTTTGAAAGCGAATCGACCGCACGGTTACTACCAGCTGGCGCTTCACCTGTGGCTCGCACGTCATCGTTTGATCAAGTCACCATTCGTGACACGAAGCGGCGTATGGGATCTCGGTCGCTCGTAGGTTGTCGCGTTATCGACATGTTTTAGAGAACGCCTATTCCAATGTCCGCACACTTTGGTGTGTGGTCGGGATCCAAGCGTTCTTGATTCTGGTATTAGCGGTCGGTTTGATGCGAGTACCCTCGGAGCTCACGATCCACATTCCACCTGACCTAAAGTCCGGTGCGACGATTCAACCTAATGATCCTTCACCGGCGAATGTGTATGCATTTGCGGTTTACATCTTCCAGCAACTCTATCGCTGGTCTACGGATGGCGCGACCGACTTCAGTAACGCCATCTACGCGCTTTCAGGCTACCTGACCCCAGCCTATCGCGAAGCGCTGGTTACCGAGCTTCAGACCAAGGCGAAACACGGCGAACTTGCCGGACGTGAGCGCGGCATGCAGGAACTACCAGGTCATGGATTCAGCGATTCGCGTGTGAGCATCCTGCAAGATGGCGTGTGGCTGGTTACTGTCGATATGGAATTGTTCGAGACCGTCAAAGGCATGTCGGTGAAGCGCAAAGCGATTCGCTATCCATTGAGGGTGGTGCGCTACGACATTGATCGCGAGAAGAACCCGTGGGGACTTGCGCTGGACGGCTTTGAGTCAACCGGTCCGACGACATTGCAGCTAGCGGACGGTGGCGATTGAACGAATCGAACCGCTTGTTGGTACTCCTCGTGATGGTGGTACTCATCGCGACAGCTGTCGAAGGCAGCTCGACGGTTGATGGTCACCCGATGCCAAACAAGATGCTGTCCCAAACTGTGCGATACCAAGGCGTGCCGATCGATATTCACATACCACTCCATGCGGAAACCCGTGTGCATCTAAATGAGTCCGTCGAAATTGGGATACCGATCACCCTCACGTCAAAACTCAACGTTACCAGTGTTCATGGCGTGGTTTACCTCACCGCATTGCAGTCGTTCAGGTCTGAACGACTGGCGCTTAAAGGCAACCAATCGGGTCGTTTCATCTTGCTGGACGTAACCGCAACGCCCGACTTCGAACACGTTCAGGAGATCTACATCCGTACAGACGACTCGGTGATCGAGACTGACACGCCGCCGCCACTCTCGATTGCGCAACTCATGCGTTACGTCGCACAGACGACGCTCGCGCCACATCAACCCAAGCCACCTTCTTCACAAATCAAACGGTCCGTTCTAGAGGTAGACGACGATAGCATCTATCGCGACTTTGCTGTAACGTCAACGCTACTCGCTGCTTGGCGTTCAAATCGTTGGATGGCGCTCGCTGTTGAACTGCGCAATCAATC
Source organism: Gammaproteobacteria bacterium (assembly GCA_026707905.1). Taxonomy (GTDB): domain Bacteria; phylum Pseudomonadota; class Gammaproteobacteria; order Pseudomonadales; family Azotimanducaceae; genus Bin55. The sequence continues at coordinate 57,034 of JAPOVY010000141.1, read as the reverse complement.
CGAAGAATCAATCCCTCTGAGTCCCGATGCTATTGCGGGTGTCTGGCGCGCGGTCGGGTTTCAGCACACGCGATTGTTGCCCAAAGGCAAACGTGGATCGCAATCGGTCGTGTTCTTGGTGGGTCGACATGATGCAATCACCGCTTTTCGTCAGTGATGCCGATTCTCAACCGTAAGGCACTGTACGTGCTAGGGATCGGCTTACTCGGCTTGCTGATGGTGGTGCTGTCGGCGCCGTGGTCGTCAAATCCTTCGACGCGAGGCACGGTGCTGACGGACGTACCGAATACACCTGCACCCGATGCGGACAGTCCGGCAGACACGATCAAGACGCTCACTGCGACGATGTCGTCGCTTGTTCAGGAAATCGATGGGTTGGCGCAATCCAATGAATCCCTTCGCATGGAGAACGAGGAACTGCGTGCAAAAACTGACCTGATTGAAGTGCGAATTACTGAACGTCTGCGCAAGGAACTTCTCACTCATCAAACGGCGCAGGAAGAACTCGCTGCGGAACTCACGCGAGTGATGTCAAGATTCGACACCACTGGGAGCACGCCACACAACCAAACGGTTGAGCCGGGTTTTCTTGGTTACGAATACGCCGCAAATCCACGCGACACATGGCATTGGATCGAGTCGATGGAATCACAGTTCGGCTTCCCTTCAACGGGAAACCAAGAACTCAATGACCGACCGCGCTACACCATCCCTCAAAACGCAACACTCGTGAACTCGACCACCATGACGGCGTTAATCGGGCGAGTACCGGTCGAGAACCGCATCACCGATCCACTGCCGTTCAAAGTCATCACGGGCGCTGACAATCTTGCGGCCAATGGCTTCACGATGGACGGCTTGGAGGGATCGATCTGGAGTGGCTTCGTCGTAGGTGATTGGGCGCTAGCTTGTGTTACGGGCACTTTGACCAGCGTCACGTTCGTTTTCGAAGACGGCCACATCCGTACGTTAGGACAAAACAATCACGGTACCGAACGTATCGGTTGGATATCTGACGATCGTGGCGTACCGTGCATCGCCGGTGAACGAAAAACCAATGTGCGTAGTTGGCTGCTCGCTCAGCTCGGTGTGAATGCGAGTCGGAGCGCGGCGGAATCCCTCGCGAACGCTAACACGACGGTGCAGCAGAACCCCATGGGCATCAAGGAGGCGTTTATTAGCGGTGAAATTCGGGAGTTCGTGTTGGGCAAGAGCATCTCTTCGACGGGCAATTCTCTAGCGGATTGGTTGACGTCGCGAGCGTCACAGGAATTCGACGCCATTTTTGTCCCCACCGATCAAAGCGTCGCGATCCATGTGGATCAACCGCTACATATTGACTATGAACAGGAAGGACGCAAACTCAGTTATGCCGAAACAACTGAAAGCAGCACGACCCTGGCTGTGGATTAGTGTCTTGTGCATGAGCTGCACACCGCAACCGCCTCTGGTCATCCCGGAGTCCACGCCATCGATGATCGAAATCTACCAACGTCATGCGTTTCCTAGTGCAACGGGATTAGGAAGCGAGGAGCGACGTAATTCGCCACTTGCGACGCATCATGTACCTAAAACCGAAACTCCTTTGCTCACGAACGCTGTCATCCACATGTACGTGTATCCGCACGTCTCTACTTCCGACGGCATTCGAATTCCAGGTTACTGGACCTCGTTCCAGCTCTATGAGTTGGCTGACTTTCTAATCGATCGCGCCCGCGACTGACAAAGTTGCTGTTCAATCGTTCACGCGCTGAGCGCGGACCGGCAAAGACCGAGGATTTTGCACGCTGCTACCAGCGCCCACCCTCGTTCGTCGACCTGATTCCGTGGACAACCTACCTATCGGAAAGTGGTTTTTTCGTTCTCGACGACGGCGTTAGCGTCGGTGCGGCTCTTGAACTCTTCCCCATCGGCACGGAAGCGGTTAGCGAGGAATTTCTGGTCGACGTTCGGAACGCGCTGCAGATCGCACTCGTCGACGCGATACCAGAAGAAACGACTCATCCTTGGGTGCTTCAACTGTACATCCAAGATGACTATGACCTGACCTCGTTCAGGCAGTCCGTCGCTGTCTATGGCACGGCTGAGGCGCGCGCAACCGCTTACCAAAAGGATTTCGGCGAGCTATTCGACGCGCACCTGGAACGTCTGTGCCATCCGGAAGGTGCATTCGTCGAGGAATCGGTCACCAATGCACCGTGGCGCGGCAAGATCCGACGAATTCGTGCGACGTTGTATCAGCGTGTCTCTACGCGTCTCGCATCATTGGTAGACGATCACGAGAAACGTCTCAAGGACGTCATGTCGCGTTTTCAGACCGCGCTCGACGTGGCGGACGTTGCGTACATTCAAATGGACTTGACTCAATTCCGAGCGTGGATGCTGCCGTGGCTAAATCCTCGTCCTTCCATCACCAACGACGACGTACGTTCACTACTCGACGTGGCCGCTAAAGCACCTGATCCGCTCCCTATGGGCTATGACGTAGGGCAAGATCTGCTGATTTCACAACCTCGATCCGATGCCAACGCAGGTGTTTGGTGGTTCGACGGCATGGTTCATCAGGTGGTTTCAATTCATGGTCTGCGTCGCGTCCCGGCCATTGGTCATTTGAGTGCCGAGCGACGCCAAGGTGATCGAATTCAAACGCTGTTCGACGCATTCCCAACCGGCTCGATCCTAGCCATGACGATCGTCATCAAGGCGCAGCACGAGGTAATCGAACACATCGCACGCGTGAAAAAGGCGGCCGTAGGCGATTCGGCGGATGCGGAAGTGACCCGTGAGCAAATCGACGTTGTTGAACGTGAAATCGTGCACGGCAACAAGCTGTTGCCGACCTCATTAGCGCTCTATTTAAAAGCATGCGATCTGACTGAATTGCAGGACAAGCGAAGGGAAGCTTGTATGACGTTGTTAGCGAACGGTTTACAACCTATTTCCGAGGAAACCGATTTGCTCACGCTGGACAGCTACCTACGCAATCTGCCGATGGCGTACGACTACGGTTTGGACGTCAAGCGTCGCAGTTCGCGATTGATGCTCGCGAGAGACGTTGCGAATCTGCTGCCAGTCTACGGACGTTCACGCGGTAGGGGCAGTCCTGGTCTTGTGTTCTTCAATCGCGGCGCGGAGCCACTGTGTTTCGATCCTCTCTCGACGGAAGACCGCAAGAAGAACGCTCATCTGCTTGTACTTGGACCCAGTGGCGCAGGTAAGTCCGCAATGCTTGTCTACCTATTGCAGCAGGCGATGGCGAGGCATCGCCCGAGATTGTTCATCATCGAGGCCGGCGGTTCGTTCGCGTTACTTGGCGATCACTTCAAAGCGCATGGGTTAAGCGTAAACCAGATAAAGCTGCAACCCAATTCGGATGTCAGACTACCTCCTTTTTTGCACGCAGCAAAGGTCGCGAATTCAGCCTATGTGACCGATGAGAATCGCGATTTTCTCGGTGAAATGGAGATCATCGCAAGAATCATGATTACGGGTGGCGATCGACGAGAACAGGAACGGCTCATTCGTGCTGATCGAATGCAGATTCGTGAGGCAATTCTGGATGCCGGTTGTCACGCGATAGAGGAAGGACGCGACACACTCACCAGCGATGTCGTTGCTTCATTTCAACGAATCAGCGAAAACGAGGAACTTCCGGAGAATCGGCGACTAAGAGCACGCGAGATGGGCGACGCAATGGCACTGTTTACGAACGGTGTCGCGGGACATTTTTTTAATCGACCTGGTATTGACTGGCCAGACGCGGACGTGACGATCTTTGAGATCGGATTGCTTGCCAGAGAAGGTTACGAAGATCAGTTAACCGTAGCGTATCTGACGTTAATGTCACACATTAATGACCTCGTCGAAAGACAGCAACAGAGCGACCGCCAAACACTCGTCGTCACGGATGAAGGCCACGTGATCCTGACCCACCCACTACTTGCAAATTACGTCGTAAAGATCACGAAGATGTGGCGCAAGTTTGGCGCTTGGTTCTGGATCGCTACGCAGAATCTTGCGGATTTTCCAAACCAAAGCGAGCGCATGCTGAACATGATCGAGTGGTGGCTATGTTTAGCCATGCCGAAGGACGAGATCAACCAGCTAGCGCGATTTCGCGAGCTGACGGCCGATCAACGATTGTTACTCTCGTCAACAAGAAAGGAACCCGGCAAATACGTTGAAGGCGTTATCCTGTCTGACGAATTCCAAAGCTTGTTTCGAAACGTACCTCCTTCGTTGTCATTGGCATTAGCGATGACTGAAAAACACGAGAAGGCGGAACGCAAGAAGCTGATGGACGAGCTTTCGTGTAGTGAATACGAAGCAGCTTGTGTAATAGCAGAATCGATTGCGAGAACTAATCGTCGTACGACTTGAATTACAGAGATACGCCGAATTTCGATCGTCACACGACGGCAAATCAAAATTTCGAAAGCGTCCAGCTCATAGTGATTTGAGTGAGCGTCAATCTAAGTCAGACACCTAATGTTCGCCGTCCGATTAATCCGAACAATCGGCGTCTTGATTTCTGACGTCAAATGCAGGTCTGACAACTAGATTTTCCGAACTGATTTACTGGATCTCGATAGGACGGACCACCACGCACATGTTTGACCGATCTTGTATGTTTTTCTAGCTTGTAAAGCGTTTTTCTTAATACGAGTGATTCATGCAACCTGCAGAGAGAACGTCCTTTCGTGTCGCACTTCGTACAAAATGCGTTCCGTCTTAGGTATACACACAAGAGGAATTCGCCTTTCGGTTCGTATGCGTGCTCGACATTGAGCAGCATGGTAATGACCGAATGGACAGCCAATATCGTGGCCGCTACGAATTTAGCGGTAGAGATGCCACCGGGTACTGAGACCGGCATACAGCGTGGCGCCTTTTCAAGGCGTCATGTGTACCTCGATTTAACGTCGTCGACTCTTAGTGAGTCGACTCAACCCATCTGGGGAGCAATCCCCGGAGAGGGTGTTGGTCCTCATCGAAAGAGGAGGACATCACCATGTTGACTTTCTACGTCGTGCCGTTTCCACGGCACATTTCGTTCAAGCGCGAGTCTTCGCGAGTGACGAATTTACCTTCGCACAGGATCAAGAAATTGGTTTTGCGCCCGTCGCGTTTGCTTCTTACAATGCTCGTTGAAGCATCCGGGGAGGTGTGTCATGATGTCGCTTAATCGCGCAGATGCACTTCGTCGGAAGTTAGAAGAAGAACACGGCTTCAACACCGAACAGGCTAATGGCACACTGATGGTTGTGGATGAAATGGTCGAAACTGGCTTTGATCGCATGCTGAAGGAGATCGTGTCTTTGCGCTCTGATATGTCGAAGGACATTGAGTCTTTGCGTACCGAGTTAGGCAAGGACATTGAGTCTTTACGTTCAGACATGGACGGAAGATTCAAAGCGTATCAACAGCTTCTCACGGTTATGCTAGCGCTATTTCCATTCGCGAGTGCGTTTTTGACGGTCGGCTTGCTAGTTGCACTGGCGTCGATCTTCGGAGACTCACCGAGTCCAGTTATATGGCGGATATAACCTGTTCACCTCGCACCTAGGTCTTGGACCTAGGTGCGAAACGTGAAAACAAGTGTTGAGAATCGGGCGTCTGATTCGTCTATATACATAACACGTTATGTCAGAATCGTTTTTCCGTAAGGTGCTCCTTTCTGCGCTCTCGTTTTGATTTCGTGGGATTGTGAAATACCACATGTGAGTTTGTTTGATTGAATCAATCGTGTCGATCCGTGTGGTAGGTACAAATAAATCAGTCTCAGCAACTTCAAAACGCGATGGAAACATCCGATTGATTTCAGCTCGTCCAGCTTCTAGAAAAGAGTGACAGAGATATGGTGACCAAGTACGATAAAGCGCTCAGTCCGTCCGAGATCAGGTCGATTCGGGATGAGGATATCGACTTTAGCGATATCCCAGAACTAGATGAATCGTTTTGGCGAAATGCCGAAATAGTCAGACCTGACCGAACGGAGCAAATCACTTTGCGAATAAAGCGGTCAGTTCTCGAACACTTCAGAGCAGCAGGAAAAGGGTATCAAACACGGATTAATCAGGTTCTTGAAAGCTACGTACGTACGCAGGATCGCCAACGTTCACGAGAGAGATAACCCAGCTAGAAACGTCCTCGGCGTTGGAAACGCTATCACGTCGGTGTCAGCTACGACAATAGGCATGTGCCTAACCTATTTATGGGTGCGGGTTATTGAAGCTTGCTGCTGTAGGTAGTTCACAGGTATGTTCTTTCGCGCCATACACTCTTTGATGAGGCGAATACACGCTTCGTCATCGGGATCCGTTGCGATACCATCGTCTGCTCGGTAACGAGCTTCGATCTCTAGCACTGCCTGTTCAGGAGTAAAGACGCCTTCACGAACAAAAAGATCATACAAGGCTTCTTTAAGTGGATCGTTTACGGTGCGCGCCTTGTCCCATTTGGTGGGTTTGCGACTTTCCATTACGTCGATTACAGATTCTTAGAGCGTAAAGTGTAGGAGTTATCGGTCTTTATTGGGCTAAATGTCCTCCGATGGGGAACTGAAGTGTTCATTTAAGGAGTCCGTGACCTTGGAGCAGAGCGTTGAAATGTACTCTTTCTTGAAGGTTATTGAGTTTTCGTTCACAAGGCGTGAACGCGCTTCTGTTTTAAGGTCACGTGGAATTCTCCAAGATCTCTTATGGTTCAGCTCTTGACTGTAGTTCCTGCTTCAAACATACCGAAGCGCATTGCTCAGATCGCTCAATTCTCTAGCTATTCGAGCGAGCAAATAGGTAAACCGAATCCTTATTTCCGAACTCAACCTTTAACTGCGGTCGATGCGTTAGTCTCCATGTCACGGATTACATCTGGTAACTATGGATACGGGTGTAGCGCGTACTCGAATACCGATCCGGCACAAGTTGTGAACGATTGAGTTTGCTGGGTCAATGCACTATAGATACGTTCTGATTGGTCGGTTTGCGATCTTGAGTTCTCAAAACCTAGACGATCGATGTGTTGATAGTGATTTCAATCTGCTCATACGCCAGTTAAGTTTCCCACATCGGATTTAGCTAGTACAAACAGGGGGTGCCACTTCTGCTTGTGGTGCACTTTCACGTGAACAACAACCGACTCTTCTACTCAGACATGCATGCGCTTCTGAGATTTCGGCATGCATATCGGAGAGAGGATGCCTGATATCGTGGCCGCTACGAATTTAGCGGTAGAGATGCCACCGGGTACTGAGACCGGCATACAGCGTGGCGCCTTTTCAAGGCGTCATGTGTACCTCGATTTAACGTCGTCGACTCTTAGTGAGTCGACTCAACCCATCTGGGGAGCAATCCCCGGAGAGGGTGTTGGTCCTCATCGAAAGAGGAGGACAACACCATGTTGACTTTCTACGTCGTTCCGTTTCGACGGAACATTTCGTTCAATCGCGGGTCTTCGCGAGTGACGAATCTACCTTCGCGCAGGATCAAGAAATTGGTTATGCGCACGTCGCGTTTGCTTCTTACAATGCTTTTCGAAGCACCCGAGGAGGTGTGTCATGATGTCGCTTAACCGCGCAGATGCACTTCGTCAGAAGTTAGAAGAAAAACACGGCTTCAACGCCGAACAGGCTAATGGCACAATGATGGTTGTGGATGAAATGGTTGATCACGGTATTGATCGCGTGCTGAAAAGCATTGCTGACTTGGAGTCAAAGATGAATGCACGATTCGACGTCATTGACGAACGATTCGACGTCATTAACGAACGATTCGACGTCATTAACGAACGATTCAAAGTAATCGACGATCATCTGAAAACTATTGAAGTTTGGATACCAGTAAAAATTGGGTTCATTACGATTGCATTGATCGCGGCATATGCAGCGATATTCGGTAGTTAATCGAGATTCGTTAGCTTTCTGAGTCTGTCTGTTCTCTTCGCACCTAGGTCTTGGACCTAGGTGCGGATTTTCTAAGTTGTGTCTTAGATTACCCGAATGTCGGTTTGCCTGCAAAGCCAAAGCACTATACGAAATTGATAGCTAAGGATGAAACGGTCGATACTGGCTTTGATCGCATGCTGAAGGAGATCGTGTCTTTGCGCTCCGATATGGCCGACGACATCGCATCTTTGCGCTCTGATATGTCGAAGGACATTGAGTCTTTGCGTTCAGACATGGACGGACGATTCAAAGGGGAGTTATATACCTGACTAAACAGCGCAAGCTGCAGTCAAGATATCGATTTGACGGATCGTCGGGCCAACTAACGTTGCAGCCCTCCCCTGTCCAGTTGCGCCACTCCCAGACGCCCAGATGTTCAACGCGGCGTTAATATCCGCATGAGATTCGTGTCCGCATTGGACACACTTGAATTCAGCCTGTGTTCGTCGATTTCGTGCATCGACATGCCCACAGGCATGGCATGTTTGTGAGGTGTATTTCGGGTTAACAGTGACGAGCTTCCCCGCCTTGTAGTCGAGCATGGCACGCAGCTGCGACCAGCCCGTGTTCTGAATCTCGCGGTTCAGACCGGCTTTCGCCTTGACGTGCTGGCCAGGTTGTGCCTTCGTGCCTTTCGCGGAACGGGTCATGCCTTTCGTGTTGAGATCTTCGACCACGACCGTATGTGCCGAATCGGCGATAACCCTGGATACCTTGTGCCGCCAGTCGTTCTTCCGGTTCGCAAGCTTTGCGGTCGTTTTCGTATGCATACGCTTGGCGCGCCGATAGCGTTTGCTGCCGGTCTTGCGTCGACTCATCATGCGTTGGTAGCGACGACGACGCACGATGAGCCGTTGCTGACTCGGCATGACCATTCGATGGTCGGAGCTCGTCGCCACTTGACCCACATTCATGTCCACGCCAATCGCCAAGCCGTCGTCGACCGGTGCTGGGACATCCACCGCGTACGTGACCACAGCGTACCACTTGCCGCGGCGCTTCAGCACACGTGCTTGTTTCGGCGTGCCGTCGGGGTATGGATTTCCACCCTTGCGTCGCAGTTTGCACCGGCCGATTTTGGGAATATACAACTGATCGGCGACGATCTTGACATGGTCAGGGATGGTGAAACCGTCACGATCGTCGAAGCGGCTCCGAAAGGTCGGTTTGCCGACGTCGCCGGTCTGATCGTCGAAAAATCGCTTTCAGGTATCGGCCTGGTATTTCAGCACGTAGCGGACCGGTGCGAACGGCAACTCGCGAAGCCACGGCAGTCGATTCCGGAGTGCCGTGAAATCTCGCCCCATGGCATAGAACGACACTGAACTCGGGGCCGGCTTGATGCCGTACGTCGCTTCGAAACATTGATTGAACTGATAGGTCGCCTCGCGTTCGGCCAGAAAGTAATTCCACACGAAGCGACACGCCGACGCGAGGTGGGCCAGTTGCCGTGCCTTGGTCCGCGTCACCGGCAACAGCCGATAGGTGATGTTTCGATTGACCCGCTGAGAATCTGATGGATGTCCCATAGTGACGATACCAACCCGTGGGCACGTAAGAACTAATGGACATAATTATAGTGTTAGTATGTTTAGTTAGGTATATAAGTCCCCTAACTTACATCAATAAGTGACTTAGAAAGGTTCTGCTATTTCCGGGCCAGTGGCGAGTTTTTTGAAAGGCATCGTGTATTCGAAAGCGTGACTCTTGGTTCACCTCGTCCAGCCATTTGAATGTCCTGCTCCCGCGTCAAATCAACAACTAGAGCTCTACCTCTCTCCTGACAGCCAAGAAATAGTCCAACTGGTTTTTCGTCCTGCAAATCAACTGTACTGATGCTCCCGTCAGCGTCTGCGATCGTGCCTTCGCAAAACCATGAGCTTGTATAGGAATTCTGTCTACAGTGAATCACAACATTCGGTTCGTTAGGTTGCTTGGCGTGCTGGTTCGCTGAAACGCTCAACCCGATGTTAGCGCAACCCGTTATGGCTATACCCAATAGACAGATCGCTGATATAGACGCTATCCGATTCAAATAAGTGAGTTGCGCTAATTTAGTTCTGCGAGAGCATATTAACCGAGTGTCAAACACGACGAACTGGTCGTCGGTAGAACCGCGCACCTTAAACCCGCGCTCGAAGTGATTTGATTTTCGATACACAACCGGTTTAACGATCCGACAATCCGCACATGTTCAAAACACCAGTTGTTTTGTGTGCGGTCCCTTTTTCATGTCTGCACCTTATCGTTGCGTGCAACGCACTTGCGCCTCCCCCACTCGACGACTTCGCTGAAACATCAAGTAGAGCAATCGCTCGAGAGCTGTTTAAGGCAAGTAGAGACCATTTTCCCGACAGATCCACGCCGATCTTTGTTCAGGCGGAGTCTGCTCCTAATTGGTTACGAAACGCGCTCATCGACGAACTCATCACGAATCAGTATCCCCTAGCTAGCGAGACGATCAACAGTCGCTATCTGACGGTGTCCGCGACCAAGTTTGGTACTGACGCATTACATATCACGCTAGCCATTGACGGCCATCGAGCCATTGAGCGCGTTTTTCGTTTCAAGCGTGACGAATCAGTTGCTCAACCCAATTCGATCGAGGATCGTTTTGTCTCGGTATCGACATTGAGAGAGAGCAATGCACAAAAAGAAGCACTCGCACTGTCGCAGCACGAGGAAACGCGATCGATGGGTCGATACGCGTCTCCACAGCCAGACCCTTCGATCGTTGGAACAGCGCCAGATGCCGTTGAGTGTACGAGTGCCATGCTCCAACAAGGTTCCCTAAAGAAAAGCCTTGTGCAAATCCTTCAGCGATGCGGCTGGCAACTCGCCAGTTGGCCAGTCGACCCGCAAAAAGCAGGCCACGAGATCGATTGGCTCGTACCTGGTACACAAACGCTGTCATTCAAGTCACTTGAGGAACTCGTCCGAGCGCTACGAATCGCTTTCGACCTCAAGATCGAATTCAACGACCTCACCCGAACGGTAAAGGTTCAGTTACGCGACCGTTGAATTCCCTGCGACTCGCCAGTCTGACTTCTGTATTGGTCTCAACTGCGTCGCTGTTGAGTTGCGGACTTGTCGAAATTAGGCGTCAACCACAAGTCAGTCCATTAGATCCTTCTCAGATCGCACGGGTCAGCGTGCCGATCCAACCAGCGCTGAACGCTCGATCAGAGTCATTACCAACACTTCCGCCAATGCAAAGTGTGTCACGCCCTGAAAAAGCGCCATGGCTGTTGGATCCGAGCGAAATCTCTCTTCGCGCGCTCGACGCAACCGAAGCCGTATCACTCGTCGTCGGCGATCAACCTGTGCAATACGATCTTCGGCTATCTGATATTCCTGAAGTTTCATTCGCAAGCAGCACCGACGACACTATAAAAGACGCGCTCGATGCCATTGTTGCGCAAGCCGACTGGACGTACCAGGTGGTAGATGGCGCGATTCTTGTTCAAGATCTCGAATCCCGTACGCTGTTGCTTCTCGCGCAGCCTGGCACCGTCGAAGCCAAGATGAGCGTTAATTCGCTCGATGCCGGTTCAGGAGGAGGAACCGGCGTCTCTGACGGCGGGACCGTTCAACATGCGAGCGATCCCTACCAAACAGAACTTGATCCCGTCGTTACGGAATTGATCTCTGCAGATCTTGATCGCGGCGTGCCGTCGGCCGTGCGACTGTTGCCTAACGCCAATGCCTTGCTGGTGACGGCGCGGCCATCCACCGTGCGGCGCATCGCCGAACTGGTGGAGATCTACAACGAAAGGGTCTCGCAGAGCGTCCGCATTCATATCACGGTCTACGAAGTAACGTCGTCTGCTAAACACTCTATCGGTACAAGGCTGCAATCCATACTAAGTAATGGTTCGGACGTATTCATGGGCGGCTGGAATGTTCGACCGGTCGAAACGGATGCGCAATTCGGCTTCGAACTCCTTAATCCGACAAAACGCTACGCGGGAACTGACGCATTGCTTGAGTGGCTCAACCGCGAAGGCGACGCCACGATCAATTTCAACGATTCGATTGAGGTACGTAATAACCAGATTGCCGCGAGTTCATCGACGCGAACGTACCAATACATCTCGTCGATCACGCGCCAACAAGACCAATTAGGTCGCGAACGCACCGAAGTTCAGCGAGAACAGTTACGTACCGGCTGGTCGATCAGCGTGCATCCCACCATTGGGGAAAACGCCGTTACGGTAAGGCTCTCTCTGGCACGGCGTTCCCTCGTGGAAGAGCGGCCGTTCCAATTTGGCGAAAGCGTTGGCACGAACTTCGTCACGGACGATCAAGTCCGCGCCATGACGGTCTCCCTCGCGGACGGCGAATCACGCATCATCACCGCCCTCAGGGCTTCCGATCAACGCAAGGATCGAAGTAAGTTCGCAGGCATGGTCACCCGACGCGGCTCAAGCCATTCGAATAGCGAGTCGGTTTTGCTAATGCGCGTGGAACTCATCTGATGGCGACTGCCTACGTAGACGCCGTCAATGGTCAGCCGCTCACGATCACGATCAACGCGGTCGCATGGGCACAACCGGTCGCTGCCGGTTGGCTAACGCGCTGTCGTGAATTGAACCGCCTGTTGCATAAAGCCACTCACCTTTTACGCACGTCCGTCGCAGACAAAGCTGAACCGATCTGGTATGCGGGTGTAGCAGGTACGTCACTCGCCGCAGGTATTGAACGGATGGCGACGACCGAAGCCGCGCTCCGCAATGCGATTGTCGCGTTTCCACTCGACACACGGGTCTACGTCGCGGACGTTCAAAAGGGACTGGTACGTGGCGAGTGGATCCTGTATCTCGATGCATTTGAAGAGCGGGTGCGGGCATGGCGTAACGACGGGCGTGATTTCGCGCTGCTGACCGGGGGTGGCCGACTCGATCTCAACCTTCCGAATGCTGCACAAATCCCGATCGACATCGATACCGGCGCAATGACGTTTCAACACGCCACGATAGCGCTTCTTTCGACCGGTTTGTTGCGTTGGCGAGACTGCGTGAGCGTTGTGAGTGTGTTGGTCGTGGCACTGGGGATAAGTGCTGCCCTCGCGTGGTGGCATCGTACACCAACGATCGATCCCCTCAAGCATGTTGCGGCACTTGTAGCACAACCGGCTGCGCCGATCCGATTTGACGCAAGCGCTGAACTCGCAAAGCTCGCGATGCTTGTCGCCCAGCATGATGCCGTCCTTTGGCGCGCCGAAGGCGCGACCGAACTTAACTACGAAGCGGCGCGTGGCTTACTTGAGCTGCATTTCGCTAACGCGTCGCCGATTTCGACACCCATCGAGCCTTTACCCGCGGCACCACCTGTCGAGACGTTCCAACCCTTCACTTTGACATCATTTCAGACGAAGTTGACCGAACACTTGGATTCCGCCAAATGGACGCTTACGTTTGGCGATCCGTATCCAGTCGGGTTGGACACCGAGCTCGAGCAGCACTTCACGATCACGATCAACCATTCAGCTAACGCTCAAGAAATATCGGTTGCTGGCGCGCTCGTCGATTTAAGTGAGCGGGTTGTTCGCTTGCCCATCATGTTGCACGAAGCGAACTGCACCTTAACCGAAGGCGTCGTCGATACCTGTGATTTGAAGTTTGCAATTCGCGGGTTGAGCGCATGAAACATCTCTCGTTTGCGGTTTTCCTGTTGTTCGTCGGTCATTGCATGGCGTCGGAATACCAGCATGAAGAGCAAGTCAGCGAAGCGCACCCCACCCGCTCGCTAATCCCGCTCGAAAAGAACGGCGACCTCGACCTAACACACGTTGAAGACGCCGCGGAACCAATTACGGTCTCGCACCAAGACAGTCAAGGACGGAGTCAAACGGCCTCGACAGCCTCGGACGTCACTTCCAACGACAATCCGATTACGCCTATGGAAACTGACGGTCGCGAAGCATCAGATGGCGAAAAAACCACGGCTGAGGCGGGATCGATAGACGGAACGACGTCAACGCCTCCTTCCGTCTCCGATGAACGATTGACACTCGATGAGTTACTGAGACAGATCCGAAAGACGCCGCGCCTGGAGCACGAAGGCTTACTCGCTCGCCTTGCAGAACGCCGACGCCTAGCTATCTCATTACGTTCTACCTTGGAAGCCGCCGAACAGGTCGCCGCATTCGGGACGCCTGGTGCGCAGTTGCTTCAGGACGCGTCGCTCGACACGATCATCGCGACCATGATCGCGGATCAGAAACGAGCACAGCAAGAAATCGAAAAGTCGACCATACCGACGTCGAATACGACCACTGCAGACCACATGAGCCAAGATGCGTCGGCAGAACATGCCGTCTCCGAACAAGTAGAGAGATTCGAGGACTGGCAACCAGTCTACATCGTCAGGGACGCTGTCGGTCATCGTGTCGGTTGGCGGCATCGTCGCAATGACGAGCGCGCTATCACGTTCGTAGGCGAACGATGGGAAATCGGTCAAGACTCGATCACTGTTTTAGGCGTAGCCACTGACCGAAGCGGCAAGCATCTCCTCATCGATGTCAATGGCGAAACGCGTGAAGTCCGTCTTTAGGAGGCGTAGCGGCACGCCGCAACTTCACGCCGTTAAGCAAGTTGATGAAGCGCCGTCAGTCAGTCAGGAAATCGAAGCAGCAGCCCATGTCGACGGTGCTCATTCACCTAACGAGGTTGACTCGCACTCACACGACGACTCGACGATTGATTTCGACGCCCTAATTGACGCTTGTCCTCGTCATCCTGTCATCGAAGCCGCGCTAGCTTCGATGCAGACGCTCAAAGTCTTCGTGACGCAGGACGGCGTTGTCTACCACGTCGACGATCCAACCCGAGTGCGTGTTCTTGAGCAGTTGCTCGAATTGGTGGAGAAGGAGTTTGGTCGCGCCATTGCCACACCCATCTCCCTTATGTCGTATAGCCAGCTGCGAAGCCACGCGGTTCGTGCACATCGTGAATCAGTGTCGCACAACGACTTGGTTGAAATGGTTTTGCATGACGCGATTGCACGAAAGTCAAGCGACGTCTACATTGCCATCCACACTGACCGCACGCAGATTCACTTCCGTACCCACGGTGTGCGTTACCTCCATTCTGAGATTTCACGCGCCGATGGGCATGAAATGGCGCGCGCTTTATGGTCGCTAGCTCGTCAAGGGCAATACGAGGCCAACGCGACGACCGATACGGCCTTTGACTTCGGCGGATATCGAGTCCGCGCGAACTCCATGCGTGACACTCGCGGTAATTCCATCGTATTGCGATTACGTGATCCGAAATTCATTCCACCGTTAGCGGATCTGGGCTACAACACAACCCAACAGCGCCAGATTGACGAACTCCAGTGGAGTCCCGGCGGTCTAGCCGTCATTTCCGGCGAGACGAACTCAGGAAAGTCGACGACCCTCACCTCGCTCAAGGCGGGTATGCCTACGACCGAGATGATCATTGAGATCGCCGATCCCATCGAGATCGAATTCGACCATGTGACGCACATGGAATTCGATCATTACGCCGAAGCGGCTGAGCGACGATTTCGCGGAATTCTCGGCGGTCTCGTCCGTCAGAATCCAGATACGCTGTTTATCGGCGAGGTGCGCGACCTGCAGTCCGCGACCGCAGCCATCGACATGTCGTTGCAGGGCAAACGAGTCTGGGGTACTGTGCATTCACACTCGTGTCTGTCCACCATTGCTCGGCTTGAGCACCTCGGTATCGACGTCACGCTCCTGGCACAACCGGGTTTTCTCAACGGCGTCATAAACCAAAGTCTGGTACCGATCGTGTGCCCAGTATGCTGCTCAAAGACACTCGGTGACGACGCAGTCACCGAGAAGCTGCAACGAAAGTTCCGATCAGACGAGCTGCGTTTTCACAATCCGGATGGGTGCTCGGAATGCACCCGCGGAATCAGCGGCCAAACGGTCGCGGCCGAAGTCATGCTATTCCCCCGTGACGCAGCCCATCCGTCACGCCAGTTCATCCGCGACCGCGACCTTGCCGGGCTCGCCATATGTATGCAAAACGAAGGCATGATGAGCAAGGCCGCGCATGCTGTAACGAAGATCCAGGAAGGTCTGCTTGACCCTGTATTGACTGAGGAAGTCATCGGTCGAATCGGCACCCCAGATGCGTTACCCGATGATGTTCTCGCTCAGACTCAAACCACGCCTCAGAGGTACGCGTGAGTTGAGAATCACCAGAAAGATTCGCGATTGGTGGCGTAGCCATATAGCGCTCGATGCCACGACACGGATGATGTTCTACAAGATCCTCGCCGCACAGACTCGGGGCGGCGTGCGATTACTCACGATCTGTCGGATGCTGAAGGACAAGGGAAAACTTGATCCTGCGGTCAAGCGTCTGGCCCAATACGGCGCAGAAGCAGCGCAGGCGGGTCGTCTTGCGAGCAATGGCTTTGCCGAAAGTGGGTATCTGCCCGCCGTTGACGCCGGAATTCTGCGGGTCGCCGAACAGAACGGTACGTTACCAGACGCCCTAGCCGAACTCACGGATGCAGAACGACAGACGCGCACTTTCTTCAGCGGGGTTTTTCGTCCTGCCGCGTTCCAGCTCGTCCCGGCCTCGGTCGCGATCGGTATGGTCGCCGCGTCGCCCGAACTGCTCAGTGAGATCGTACAGGACCTCGCCGCACTTGAAGCGATGCCTTTGTATCAGGTTGCGACGGCAATGCAAACCTTCGGTCCTACCGGCTTGATGCTCATCCTGCTCTTCACGGGGTTTTGCTGGTGGGGTCGGTCGCGATTGACAAAGTTTCGTTGGTTACTGACGTTATTTAGCCGTGATTGGCTCGACCAGGTTGCCATCGCGTATTGCCGACTCGGTGCCTCGATGACGCGCCAAGGTGCTACCCATCTGCAGACGCTCAGGGCATTCGCGGACGCGTACCCCTCGTCTTACATTCAAACCATGATTCCGCAAGCCCAGCGGGACGTCTCTGACGGGCGCGCCTACGCTGCAAGTCTCGCCGACCGTCTTCTACCGATAGACGTCGCCGAATTGCTGGAAGCGCTCGTGCCAGGTGAAGACCGAGAGCGTTACCCCAGCGCGTTTGAGACCCTCGCCGCCATGCAGGAAGCGCAATTAGCTAATCACTACGCCGTGCGCGCTCGCGCCTTGAAGTTTGTCTTCATGGCGACCGCCGCCGGATTCTCGTCCTCATGTTCCACGGACTGTTCAACGCCGCACAGACCGTCGCGTCTCAAGTCGGCGTTTTCTAAACCTATCTAATGGAGTGATGAATGAATCATCCATCTAAATCGCGCCGCGCTGTGTTCGCGGCAGCACGTCAGCGCGGCTACTCGTTACTTGAGATGAGTCTCGCAGTCGGTGCGATCGCCATCATCGCGGTTATCGCGTTCGTGGCGTTCACCGACACACAATCAAGCGCGAATCAGACGCGCGCTTTGAACGAAATCAATACCCTCGCGGCGAGCGCGCGCCAATACCGTTCGTCGTTTGACGGCGGCGGTCTCTATACGAACGTCACCAATGTGAAGTTCCTTGATGACAACGGCTACTCGATTGGCGGGATGGCATTGAACGGTAACAACGGCGTGAACGCCTACGGCTTATCGGTCACACTCGCAACTGTCACCGGTGGTGGCGATGCGACGATTGTTTACACCACGCCGTCACAAGAAGACTGCGTGGCGTTAATGGGTCTCTTCACGGACGCTCCAGGTACGACCGCCACAACCGCGACCGCCAACCACGTGAGTGGCTTCAAGCCAGGTGCGGTCTGTAGCACAGCAGGTGCGCTCACGCTCATTATTGAGTAACCGATCGATTCGTGTCGATCTGGTCGGTAACGCTAACGATCACCTTGTCCATCGCGCTCACTGGCATCATCGCCGTGAGCGCGTGGGCGATCGACGATGTGTTAGACGACCGACGTGACGTGCAGCACGTACGATCGATCGCGCTTGCTTACCGGGATCACATGACAGCCTTCCGCTGCACCCTTCCCGCCACCGCACTCAGTGTGAGCGCGGTGCGTTCAACACTGACCGGCGCCGGCCAGAACCATCCTTCAATAGAAGACGAGACGAACTGGCGGATGGCGTTTGACGGGGGCAACAACCGTCAGACGGCCGTTACCGTATTCAAGGTCGACGGATCCTCAAACATCGTTCTATCAGACACGTACACCCTACCACTACCAAGTGGCGACCGCACTCATGAGTTCTTCGACGCGGTCTTCGATTCGAGGATCTGTCCATAGATGCAGATGTTCGGCGGGATCCTACTGGTCGCAATCCTCTTCACGGTCGTCGCACTCGGATCCCAGTATTGGCGTACCGCTGAAGATCTCGATACATCACGACGTACCGCCGAAGGCTTTCTAGCACTCATCGAAGGTCTCTACGCCTACCGTGCCAACAATGTCTCGCAATGGCCGACGTCGTTCTCGAACCTTACCCCATACCTGCCGTTGCTGCAGATCGACAGCGGCGATCCCATGCAAGCCGGTGCCAACGGTGAAGGCGGCCGATACACCCTAGCAATCGCAGGCGGAAACGTCACGCTTGCCACCACCGTCAGCACGGAGTCGCATGCTCAAGCGGTCATTCGCGAGTTTGGATCCAACGGTACTTACGCAGCTGTGTCGAACGGTTTCCAACTTTCCGTCGTCGCACCAGCACCAGGTGGCATTACGTTGATGCAGCAAACGTTGCTCACCGACGGCACGAACAAGATGCATCGACCGCTCTGGCTCCAAAACACCGTCACCATCGGCACGCCCTGCACGACTACGGGCATGGCGGTTAACGCCACTGGCGACCTCATGAAGTGTGACGGCGGTGCCTGGCAACCACATTGAGATCCTGACATGAGACACTCTCGTCAACGCGGCGCGCTCCTCATTGATGCGCTGATAGGACTCGTCATCGTCGGTTCCATCGTCGCATCGCTCAACTACGCATACAAGATCGCGGAGCATTACACAGCGGTATGGGGTACCGTGGCCGGTTTCGCACGCATGCACGAAGCGGAACGCGCCTACCGTCGAGCAGGTTTCACCGGTGCCATCGATTACCACTCGATGCAGGTTCTCATGCCCGGCGTCAAGGTTCACTCAGCGACATCCGCCCACCGTAACGGCGTTGGACGCCCGTATGAACTGCAACTCGTCGGTACCGACCAGGTTCTTACCACATTCGTCGAAGACGAAGCACAAGCGTCTCAGATCATAACGAAATTACCGGGAAAAGCCGCATACACAGCCGAAGCCGACGGATTTCGCATCTCCTATCGACCCGCTCGCGTGGATCCACTCGAGCAACTGATCCAGCGCCACTCGATGCACGTGACCGGACCACACGGCACGCACCTCTACGATCGTCTCAACTTCGGACCTGGCGCTATCGTTACGGTCGGCGATCCCTGCCTTCCGCCCGACGGTGTCCATAGCGGCGGCATCGCCATCGACGCGTCCGGCAACCCGGTGACGTGCGTCCGCATCTTTCCAGGTACTTCAATTCCCGATCGCGAGTGGCGCCCCGTTCCTTCTGGATCGCCTTCCCCACCACCATCCCCACCGAATCAGCATTGCGGGGACGGTACGTCTGTCGCTAACGCCGCGACGGACTGCAAGGATTGCTGGGATGGCACGAACATTCCGATTGGCAACAGCTGCCCGGTACAACCGACGTGCGGTGACGGAACACTCGTCACCGATCGGGGCAGGGACTGCAAGGACTGTCTGGACGGTTCAAACATACCGGTCGGCGACACATGTCCTTCCATCGTGATTCCCCGTTGCGGCGACGGAACCGCGGTCACGAATCCCGCGACCGAATGCAAGGACTGTTGGGATGGCACCAACATCCACATACTCGACGTCTGTCCGCCCCAGCCGACCGAACAGTGCGGCGATGGTACCTACGTATTCGATCGCGACACCGACTGTCAAGACTGCAGCGACGGTTCGAACATTCCGGTCGGCTCGACCTGTCCGTCGATCGACGCCTGCGGCGATGGGACGGTCGTCACCGACCGAGACACCGAATGCCAGGATTGTTGGGACGGTACCAACATCTATATTGGCAGCACTTGCCCGCCACTCACCATCGAGCGCTGCGGCGACGGCACCATCGTTTCCGATCCAGACGTCGATTGCAAGGACTGTCCGGACGGTTCGAACACTCCCGTCGCGAACACCTGCCCCGTCGGCACGACGTGCTGGGATGGCTCCGTGGTCTATCCACCTGACGTCTGTCCAACACAACCCACTTGCGGTGACGGAACGCTCGTCACGAATCGTGCAACCGACTGTAAGGACTGCGCAGACGGTACCAATATTCCAGTCAGCGGAACTTGCCCGACTGGTACCTTGTGCTGGGACGGTACTGTGGTGTTTCTGCCTGCGACGTGTCCGGTGCAACCCACCTGCGGCGACGGCACGCCGGTGACGAATTCGGCGACCGAGTGCAAGGACTGTCCGAACGGCACCAATATCGCTACGAGTGCATCGTGCCCTGTTCAGTGCCCGTGCGGCGGTTGGGCACCTACCTTGGCCGATTGTCCCGCGGTCACCATGAAAGATTGCCCAGGGGGATGCGGTGAGGTGTGTCCGACTGCTACATGCCCCACACCGACGCGTTCAGGTCCGACGTCATGTATCGATGGATTTAGTCTCGTTGAAACGCCTGGTTCTTGCACAATCACCGCTGAGTGCATCGCGGACGCCTGTCCGTGCGGCCTGATTCGGCAGTCAGACGGTACGTGTCCTACGGTCGTGAAAGACAAACTGGGCGCATTAACGTGTCCGAGCCCCTACAACAAAGTCAAGGTCGCTGAAACCGCTTGCACCATCACGCACGAGTGCCAACTTGCATGCCCGTGCGAGGGCGGCACTGTGACACATCCGGCTACATGTCCGGCGATCGTCAAGGACGAGTTAGGACCCGCCTCCTGTCCTGCGGGGTACACGCGGACGAAGACCGCTGAAGACACTTGCACGGAAACGTACGCATGCCAGCAAGTGTGTCCCTGCGAAGGTGGTACGGTCACTCATCCTGCCACGTGTCCCGCGATCGTTAAAGACGAACTAGGACCGGCGACCTGTCCTGCGAGTTACACGCGCACGAAGATTGCCGAAGATACCTGTACGAAAACGTATGCGTGTCAGAGGGCGTGTCCGTGTAGCGGTCCTACCGTCACCCATCCGGCGACGTGCCCCGCGATCGTCAAAGACGAACTAGGACCTGGCACGTGTCCAATCGGCTACACGCGAACAAAGATCGCAGAAGATACCTGCACCAAAACGTATGCCTGTCAGAAAGCATGTCCGTGTAGCGGTCCTACCGTAACTCACCCGGCGGACTGTCCACCGATCGTCAAGAATGAACTAGGCGCGACGTCATGCTCCGTCGGGTGCGACCTCGTCGTCGCATCGGAGACTCAATGCACGATTACTCGAGCATGTCAACAGACGTGTTGGGACAATGCTGTCATGGCGTGTGGCGCAGCATGCGCAGCCAAACCTGTCAGCTGCGCCAACGGCAATACTTACCCGGATTGCTGCTGTGAGAGTATGACACCGATCGAAACTGAGTACGAGGACCGGATCGAGTGGAGCTGTCCGGCGAAGCCGATTACGGGCGTACCCGTTGGTTCAAATCCTGCACCGCATTGGGCTATCGTAACGACCGAAACGGATTGCTACATCCAACGCGACCTAGTGTGCATTGGCTCAGTTGGTGCGTGTTGGGGTCCTGGAAACTACTGTTCAGATGTTCGCCAAGTGTTTTACGGATCAGGGGGATTCTGCGACAATCTCGTAGTAGGCGTATGTGAAAATACCGGCTACGTATGTGGAGAAGGCTCCCTGGGTCCTTAAGCGTTCCTGACTACTCCTCGCAGGAGTTACCACGGTAAAGTCGTGTCGTCGAGAGTACTCGCTCGCAACATCATCAGCCGGATCATGTGCTGGTCCATTTCAGCTGAGTATCGGCACAAGAACTTCGATATATGACCTGTGCGACTACGTGTACACTGGATGCCCATCTTGTCGGCGCCGTATTTGTCGCGATACGACTGAACGTGGGCATCAACCGATACCCGATGTTCCGACGGAATCTGCGCCATCATCTGCTTGAACATATTCCTGTACGCTGGTCGCGTCTCTCCGATCGATGCAACTCCGAGCCACCCGAGTGCTTCCATATTCGACTTTTTCTGGCCACCCAATCCGTGAAGATAGATGAACCCGACTCGTGCTTGCGAATCCTTGAATCCCATGCGAGCAAGGAATAGCAACTGGGGAAACGCTTTTTCGTACTGTCCAGACTTAAAACTTCGCGCTGCGGTTTCTTTCCATCGATACACCCGATCCATCTCGAGAAGATCCATCTCAGCACCGGTCGGCCGTTCGCCTTCGACAAACAGCTCCTCGATTTTGTCGATATCGTAGCTCCGCTCGGACGTTGCCGCCGCGAGCGTATTGCTAGGTAGTTCCGAATCGTCCTGTGCGAAAGAACTTGCAACGAGGAACGCCGCGAGCGCGGCATTACCTAAACGTTTTATTACGCTATTCAATATCTCATCATCCGTATCAAATATCACTCGGCTCGACTTTTCGTACCAAGAAATAAAGTGATTTATATAGGCACTATACCAACATACAGTCTAAATATAAGGTCAACACACGGAATTTTCAACATGAATTCGCGCGTTGTACGAAACGAATTTGAAGGCACTGCTTCACTGATTCAACTTAATAATCGAAGAACGCCGGTTTGAGAAACAGCCCTGAATAGAGAGACACTTTCTGCGATCTGTAAAGATGCGTGGAATCCGTGATTTGATAAAGAGCGGGTGGAACGCACGATCACCACACACAGTCATCAGTGATTCACTCCAGCGTTTAAGCGTTACCCGACTACTCGCGTCCGTCAGAGTAGCTCGCTTTACCGTTCGCCGATCGAAACGCGTGCATACGTCACGTAAAGTGTCTGACGAGGAAACTGTGTTTGACGCCGTTGCATTCGTACGCTCGCACGTTCGTGATTTCCGCTGATCTAGCGAAGTAGAAGACAATACCTCTCACTTATGAATTCTCTGGTTTTCGTATATACTTGATTCGCATTTCGGCGCGTTATTCGTGCCAGCTGCCTACGCCTAGATGATGCGTTCATACGTTGGCGAAACGCAATGTCGAAGTGCCTTTCTCAGGGAGGAGATCGAATGCTTCGCGTGATGGCTTACAGCGCCATCGCAAACTAAAGCGAGGCTCGGCTCATGCCGCAATTTCGACAGGAGGTGGAAATTGAATTCTTCAGAACGTTCGTTCCTAAACCATTATTTCGGCGCACGTTTAATCAGTGAGTCGGATCGCCTTTTCGACCGGATTAGACTATATTCGATTGTCCGTGCGAAAAGCGCCAAATGTGGAGGGCCGACTTCCGCAAAGTCACTTGAGCTCAGACGGCTATTACTGAAAGCCGCTCAATTGGTACTGCTGGCCTCCGTATGTATTACCGCGTCCGCAATAACAGCTCAAGGATCGGCGTTTAGTTTTGGTACTTACACGAATACCTACGAGGAAAACGCTGCAGCGAGTTTAGTCGACTTGGCAGACCAGATTGAAAGTGCGATTAATAGCACTGTGGTCAGTAATTTCGACTTCGATTTAGATGCACGAGGTAAAGTGAGATTAACGGGCGATTTTGCCGATCCCACAGCAATCACACTAACCAGCAAAGCCGGTACCGGCTTCGATTATGAAGCAGGCAGTCCGTTCAGATTCGCTGTAACTGCAACCCCGAAGACCGGAGTGAGCGGTTTCAGTCCCGGGAGACTTGAAATAGCGATTACGATTAAGAACGTCGACGAAAAGCCCGAAGTTCTAGATTCGTTTCAGGCAACTGATATCAACAATAACCCACTTAACGGAAGGGTTTTTTACGTTCAGAGGAGACCGGATTTCGGCCAAAACCCGTTCGTACTAGGATCCTCGGTATTCCGAGATCCTGAGAGATTCAATATTCAATTTAAAGCGTGTGCTGACGACTTTCAAGTCAAAGAATATGCCGATCTTGCTAATCCTACGACGGTTTCCTCAACTCGAGGCGTAGTACTCACCGATGCACAACCATCTGAGACTGGGAGTAATGTACATTGCTTCCCCGCACCTGCAACTGGAACTGACCCGGACGGCAACGACGTTATGCGCGGCGGAGACGTTGTCAATGTAACGACGCGAGGACCACAGATTCTGATCACCCCCGTAGCAGCGGACACCGCTGGCGTTAGAAGAGCCGTATTGACGTTTCGTGGTTGGGCAGGTACACCTGACTTGAGCAGCGGAGGTAATGTAAACGACAACAACATCAAACTGTCTCCTGATGCCAAAATCACGGTGTACGTCAAGACCGGAGTAAACAACCCACCAATATTCGGCGCAATCGGTTTTCAGGTATCCGTGAATGAATCCCTTGATGCGAATGCGATCACAAACATCGGTCCACCTACGGCATCTTCGACGGCGTGGAACGCCATCGACATTGATGGAGATACGCTCACGTATCGCCTTGAAGGAAGTCCTGCGAGCCAATCTTGTCGTACGATGGCAGGCGGCACCATGGTTTCCAACGCGGTCGCCGTCGGACGTGGCTGTGCATGGTTAGATACTGTAGAACTGGCAAAAACCCCACCGACCGTATTAATAAAAGGTAGAGATCTCGATTATGAATCTGCGCCGTTAGTCGCGGGATTTCGCCAATACACAATCACACTCGTCGCCTCCGACGGTTACAACGCCGCGACTGACGCGAGAGTACCTATTCACATTCGCGTGCAAAACGTCGATGAAGGGCTTGAATTCAATGGTCCTCTAAATGCCATAAAACAGCTCGTCGTTGGTCGCACCGGTCGCACGGTTGATCTCAACGATTACTTTACAGATCCTGACGGACTAGCGATTGAGTATGACGTCTTTTCGAGTAACCCAAATGTCGTAAGCGTGTCTCAATCCGGTTCAGTTCTAACTGTAAGCCCGGGGATTGCCCCAGGACGTGCATTCATTACGATCACCGCAACGACACCTGGATCCAGCTTCGCGAACGTTCAGTCGATTGAAGTCACAGTTCGCGAAACCAATCGACCCCCTGAATTTGAACAGTCAATTTTGACCGTCCAAGTTCCTAATCCTGTCGCAGAGTCTCAACCAACAGACCACCTTATTCGACTTTCAAGTCTCCGCTACAGCGATCCAGACGGTGACACTATTACGGCAACCATCCTCAACAGCGCATTGTTCGAAGCGGTTGTTGATCCGATCGTAGGCGATCAGACATTTACCGGCGAGATTGGTATCAGGCTAATCGGCAGACTCGACTTTGAAACCAACGCGCAACATCGACTGCAAATCCAACTAAGCGATGGCTGGGACACCAGCACGCGCACTGTTGAGGTCATCGTTGACGTTGGGAACGTGAACGAAGCGCCTGTTGTCGCGACCGATCCAACCGGTGCTACGCGGACAATTGCGCCGCAAACCGTCGCCGTTAACGGCACTGGATCGATTGACATGGCTACGTACTTCACGGACCCAGACCGCGGCGATCGATTGCTCATCACGGCAGTATCGTCGAATCCGTCGTTTGCGACGGTTCAGGTGACGGGTACTAGCACGGTTCAGTTTACGGGTCTCTTAGAAACTGGCGCAACGCCCCTGACGGTTACGGTTACTGCAAGAGACCTTGGTGGTCTTTCTGCACAACTGCAATTCCAGCTGAACGTCTCGGCCAACCGCCCACCACGCTTGATTCAAGCGCCGTTGCCTCAAACCCTAACGCTACATCAGGGCGCGGCTGAGGTGTCACTGATTGGAACGTTCGTTGATGACGACCCTGGCGACCGCATCCTTCGGTATGAAGCAGTCTCTAGCGACGATAGCATCGTGATTGCCCAGGTGTCGAACGACGGTCTCTCGGCTGTGCTTATCCCACGTGCGGAAGGCGTAACGACCGTTGTGATCACGGCTTACGACACACGTAACGGCTCTTCGACGGCGTCCTTTGTTGTGACTGTGCTTGGCAACACACCGCCGGTGCTAACCCAGCGCATCCCAACTCAGGAATTGCGCCCGAACGCTACGACGACCATAGATGTCACGAATTACTTCAGTGATCCCGACAACGACACGCTTTCGTTCAGAACCTCGGTCGACCGACCAGACATCGCGACGACGACGCTGTTCAACAACCGCACACTGACCATTCAGGCGCGCGGTGTAGGTACGGCTGAAGTCACTGTGACGGCATTCGACCCGGATGGCGAATCCGCATCCACGACCTTCTTGGTCGCCGTGAGCAATTCAGACCCGGTCGGCAGTGGCCAAATCTCAACCAGCCTCACACATCGAGGTGACACCGACTCTGTCGATGTCTCCGGGAACTTCACGGATCCCGATGGCGATCCACTGACCTATACGGTATCAGTCGCTAACGAAACGGTGGTCGAAGCATCGATCACAAACACCAACCTCAGCCTTACGGCAGTAGGTATCGGCTCCTCACAAGTAACCGTCACTGCAACCGACCCGTACGACGCGTCGGGTTCGCTGACCTTTAATGTAACGATCGAAAACCAAGGTCCGACCGTCGTATCGGCCATCCCTAATCAAATGACCTACCGGGACGGCGAACTTGACATCGACCTCGGTCCGCATTTCGCAGACGCAGATGGCGACGCCCTGACGTTTACTGTGGCAGTCGCCGATACGAGTGTCGCGTCCGCATCCGTTACCGGTACTAACCTCATGCTCACAGGTAATGAGTTAGGTACGACGCAAGTCACGGTGACAGCGGTCGATGACTTTGGCGGTCTCATCACGTCGTTCTTCAACCTCGAGGTGCGGAACCGCGACCCAGAAGCCACGATGATGTTCGCCGACCAAACCATGGTCCGCGCCGACCCGATGATGTTCGACCTGAGTACGTTCTTCAGTGATCCCGACGGCGACGAATTAACGTTCGACGTATCGGTCGCCGATTCAATGATCGTTTCCGCGAGCATTGACGGCATGATGCTTACGGTCGAAGGTGTTGGCGTTGGTGAGAGCATGGTGACCGTAACGACTAACGATGCCCTTATGGGTATGCCGGCCTCCGCCAGCTTCAACGTGACCGTTGAAAACCAAGATCCAGTCGTCGCGATGGAGATTCCGGATCAAGAGGTCACTCGACGCGACATGATCATGGTCGACCTCTCGATGATCTTCTCAGATCCTGACAACGATCCGCTGACGTACGAAGCGAACGTCGCCAACACCGACGTGGCGACGGCATCCATCCAGGGCTCGACCTTGAACGTGATGCCTCAAACCGTGAACAACACCTTAATCACGGTAACGGCGAACGACGAATACGGCGGAACGGTTTCCGACATCTTCCGTGTGACCGTCGTGAACCAGGCTCCGCACGTCGCTAACGAACCAGACAACGTCATCACCAATCGTATCCTGACCCCAGTGCTCGATATGTCGATGGTGTTTGCGGATGACGACGGCGACACTTTGACGCTCTCGGCAACCTCGTCCGCACCTGGTGTCGCGAGTGTAAGCGTGACCGGTTTCGATGTCACCATCCAACCGTCGACGCTTGGTACCGCGGAAATCACCCTAACGGCCACGGACCCATTCAACGAGACTGCATCGACCAGTTTCCAGGTCGCAGTAGAAAACCTTGCGCCGCGCGTCAGCATGACACTCGCTAACGTAAGCATGAATCGCGTGGATCCGCATGTGGTTGACGTCAGTAGCGTGTTCGTCGATGACGACATGGACGATATCACCATCAGCGCTGAGTCTGCCGATGCAAACATCGTGACGACCAGCGTCAGTGGCACCTCACTGACCTTGGATGGCGTCAACCTCGGCATGACGTCCGTGACCGTAACGGCCACCGACGCGAATGGTGCGATGGTTTCGACACCCTTTAATGTCACCGTCGAGAACCTAGATCCCACGGTCGCGACCCAAATCGCAGATTTCAATCTCCAGGTCGGTGGCGATGCTGAAACGCGTGACGTCTCGGCCGCGTTTAGCGACGATGGTTCAGAAGCGCTCGTGTTGTCCGTGACCGTCGGTACCGCAGAGGTAGCAACTGCGACCGTATCCGGCATGTCGCTGACTGTGACACCCGTTACAAGAGGCCTAACCACCATCACGGTGACCGCAACGGACGCACAAGGCGCAACCATCAACCAAGTTGTCAACGCGAATGTGACGGAAGAAGAAATTAACAAGGTTGCGAATACCGCACTTGCTAGTTTCTCCCGTGCAGTCCTTAACAGCGTTTCATCGACCATCGGTGCGCGTTTGATGGCTGATGCGGACGGTCTTTACACCCCGTTCACGACGTACAGTTTCGATGACTTCGCGCCGAGTCAGGATTACGCACATCCCATCGACGGGTTTTCCAACGTATCGCCGTTTGCCGATAACCAGATGCCGTGGGCACATTCCCCATCGCTGACGGAGCAAGGGTATGCGCCAAGTAGTATGAACGATCTCGCTTCACTGGTCGGACGCGGTTTCGCGCTGAAATTGGCAGCTGCGGGAGATCCCACATTCTGGAGTATCTGGGGTGCGGCGGATCGCCAGAGTTTTGAAGGTGCTGACCACGATGGCAGCGCAAGCTCGTTCTACTTCGGTGGCGACATGACGATGCGAGGACAGTACACCTTCGGACTCGCGGTTGGCAGAAATGCCGGTGAGACTGACTACACCTACGGTACGGCCACTCAGACTCTGGATATCACGCTGACTGGCGTATATCCCTACGTGCGATTCCAACCAAGTGATCGGACGACGATCTACGGTACGTTCGGAGTTGGCAGCGGGGAACTCGAAGCGTCTATCGTTGGTGGATTTATCGACATCGCGGATCTCAAGTCAAACGTTGGTCTGATCGGAGGCCGTCAAGTCGTGTACACCATGATGAACGGTTTCAATCTCGCCATCGTCGGTGACTACGGATGGGCTAATCTTGAGACGGACGACGTCCCAGGGGGTGCCGGTAACCTGGAAGCTGAAACGAGCAGAATTCGTGGAGGCGTCGAGTCATCCTTCAACATGGCTATGGGTCAGGACGGTTCATTCGTTCCTTTCGTCACAGTCGGCTTCCGATCGGATAGCGGCGACGATGATGTCGCAGACTCGGGTGTTGAGGTCAGCGGTGGTTTGAGGATTACCAATCCGATCTTCTCGCTCGACGCAAACTTCCGTACCCTAGCAACCTACGGTACGGATGACTACAGCGAAAGCGGTTTCAGTGTCATGGCGGTACTCAACCCCTCGGCAGGTGCAACGGGTCTCAATATCTCAGTCGCGCCCAGCTGGGGTGCGAGCACGACCAGTACGAACGCACTATGGGCTGACGACTACGATTCCAATCGATTCCAGCAAATGGCAGCGTTTGGTCATCTGAATCGCGAGACCTTGAAGTGGGATTCCCACGTAGGTTACGGCTTCCTCGTCTTGAGTGATCGTTTCATTCTGACGCCGTTCCTCGACATTCGGTCGGGGTACTCCACCGACCAGGACTTCAGCATCGGTGCAAAACTGTTTCAATCACTACGATCGAAGCAGGACTTGAATGTTGACGTTCAGATCGGTCAGGACAGCACGATGACCGGTACGCAAGAGGAAGCAGTACGCGTCAACGCGCGACTCAATTTCTAAACCTCTATATCAGTCGACGCTCTTTCATTAGAAAGGGCGTCGATTGAAGACTCTCGCCTAACGTGTCTAAATATGTAACTCTTTAGCTAATACGCGGTGACGGTAGCTGCTTCAGTACGCACACGAATCGACTTCCCAACTGCAACGATACAGAAAGATTGAAGACTTGCAAATAGAGAAGATCTGCTGACAACAGATTAGTTTTGGGAGTGCTTGTCGGTTGTGAAATTAACCTTCTGCGTTCTTAATAGCTTGAAAATGCAGAAGGTTAATTTCACAACCCCGATCGGGGGATATAAAGGATACTACTGATCATTAGTATATACTTAGATCAAACTTAGGAATATTCTACTTTCAATTGTTTTGGGAATAGTTTATATTTAACTATGCGGATCATCGCCAAAAAAAAACACTTCGAGAATTCTGGGAGAAGCACTCGGACGCAGAGACGCCGTTGCTCGCCTGGTATCGCGAAGTTGAGCAGGAAGAATGGGACACGCCGGCGAAAGTAAAGGAGAAGTACCGTAACGCTAGCATCGTTGGAGCTAACCGGGTGGTCTTCAACATAAAAGGCAACCACTATCGGCTTGTTGTGATGATCAACTACCCGGCGCATATCGTCTACGTGCGTTTCATCGGCACTCATGCCGAGTATGACGCGATAGATGCGGTGGAGGTGTGATATGGCAAGTAATACGATCAAGCCGATTCGAACGGAGACTGACTATGAGTCCTCACTCGTGCGAATCGAAGAGTTGATGGAAGCAGTTCCCGGCACCGATGAGTTCGACGAGCTCGACGTTTTGACTGACCTCGTAGAACATTATGAAAGCAAGCACTATCCGATTGGACATCCGAGCCCGGTTGCAGCGATTAAGTTTCGCATGGACCAAGGTAATCTGAGTCCTCGCGATTTGATCCCGTTCATCGGAAGCCGTGCGAAGGTATCGGAAGTTCTTTCAGGTAAGCGATCATTAACGATGCCGATGGCGCGCGCGCTTCATGAGCATCTAGGTATCCCTGCGGAAGTACTGCTACAAAAGGCGGACGTCGCGTTTGACGATACTCACGTCAACTTGGAATGGAGCAAATTTCCGTTAAAAGCGATGGTGAAGAGGGGTTGGATTCCGGATATGTCCAATCTCTCGGACCACGCCGAGGAGATCATCCGCGACCTAATCAACCGAGCAGGTGGGGTGGATGTCGCTATTTCCGCACTTTACCGAAAGAACGATCACGTACGGGCTAACGCGAAGATGGATCCGTATGCGCTTCGAGCATGGTGCTGGCAAGTCTTATCGGAAGCGAACGAGAACCAGCCCGAAGCGAGCTACGAGCGCGGCACCGTAACTTTGGACTTTCTCAAGGCCGTGGCCCGTTTGAGTAGGTTCGAGACAGGTCCGAAGCAAGCGAAAGAGCTTCTTGAGGAACACGGGATTGCGTTCGTGATCGCGCAACATTTGGCGAAGACGTATCTCGACGGAGCCGCGCTAAGACTCGGTGATGGTCGGCCGGTCATCGGGTTGACGCTGCGTTATGACCGTATCGATAACTTCTGGTTCTGCCTATTACATGAACTAGCTCATGTTGGCTGCCACCTCGACAATGACAAGGGAAGTGCCTTTGTTGATGACATGTCGTTGCGCAAAGCGGAAGGGGAACGGGAAGACCCGCGCGAAAAAGAAGCCGACGATTGGGCCGCAGAAGCCCTTATATCTCAGGAGGCGTGGAATTCGAGCGACGTGAAGGATCATCCGACCTCAATGGCTGTGATGAATTTGGCCAGCGAACTTGAGATCCATCCAGCGATTGTTGCAGGTCAGGTTAGGTACAAACAGCAGAACTACCGTCTACTGTCGCAATTCGTCGGTACGGGTGAAATCAGGCGATCGTTTGGTATAGCTTCATAAGGTGGTGTTTGACACATGAAGTATTGACATGGAGGTACTAAACGCCATTGAACGACACTGAGCTCCGATACTATGACAGCAATGTGCTTCGTCTACCTTCCGACAGGAGGAAGGCGTACCACGAGCTGGTTGATCATCTGTTGATCATCTCATCTCTGAACTAAGTCGCAGCATCCGAGACAATACAAAGATTCTGAATTTCAGTCCGAAACGCAACACTTGGCGTTTGCGTGAAAGCTGAATTTAACTCCGAAAAACAACACTAGTTTTTATGGAAATATAAGAACGGGACGACTAGTGAGTGTTACTTTTCTGAGTTTCTCTAGCGCGTACGTCGCTCGGTTATATCAAACGTAATAGGGATATTCACTCGAAGCTCGTCCATCTTCATTCGTCGGTCAAATCGCGGCAGTGGCTTCGCGTTATTGACGATCCGCAACGCAGCTTGATCCAACGCTGTAAAACCCGAACTGTTAGAGATTCTCGAATCGAGCACCTGTCCTCGCCGATTAATCACCAAGGAAAGCACGGTCACACCGATTTCTCCGTTCCGGAGGGATTCTATGGGATAGTATTTGAATCGATTTAGACGTGCCGCTAAGCGAGCGATGTAAACATCGCTTACGCCCACATCACCTCCGTAGGTTAGTGAGCTACCGGCACCGACCGGCGCGACCTCCTGTGGCACAGATTCGCCTGATGGTGGTTGTATCGCGAACTTTGGCGGTTCAAACGATGTTGGGTCCTCAAGCGCCGCTTCCGGAACAGGTAGTGGTGGCGATTCAACGACCTCAACTGGTTCGGGAATCTCTTCCACTTCAGGTTCTGGTAGAACTTCCTCTTCTTCTGGCGGTTCAGTTCGCTCCGGTGGTGCTTCAATCGTTTCCTCTGGCACCGCAACCGGTTCTTGGGCTAAACCAAGTCCCACTTCAAACCCACCGTCACCTGGTTCCAATGCACCCGCGCGAAGTCCGTAGTCGGAAAGGAAGCCAAAAACAACCAAATGAACCCCAATCGCACCAACGATCGCTGCGCACCAATGCGTTGGTTTGATCGACACGTGATCTACGAGGCGTTGCCCGACGTGGGCAGTGTCGCCAGATTAACCGTTCGTATGCCGAGTTCCTGCAGTTCATTGAGGACGTTCTGGAGGTCGCTGACCAACAACTGAGCGTCTGCGACCACGAGTACCGTAGCTCGCGCCTCCGCACTCTCTGGCAATACAACGCGTTCCAGTACCTGAGGCAGTGCCTCGAGCTGGATTTCCGCACCTTCGAATTCCAAAGATCCGTCGGCGAATAGCGTGAGCGTCTGGTGTGAATCAGCGCGGTCAACCACACTCGTTGATTTAGGCACAACGAGTTTACGATGATGCACGTCGATCTGCCCTGCGAGCACCAAGAACGCGAGCATAAGGAATACCACGTTGATGAGTGGAATCATGCCACGGTCCATGTCGTTCCGTAACATGGAAGGGCCGTTCTGCCGACTATTCGACCAGCGCAACTTTCACTAAACCTTCGTTCGCGAGCCGATCAAGCAACGTGATCAGAGCCTGTAACCTGACGTCTTGACTGGACTTGATTGCAATGACTAACTCACTACTTCCTGTAGTGTTGTCCGAAATCGACGTGATCTCGTAATCTGAGAATTCACGCCCGTCAATCATCACGAGACCGGTATTCGACAGAAGTTCGACTTCGACGACGTTGATTTCCGATGCGGTAGTCGAAACGGTCGGCAGGTCCATCGGTACCTGCCGCTTCTGAATGAAGGTCGACGACAACATGAAGAAGAGTAGTAGGATGAATACCACATCGACCAACGGGACCAAGCTGACGCCACGCCTACGAGTCGTCACCGATTCCAGCAGATTCACGTCTAGGATTCGGCTGCAGTAAATACCTGCGTGACGGCGTCGTCTAGGTTCGCGGCGACGCGCTGGATCTTGTGATCCATCCAGTTGAAGACTGCAAGTGCCGGAATGGCAATGACAAGACCGATCGCAGTCGTCAGCAACGCTTGCCAAATCCCGCCCGACAATGTGGCAGGATCGACTTCATTACCCGCCAACTCCATCGCTTGAAATGCGTCGATCATCCCGAGCACGGTACCCAAGAGTCCGAGTAAGGGACTCAGCATCCCAATGACTTCTAAAGCCGGCAGGTAAGTCCGCAGATCCCGCAGTTTGAGCGAGCCCTGTCGCTCGATTTCATCTTGCAGCCCGTTGGCATCCCAACCAGCTTCTGCCCGTCCGCGCATCGCGAAGAGGACGATATCCGACCCGAATTGCTCATCGTCGCTCAGTGCATCGATCGCGCCTTGCCGATCACCGGTACGCCATAACCGAAGCGCCGGTTCTATACCGTCGTTCGTCTCAGGTCTTACACGCGCGAATTGCCATTGTTTGACGATCACGATTGCGAGTGCGATCACGGATATGACGAGTAGTACCCAAACCACATACCCGCCGTCCTGCAGAAGGGCATTTAACTGACTCACGCACGTCGACCCTTCTGCAGTTGAACTGTCAAGTCGTTACTCAAAAGAACGAAGCGCCTACCTCGATCCAAAAACGTCGACCTTTGTTGTAGCGTCGTCGCGTATCAACCAGACTCGCATCCGACAACTGGTCGAACACGTTGTGTACTTGGAGTCGCATAAAGAGCGACGTGCGGTCCGTGACAGGTTGCGTCCAGTCAAACTTCCAGTCGAGCGTAACTAGGTCGTCGAATTCAAAATCTTCATAGATGTCGTACTCGATCCCGGTTGCTGGATCCTGCCAATCCTCTCGGCTGTCCCGCGCAATCGTCCCACCACGTTTGTAATTGAGGAACTGAGACCACGTCAAGCCAATGCGTGTGAATTCTGCGGATGCTCCACCTCGCAAGTTGATCGGAATGTTGTAGTCCCATGCGGGTAATTCCGAGACGGGAATCAGCTGGTCTTGGTAGTAAATCAAATCCACTTCAAGTTGCTCGTCGTAACCACTGTCGTCCTGGCGATTACTCGTGGTGTCGCGGTAACTAAAGCCTGTATTAAATCGAAACAGCACACTACCCCACGCATGAGGTGTGGTCTCCGTGAATTGTGCCGTAACGCTTCGCGTCGAACTTCGACCGTCGTTTGTGTAGAAGTAGCGGCCATCGTCGTCGCGGGACCGCGACACACCGTCGCGAGCTTCTCGGTTGACGAACTGTACGTACATTGCAACGCCACCTAACGGTTGTGACCAACCGATCATGGCTTCGTCGGCGTAGGGCGAATCGAGGTCCGACGCGCCCGTGCGATCGTCGAAAGTCGTATAGGTGCAGTTTTCCCAATCTGGTACGGAACACGGTACTTGCTCATTCGGTCGATTGCGAATACGCGTTAGATTCGAGTAGGTCTCGCGCCAGCCGTATATCTCGTCATTCAACTGATACCTTAGGAAACTTCGGCCGTAGTAACGGTTGACGCCCAAATGCAGCGCCCGTTTCGCTTCGCGATCGATGTGCCACTCCGCGCTCACGCGCGGTGATATGGTGAAGTTTTCCAAGTAGCTGTTACGGTCGCCGCGCAGACCGAGCGTTAAGTCCCAGCGCTCGAATTCAATGGCGTCCTGGACGTACATTGAAATTTCCGAATAGTCCAACTCGACTTTACCGGCGAACCAGAAGGAACGACGCTGTAGAAACTCGTCCCCCGCACTGCTGCGGCCGTCTCCGTCTTGATCGCGACAGCCGTTACTGCCATCGTCACGAACACAAAAATACTGTTCGAAGACAACATCTTCCGGGCGTTCATAGAAACTCGAGGTCGACCGCAAGTCGGCTCCAAATGAAACCACATGCGTGCCCGAACCGCGCTCGCGCGGATTCATCGTGAATTTGGGCTTGAAGCTCACACGCGATTGCTGCTGGTTCACGTCGCCGAACGCGCCACTAAAACGTGACTGACCGCTGTTTTCTAGGTACTCGTGATACGTGAAGAAACTTGAGTCGCTATCGAGCGTGTCCTCAAGTCGGTCGGAAGAGAGCTTGAGCTCGAGTGTGCCATTGTCGAAGTCTCGCTCGCCGTTAGCGGTCCAACCGAACCCTAAATGCTCTTTAACGAACGAACCGGTATACGTCGTCGACGTCAAGCCGTCGTGAGCTCGATTGGTGTAGCGTAATGACAAATCTGCATCGAATCCACCAACATTGCCGGAGATCTTGCTCATCACGCTGTCGATTTCATCCGCATAGTAGATCTGATTGATGACATCTGCGTCATCTTCGTATTCCTGCAGGAATTCCGACTGACGTTTGCTGATCCCTAACGTAATTCCAATATCGTCCGTGATCGCTTGGATCGCATTGATTTTGATCGTCAACTTCTCGTAGTCAGGTGTATAGACGCCTCGCCACTTGTCGGCTGAAGTGACATCGTCCTCCGTGACATGAAACTCCTCCCACTCGTCCCGCTGCATGCTGTAGGTTACAGAGAATTTGTTCTCACCTTCGTAAGACTTCATCTTGGCATCTACCACTCCCCCTGTGAAGCCGCCGTACTCCGCAGGAATGTTGCTGTCGAGTACCTCGACCGATTCAAGTAGCTCGACATCAACGTAATAACCTTGCGGCGAACTACCGCCTAATGGTTGTGTCAGACTCGGCGTTGCCCAAACGTCCTGTGCATCAGCCGGATTCAGATCGTTGTTGGTGTCCGCTCCGTCGATCGTGAACAGGTTCTGGTAGAACAGTTGTCCATGGATCGAAACTTCGGCCGGGCGCAACGACGCGGTACCGACCGAAAGCCCAGCATCACGTGAGAAATCGACCGCAGGATTCGCGCGCAGCAGGTCTGATAGGTGCGCTGGACCGGTGGGCATTGCCTCGATCTCTTCTGCGCTATAGGTCGTCTTTCCGGGTTTGACTTCCGGTTCTTCAGCCTCGACCGTAATGGGGACCGTGATTTCCGCGGTCTGTTCGTCATCTGTCTCTTGAGCACTTGAAGAGTGCGCAATGAAGACAACGAGTGTCATGAATGTGAGACCCGTGGTGAGTCGATTTGAGAGTGTCATTTACTCCTCACTTTCCTCAACAAAGGAAGTTGGGTTGACGGTGCGTTCGCTGGTGGTTGTTACCTCAGCGGTTATGGGCGGCAAGGTTGGGGCAAACACATGCCTGGGGGTGCGCGAGACGGATACAAGGAAGGCTTCTAAATCTGCGATTTCCTCTTTTGATAGGTCGAGCGGTTTGATGAGCGGCGATAACGGCGGTGTTCCAGGACGATGCCTTACACTGCTGTTAAAGCTTATACCGTGGTTATACATCCGCAAAATGCCGGTTAGATCCGTGAATAGACCGTTGTGCATCCACGGTCGCGTGAACGGCAAGTCTCGTAGTGATGGCGTTCTGAACTTACCTCGATCCTCGACTTCATTGGTCGCTTGAAACCTGCCCAGATCCTCAAATCGACGCCCGTAGTAACTCAATCCCGTGTGGTGAAACTGATTATCGGTTAATAGCGGACCATGGTGGCAGTTCATACATCGTGCCTTGGTTCGAAACAGGTGCAGACCGCGGATTTCTTGATCACTCAGCGCTTCGAAGTCGCCACCGACGAAGTGATCGAAGCGACTTTTAGACGAGAAAATCGTCAGCAGGAACGCTGCGATACCTTTGGTGATACGCTCGGGGGTGGCTTGATCATCACCGAATGCTTCTTGGAAACGCTCCCGATAGCCATCGATCGAATTTAGCCTATTGATGACCGTCGGGAGGTCTGCGTTCATCTCGAGCGGACTCTCGATCGGCCGCAAAATGAGATCGAGTATCCCGTCGGCACGCCCGTCCCAGAATAGTTGCTTCTTGTACGCTACATTGAGCAGGGACATGGCGTTCCTGGTGCCTTCTTGACGGTCATGGCCTGCCGAAAAGCGCTTCCCGTCGCCCCATCCTAACTGGGAGTCATGGCAGCTCACGCATGCTAATTGACCCGACGACGACAACCTCGGGTCGAAAAACAACATGCGCCCGAGCCGTTCGGTCTCACGCGTTTGCCATGCTTGTTTCGAAGGTTTACTGGGTGAACCGAGTTCGACTGCTTCAACACCTTCATCGACTTGAAAAGGCGGCCATCGGTCTGGCGCTTGGCGGTACTCTTCGACGAGTGGTCGAGCGTGAATGGCAGAGACACTCAGCAGAACCTGCAAGCACAAGAACCCGTATAGCGTGCGCCAGAACATCGAGGAACCTGCTTTTGCTCGAATGCGAATTCGCAACCGTCCCGTTGAATCACGTTGTGCGGCTGCCAATGGTCGCAGAGAATTTTTAGAAGTCAAGTAGCAGATCGGCATCCTCGCCGCTAAAGCAGTAATTCCGATGTATCACTCACATGTGCAAGCAGCTAATTGGCAGGACCAATCATAAACACAAACCGCATCGTCCATATCGAATCCAGTTCGCTTCAAAAACAAAGGTTCGCCCTCTAAAGAACGAAGACGTGAGGTCACAATCTTGCATTCGAAACTAACGTCATGTACTTGAGAACGTGTTCGGCACAGGCGTTCAAGGACGTGAGAAGTGCACAAATAGCTTCTCACCCATGAGTTCACAACTGTCACATCAGCTCTGACAAACGCTCATCCTCGGTTCCGTGAGTTGTATCTCACTTGCCTACGAAAAGGCGACAATGATCCAAAGAACGCGCGTAATTTCACGCCTGTGAATTCGCACCGAAAACGTCAAAGATCTCTTCACCGAATGTCACGTTTCACTGCGACAAACTGCGCGTCTCACTTGTCTAAAATGAGGATTAGTTTGCCTCTCGTAATGGTCGATGGAGAACCGATGACTGACAGCGAAAACTGCTGGCTAAGGATCTAGCCGAGCAAGAGCGATATGTGCAGAGTACGCACGAATCAACGCGATCCAACCATCGAAAAGATCCTCTTACGGTTAGCTGGCTATATTCGACTCGCTCTCTTTCTCAGTTTCGTAACGGTAACGATCACTGTATCGGCTAAAGAGAACCGCGATAACCACGCGGCCGGTGCACCGACGAACGTCCCACTATTCAACGACGTTCACTTTCACCTAACGAATTACGTACAGCAAGGCATCACTGCTCAAAGGTATTTCGAGATTGTCGGCGACCGCGTGGGTCGAGTTGCCATGTTCGGCATACCACTGCAGCAAAAGTGGGACCATTTCGTCTCTGGTGATCGAGCGCCCGATTACTACCTTCTCTCCGATGCAGCGCTTTATTACTACTCGTTTATTGATGCAGTCATAGCGACCGAATATGCCTCTCTGAGTGACGCTCAGAAGGCTCGTGTTGATCCGATGATTACCGGTTTTAATCCGACCGACATGTATGCCGCTGACCACATCCGCCGTGTGTTACTTACCTTCCCTGGAGTTTTCTCCGGCATCGGGGAGTTCAGCGTGCACAAGGAATTCGTATCCTCGAAAGTGACCGGTCACACAGCAAGCTTGCTTAATCCAGCGCTCGACCGCATCTTCGAAACCGTCGCTGAAATCGGGCTTGTTGCGATCCTCCACTGTGATATTGATCGAGTACGAACAGGTGAATATCCGGTTCACTACGACGATCTACTGCGCCTGCTGCAAAAACATCCTGGCGCTTCTGTGATCTGGGCACATACGGGTCTTGGTCGATTTGTCGCACCTTCAGAACACCATTTGGCGCTACTCGATCAAATGCTTGGCGATCCGCGTTATGACCACGTCATGTTCGATATTTCTTGGGACGAAGTGGCTCGCTATGTTGTTCAGGACGAAGCAACCACGATTACTTGGGCGTCACTGATCGAAAAATACCCGACGCGCTTCCTGTTCGGCACAGACTCCGTCGCCCCCGCCGACTGGGACGCATACGCAACGACACACGTTGTCTACGAACCGCTTTGGCAACAACTCAGTAACCACACTCGGGCACACGTCGAGAGACTGAACTACGAACGGATTTTCGATACCGCCGTTCCACGCATTAGAGAGTGGGAACGTCGTGAGCTTGACAAGATCGCGAAGCCGAGATAAGGCATAACCAGCATTGAGTGTCCGCGCAGCGCGGAATCATGAAGCAACATCGCGAATCGTCGCTTCATCAGTCCATCGCTTACCTATTTCACGTAAAGCAGCGTCACTCGTTCACATTCGCTTGACTTATTAAGGGATAAACCGCGCGACCGATTGATTTTTGGACTCTACGCCTTCTAAAGCTCCATAACACAATTTGGAGTTTGACATGTCCTTCTCAACATGCAGGTTCTTTTTCGTAGTCTTTTTTATCGCGTTGCTATCCGCTTGTGGCGGAGGTGGTGAAGGAGGTAACGACGCAAGTGAAAGCGGCGGACACGAAGGTGGCGGTGACGGCGGTAATGAAGGCGGCAACGAAGGTACGAACGTTCCTTTTGTGAGCAGTGGCCAGAGCCTTGGTCAATATGCGTCGCTCAAACTGCTCTCTGACGAGAACTACGCAGGCCTTTTAAATAGGGAGTTATATAGGTGAGTGCCAAAATATGCTATACTTACCACCTGAACGGGGAGATTTAAATGACCGCCGACCGACCAAAAGCACCGGGTAAGAACCACCGAGAAGGGATTTCGCTACGGGAATTGTTCAAGCTATTCCCCGACGACGAGACTGCACGTAAGTGGTTTGAGCGGATGCGTTGGGGCGATGCGCCGTGGTGTCCGCATTGCGGTTCTTACAAGGTCAAGAACTGTACCCACCACAGTATGCCGTATCGGTGTGGTGAGAAGGATTGTCGCAAGCGTTTCTCGGTACGGATCGGTACGCCGATGCAGGATACGAAGCTAGGTTATCAAGTGTGGGCCATTGCGATTTATCTGCTCACCACTAGTCTCAAAGGTCAATCGTCAATGAAGTTACATCGGGATCTTGATGTAACACAGACGACTGCGTGGTTCTTGGCGCACCGCATACGCGAGACATTTAACGCTCGCACAAGTTCGACTACTCCCGATATGTCCGGTCCCGTTGAAGTTGACGAGGCGTATTTTGGCGGATTGCGTAAGAACATGAGCAATTCGAAGCGCAAGGAGTTGGCGGAGCAGGGGGCTGGACGCGGTCCCGATGGTAAGACGGCAGTCGTCGGAATCAAGGATCGTGATACGAATACTGTTCGAGTAAATGTCGTGGACGATACGCAACGAGATACGTTGGTAGGGTTCATTGACGACAATATTGATCCCGACGCGACAATCTATACAGACGAAGCGACGGTGTACGAAGGATTGTCTAATCACGGCGCAGTCAAGCACAGCGTCAAAGAGTATGTGAATGGGCAAATCCACATAAATGGCATGGAGAGTTTTTGGTCAACGTTAAAGCGTGCTCACAAGGGGACGTTCCATAAGATGTCGCCCAAACACTTGAACCGCTATGTTCAGGAATTCGCAGGTCGGCACAATGTCCGCGAAGAAGATACGTTGACCCAAATGGCACTGGTTGTGCAAGGCTTTGAAGGCAAGCGACTGACGTTCGACCAGTTAAAGATGCCGAATGGTAGGTCATCGAGTGCCCGACCTCTCATGTAGTGGTTGCGGACCGCGAAGCCCATGCGTATGCGTATATCCGTAGCGTCCTAAAAACGCTTGGGTGGGACACAAGAAACCCGAGACATGGTGGTCGGGTGTACACTCAACAAGAGTTCTACAAACACGACGAACACCTCACTGCCACCCTAGGTCTTAACACGCCAGAGAACGTTGTATTAATAGATTGGCATGGGATTAAGCACTACTGGATCGTAGAGGCGAAATCTAGGCATCACGACTTGGCGCAAGCCATGGATGAAGCACAGGGATACGCAAATACGATCAATGAGTCTTATCCCAACGAGGCTCGGTTTGCGACAGGCATTGCTGGGAACGATCATGCCTCTTATTACGTCAGCACGTCCTATTGGGATGGCGATAGCTGGCAAACGGTTGAAATCAACAATTACGGTACTACAGGCTTTCTGACACCTACCCAATGTCAGAGCATACTAGAGCGTAACTCGCCGAAGATACTAGATTACGATGTCGATCTAAAAACGTTTCTGCGCAAAGCCAATGACATCAATTCTTCGCTTCACAAGAATGGCGTAGCTGCTAAAGATCGTGCACGATTCGTCGCAGGGTTGCTCCTCGCGTTAGCGCAGGACCCGCACATGACGATCAACGATACACCCAGCACTCTTGTTGGCGATGTGAATAGCAGAATCGAGGCGTTACTTCAACGTCATGGCAAAGGTCAGTACCTTGCCGAAATGAAATTGAATATACCGATCACGAATGAGAATCATCGCAAATACTGGAGTGCCATCGTACAAACATCACAGCACCTTCGTGAGCTGAACGTACGGTCAGCAATCAATAGCGGGACAGACGCATTAGGTCAGTTTTACGAGACGTTCCTAAAGTACGCGAATGACGCGTCGGAGATGGGCATTGTTCTCACACCACGACACGTTACTCGCTTTGCGGTCGAAGTGATGAATTTACGACACGAGGATCGGATTTTTGATCCAACGTGTAGTACTGGTGGGTTTCTCGTTTCTGCGCTAGATTACATCCGTTCGGATTACTATTCATCGCACCCTGATGTCTACGAACAATTCCGCAACGACTGTTTATTTGGCGTGGAATCTGCGGACACTATATTCGGTCTGGCACTCGTCAACATGGTCTTTCGAGGCGATGGCAAGAGTCATATTCATAATGGCAACTGTTTCGACAATCGCTTCATTCTTCAGGACGGTCAAGTAAAGAGGATTGGCTTCAACGATCCAATACCGAATGGCGCAGTTGCGCCCTTTTCTCGCGTGTTGATGAATCCACCTTTCGCGCTGGATGAAAAGGAGTATGAGTTCGTTGATTACGCGCTAGAGCAAATGTCGGTCGGTGGATTGCTCTTCGCCGTACTACCTAACGTCCCTGTAAATGGCGACGGCGGAACCGTGTGGCGTATGCATCTTTTAGAAAGGCATACCCTTCGAGTATCGATCAAATTACCTGACGATTTGTTTCGACCGAACGTGTCGAAAGGCACCTGGGCAATTATTGTCCAATCAGGACGACCACATAGGAGAGACGATGACGTCTATTTCGCGCTTTTACACGACGATAGAAGCACGTCAAAATCTAAGACCCTTTCAGATACCAATTCGCTCGACAACCTGGACCGAATTCAAGCAGAAACAAAGGCGTTCATCCAAGGTTTTCAGGAGAAAACACCTGTCGTAAATGGTGAGAGCTGTATTGCAAAATTGCGGATGAAGGACGACTACGACTTTTCACCCGAGCACTACGTTTCCAACCGGATCGTACCTATGCAACCGCCAGAGGATCTATTTGTTGCGCTTGCACGACGCACTTTCAAGCGCGATCGAGTGATGTCGGTCGTGCATGAAAAAACACAACTTCACCTTGATGACGTCTTTGATATTACGAGGGGTGATGCCCCCCCTCAAATATATGACGAATGGGAATATACCTGTCATTACGACGA
This sequence comes from Gammaproteobacteria bacterium, assembly GCA_026707905.1. Classification (GTDB taxonomy): domain Bacteria; phylum Pseudomonadota; class Gammaproteobacteria; order Pseudomonadales; family Azotimanducaceae; genus Bin55. Next base: position 13,963 of record JAPOVY010000141.1, on the reverse strand, counting down.
CCGAAGCAAACAATGGGATCGTTGGATATTTTGCGGTTACTGGTGCGACGACGTGGCGAAATGCGATTACTATTAGTGCTAACGGATCGGGAGGTTTTGCAAGTTGGCACCCTTATCCGTTCGCGGCGTCGTCGGACGTGATGGTGTGCCAATGGCGAGACACGATCCCCAAAGACCCAGCCTTGGCGATGTACGTGTGCAATGAGATCAACAATAACGGGTGGAGGTATGACTACTACCGGAAGTGCAGCAAAGAGCGCTTGTTGGCGGATGTCAAAATCGGTTTGCCAATGATCGGAGATCGTATCGATCTCAAATCAATCCGAGATGAAGTAAGTCGACTACCCGGTTACAGCGCGATCATGGAGATGATTAAGAATGAAGCAGACCAAGAAGACGAGAATAAAGCCTCCTCAAATACCTAATGCTACGCCTGAAGACGTAGCGAGGGTACTGATGCAGGGTGGCGCAAAGCCGCGACCAGAAACGCGACCAACGAAGAAGCGCAAAGCCAGCTAAACACCAAACACAACCTTGCCAAGGTTGCAGGATTATAGAATCTATTGGCACTCACCTATATAATTCCCTTTAAATAACACCGAAATCGCAATTCGGTACAACCCGGATACACGTCAATTTGTTGGTCGACTTAGAAATGAAGCGTCTGAGCCGGTCTGTGATGTACGACCTTCTGTCGAACTCGACGGTTACTACACCGTCGACCGCTTAGTGCCCAATCGGAATCGTTTTGCAGTCGCTGGTCTGCGACCATACGATACCGCGGAGTTCGAATTCCAGCTGGCGGACAACGTATCGTTTGACGAATGGGTCGTGATGATCGAAACGTGCGGCTGCTCAAGCGCACCCAGCGGCACCGGCAGAGGTGGCGAAGCCGGAGAAGACGGCGGCGAGCACGGTGGTGGTGGTGGCGACGGCGGCGACGGTGAAGGTGAAGGCGGCAACGAAGGTGAGAATGAAGGTGGTGGCGACGGTAACGAAGACGATCCGACCATTCCGATCGCAGATATTGCGTCTGGATCCTTCCGCAACGCGGATTACAGTTTTCTCTTCGACATGGAAGAAATGGCATTTCGCGGCACGGTCATGAATCCGACCACGCAGCCGATTTGCGGTCTGAAGACGGAAATCCATATGGGAATCGGCGGATCTTAGGTCGTTGAACTAGGACCTACCATTCCATTCGACCTTCCTGCCGGCGAAATTGTCAAAGTCGTGATGACGGCGCCAGTGTACCTTCCCGACACGTAATCCGTTCACCCGGAATCCATCGAGTGCCCATGACCAGAACATTCACTTGGAGAGCGGTTCACCGCTCTCCAATCTTTCCCTAACCCAGGTAGCAGCGCGAGGAAGTACCGTGAAGATAAACAATTGGCGCGCGCGATTTCCCGAGGCGATCGAGACGCACTACACACGTTTTTCAACGACCACTATGCGCCGGTTTACCGGTACTGCCTCCGCTCTGTTTCGATACCCGATGCCGAAGGACTTGCAACCGACATGTTATGTCACGCAATTCGTCGCATCAAACCCTACCGCGGCGAAGCGTCACTTGCGACTTGGGTCACGAGCGTGGCGAGGAGTCAAGTGAGCATGCACTTCAAGAAACTCAATCGGCAGCCTCCCATGTACTCCATCGACGCGAACGAACACCTTCAAAGACGGATCGAAGGGATGACAGCTGATCTCGAAACACCAGAGCAAGCGCAAGAGCAGACCGAGCGCGAAAGTCTGGTGCATCGCTTGTTGGATTCACTCCCTCGCGACTACGGCGATATCCTTGAATGGAAATACATCGACGGTTTATCCGCCGTGATCACGATTCTGCAACCAGTCGCATCCAAACTTCAATTCGAACTAGCACAAGGACATATCCACATCGATTCGCTGGTGTATCGAACGAACGGTGAACCACTTGCAATCGAGCTTGAATCCGATGTGCCTATTCAAGCGATTGAAACGACGCGTTGGCTCGCGCCCAATGGTGCAGATGTGCGGTTTAACAATGGTTCAACGTTTGCGTGGCGTTCCGCAGACGCTTTGGAATTGCATAGCGGCGCCGCTTACATCGAAATGGACGGTGACGCACCGTTTGTTATCGAAACCGACCATGGTGTTGTTCGTGATATCGGTACCGAGTTTATTGTTGAGACCGATAGGAACCGACTCGTGGTCTCCGTCCGCGAAGGACGTATCGAACTTTCGACACTAACACACACGATTCAAACGGATGACATTGAACCTGGTTTAGCGTACGTTCTCGAAGTGAACAACGATGGCGTCATGGCGCGAACCGAAACCGCTGGCAGCGTCCGGTGGAATTGGATTTACATCACACCCGTGGGCTACACCACCCGTAATCCGGTCACCATGCTGCACGAAATTGCCGAAGACCTGGGTAAAAAGCTAGTCTTTGTAGGGGACGTCGAAGCCAGCTCGACACAGGAAGCACTACACGGTGATTACAGTGAGATGACCCCATGGCCGGCGCTACAACAGGTCGTTAACGTCACCGACACGAATTGGTCTGAGGACAACGGCACCATTACTATTGCTTTCAATAACTAACTGATTTCAGTCGTCTGACAAACATCCTCGTTCGGCCAATGCGATCGTGTTTCTGTCTACTCGCTATTGCGTCGTTGTTTCCCTTCGTTATCATCGCTCAAGAGTCATCTGCCGGATCCGTTACGCCGGTCATTGGCGAACGGGTACGTCAGGCGATTGATTTGAGTCCTTTAATATCCTCTCTAGCACGCGACTGCTACCTCGGCGGTTGGTCGTTATAGATCAACCCGACCTTGTTCTGCCACCACCTTTACAGATCCAGCAGATGCTCGATCCCTATGGATTGACATTAGTTATGACGAGCGACTCGACGAGCCACATCACGATATTCGAGACGCACCCAGATGACTCCATACCCCATTCTTCCGCAAAAGCAGAGTGAATCGAACCTTACATCGAGGAAATCGTCGTATACGCGCCCGTACGCGTCGATCGCACGGATCGCCGCAAAACGCTGAGCCAACAGCAACTGACCCAGATTCCAAGCCTTGGTCGGGATACGTTTCGTACGCTTCAGACATTGACCGGGATCGCGGCCGACGGTGTCACCGCAATTCACCGCGTACGGGGCGGCGACACCAACGAAGTACTGTACCGTCTTGATGACATTGACCAGTACGAACCGTTTCACTTTTCAGATCTCAACGGACTGTTTTCATCGGTAAGCCCCAACATCATCGATTCAGTCGACATCTATACGTCAGGTTTCCCGTCACGATTTGGCACCCACATGAGAGGCGTGGTCGACATGCACCTCGTCGAACCGGACCGACCGGTGCAAGGCACGATTGACGTAAGCTTGATGGCAGCGCCAGCCGATGCACGAGATTACCTTGAGAACTGAAGTTGGCTTGCATCGGGTCGGGTCAGTCTACTCGGCGACATTCTTAAGTGGAGACGTATCTCGAGCGAGGAAAACCTCCAAATACCGCGCTTTGATGACGAACTGTTGCGCTTTCAACGGTCAGGTACACATGATGAACTGGTCTTCGGGGTTTATCGGAGCGGCGAAACAGTAGACGTGGAACGCGAAAGCATTGGTGAGCGAGTGAACGCCGATGTTCGTCAATACGACGTCTGGTTGCGTTGGTTGCACGATTTCGGTCCAAGCCTGCAATCCATTCTTCAGCCTAGCTACTTCTCTGTAAATCGATCTCGTATGGGTACAAACGAAATCGGTGAATTGGAGAAAGGCTCACTTGAAGAAAACAGATCCTCTGTTATCACGACGCTAACAAATCGATGGCGTTGGACGCCATCGCGCGACGTGGAAGTTCAGGCTGGATGGTCGTACTTATGGCACAACGCCGATTTTGACGCGGCTTTGCAGATTCGCTATGGACCGGTTGGACAACCGATACAACAGCAAGAGCGTGAATCGCGAAACCTTCTTCTAGACCAAAGCGGAACCAGCAGCCATGCCTTCGCATCTATCACTCGTGCGCTTACGGAGAAGCTGACCGGGACGCTAGGTGTTCGGCTTGACCGTCAGAACGTCGCCGAAGTGGATTCGAGAGAAGTCAGTGGACGTATGGCGATCTAGTATCTACCAGCGCCTGAATGGCGAATTGACGCCGATGTCGGACGTTATAGACAACCTCAGTTCCTTCACGAGATTCAAATAGACGAGGGTCGTACAGAACTCGACGATCCACAACACGCCGACTAGATCAATCTTGGCATCGGATGGACTAGGACACCATACGAACTAAGTGTGGACGTGTTTGCTCGTCGCGTTGATCTACCATGGTCTCGCTTCGACAACCTATATAACCGTTTCACTCTACTTCCAAAGCTTGGTAGCGACCGGTATCTGATTGAAGCGGATCCGGTACTTTCGAAAGGTGTCGAAGTTGCAGCTTCGTACGGTACGCAGACAATGAACTGGAAGCTCGTACACGTTTGGTTGGATTCAAGAGAACGAGTTGCAGGAATTTGGCACGAGCGGTCGTGGGATCAGCAAGGCAGTCTTAAAGCACAAGTCGTTTGGTCTCGTAAGAACTGGAGCGTAGGATGCAATCTAATTTATCGGTCCGGATGGCCGATAACACTGCTCATCACAAACCCGGAGCAATTACCGCGTTTGCTCAGTAAAGATCGCCTACCCGACTTTCTATCTTTGGATTTGCATTTCGCACGCTCCACTCAACGGCGGAGCGGGATACTTGAAATCTATGGCGATATCACAAACGCAACCAATCGATTGAATCTGACAGGATATCTCTATGACTCGGAATTTAGTAGAAAACACCTAAGATCATTGCCCACCGTACCCGCTATCGGTGTTAGGTGGTACTGGTAAGGACCACATGAAATCCGACTGGACCTAAATCTACCGCAGATTTCGTTAGATCGCAAGCTCGTAGCCGTCTTCCAATTACTACACAAAGGCGTTTGACGTAACGAGACGGAAGCTAAAAATGTAAATTGCGATGCTGAAAACCGATGCACGCTAGCCTTTAATTAATCTAAGCTTGAACTTCAGGCCTGCTCGCAATACGTGGCGTCTCAGCGAAACGATATCAGGAAATAGTTCAGGTTGGACGCTTGCGCGCGATTTACTACGGCTCTTTGTATGTGATTCAGCTATTTCTGACGGTCGAAGTACGAATTCTGGGATCAGGGGTCGGGACAATCTGTAGCCTACGGTGACGTCCAAAGAATTAGCGTAGAGTTAAGCGACACTCGCGTTGCGGCGACCGTCGCCGTTTGGTGTGGGATACGCCGTGGGTTTTCAAAACACAAAAATATGCCAAAACCATATTACGACGATCAAGTGAGCAGGCCATCACATCTGACCGAGTTTTTTGATTGCAGAAGGAGCTACCGGAACGCGCTTCAGGCTTCTATTTACAAAAGTCGCTCTTAGTAGCGCCATCGCCTCTAGAATCCCGAACACTTACTAAATTCTATGTCGGTTCCGTGGGGATCTTTTACGGTTTTCTGCACGAAACCGCACGAATTATCGCTTCCTCAACTCTATCGTGCATGAATTTCTTGAAACCCTTCGCCTGACGCAGAATCCGATCCCCTCTTGAACCGAAGGTGTCCGTAGCTCGCTTGAGGTAGCTGTAGAAGGTTCTCTCTCTGAATTCGCCATTAGGATTAAAGCCCTTAACGCGGCTGAACTGTTGACTAAATTGCGAGTAGTTAAACGTGTCCGACAAGTACGTGATATCCTTCGAATCCCTCTCCAGTGCATGTCTCCAGCCTTCTACCTTTGCCGCAGCCGAGACTTTGCGGTAGAAACTTGACATGGTGCTATCGCGCACATACACGCGTCGACCATCGTATCTAAACCCGAGATACTCGAATCCGTTTTTGTTCCCCTCATCCGAACGCTGTTTGATGTGTTGATATCGCAGTTTACCACCTTGGAGCTGAAATTGAACAGCGCAAGTCTTTGAACTCTTAATCTTCAAGTTTTCTCCGTAGTTCTGTATTTGATTGGATGCAAAAAGTACAGCATCGTCTACTAATTCGCGTCCGCCGGGTAGCACTAAAAGTATGTCGTCAGAATATCTCATGTAGCAACCACCCAGATTTTCCGCGTATCGATGCATCTGTAGATCAAAATCCAATAGATAGAAATTTGCGATGAGATCAGATATGGGGGTTCCTTGCGGGACACCCCGTGACAAGGTGTTTTTCCGAATAAGCGAAGTGAAGTTCGAGTCCTTTCCGCAGATCTTTGCTCTGAAGTCAGCTGGCGAGCAAAGCTGAATAGGCACCTCTTTTAGCTGCAGTAAAAGGCCTTCCGACCCAACGTACCCTAAGCGATGGAGTACCGCTTGACGATCAACAAACCTGTATCGCGTAATGTTCTTGAAGACTGCAAAGTGATCTGGAGGTAATCGCTCTACACCTAGCAAATCACTCCAAACACGCTTGATCCGTGCGTGATCTAGATTTTCAAAATAGCTCTCGATGTCTAACGCGATAGCCACACAGTCGCCGAATGAGTCTATCTGATCAAACGCATCTTTTGCGAAATCAATGTTGCACTTCCCACCGATACCACTATCCCTCTGTATTTTGCGGTAGGCAATGGGGCACTGAGCAATACCTAAACAGTCAAGCCGCGCCTCATACAGCTTCGACAGCTCCCGTCGGTAATACTTGAAGATATACGTATCTCCACGAGCACCATAGCGAATCGGACGCAGTTTCTTTTTTTTATTCTCAGGTTCGCCCGATCGATATGGCACCCACTGATCGTCGTAACGAAGAAGAGGGAAAAACTTGTGCTCAGCCACCCTCTGGGGATTCTCAACGAGTGCGTGGATCTCCGCTAGAGGAATCGGTGCGTCAAAGTGACGGTATTGCTTCAGATCATCTCTTGTCGTATGTCATGAAACTCTCGATTGGTGGCGGAACATTCGACTAACGCACTAGTCGTTGACAATTCCGCCCCCGCTGTATTTAATCGTGTGCGTCATTTCGAACTTAGTTCGGTATGATGCCGTTCGCTTGTCGGTGAAGTTTCACCAGCACGTTAACAATCTCCGTAGTCACCTTCCAAGAGGTAATCCAATAATGGATCAAACGTCTCGGACTGTCCTAGCAGTTTGCTTCGGCAGTGTATACACGTAACTGAACACCCCTTCCGGGTGGCATTCTGAATATATAAGGTCTGTCCCATGCTTTTTCAAGAGCTGCTATCTCATTTCTGTGAATCTAATTCTGAGAATCAAATCCGAGAGATACTCGACAAAGTGCTTTGCAGCATGGGGAATGAGTGATTACCGCGGTTGCAACAACAACTTAGGTACAACGACCTCCCAAGTGTCTGATTTCAATCTCTCAGCGAAACCTTCGACTGAGACATCCGACTTCCAACGCTTATATACGCCATGTACCGTAGCATGAAGCACATTTAAATCAGTTGAATCGTGCCAGCTCTGTGCCATGTGACCGACACAACCACCAGCACGATCGCGTATTTCCCAACGAGAATCAGTCCTTGTCAATGAGAGATCGTCACCGAAACTAAGTGCAGCAATTGCATCATGCACCGAGCTATCGCTGGGATGCCGTCCAGCGAAGTCGATCCAGACATCGCCTAATGTGCAGACCATGTATCTTTCGGCGAGACGATCATCCGACAGATCAACATCAGGTGCATCGCGTGTGAGAGCGCACGACGCGCCAAAGAGCGGTTTGAATAACCATTGCGCTCTTTGATTTGTGTACCCACCAAGTCTTTCGTCTAGACCATTGAAATGACTTGAATCCCTTACTGAGAGAATCAAGAGGGTCTGCTTCGCACGCGTCATGGATACATAGAAGAGTCGCGTTGGCGCATCTACATCCTCACCGTAATTCGTGGTGTTCCATGTGCCATCCAATATGGCAACGTGGTCGAACTCAAGACCTTTTGCACTATGTGCGGTGGTAAGAAGCAGACCCGTCTGTCGGCGACGAATCTCGTGACTCCACTCCCCCAACCAATCCTTGACGTAACTTACAGGAAGCACCGATGCGTCTTTTTCTTCGAGCAATAGCTCATCCACCGCTTGTGTAAGCAATTGATCCCACGGACTATCCGAGTCAGTATTGAGGACCCTCGCCAAGAAATTTGATTCAACCGTTGTACCTTTCGCATCCAGAGTCCTGAGAAACGACTGCGTCTCTCGAACGCGCCAGAACGAGCCAAGTTGCTCATTCCCAATCTGAAACGGAATATCTCGGATCCTGCATACGGATGCCACCGCGTCTAAATCGCGCCAGTTCCTTGCGATGACGGCACTACGATCCCAGCGCCAGCCGCCATCCAACTTCGACAGACGTTGAAGTTCATCCACCGAAGCGACCGCTTGCGTCAACTGACCACCCGTCACATTGAGAATCTGCACGCGACCATTAGCCACAGGATCGATCGCCTGCCACGCTCCTCCTGGCGGCTCCGCTTCTCGCGAAGCGTCGACGCGCAGAATTTGGTCTCGCTTGAGACGGTCTTGGGTGACATCGATGCATCGATTCGCCGCATCGATGATGTTCGCAGTCGACCTGTAGTTTTCCAAGAGATAGTTGCGTCGTGCGCTGTAATCTTGTTCGAAACGACGAATGTACTCGACCGATGCGCCTTTGAAGCTATACACGTTCTGATCGTCGTCACCCACGGCGAAAAGATTCAATTTCGCATCGTCGTCGGCTAGCGTTCGACCAGTCAACGCGGAGATGAACTCAAACTCTTCTTCACCAATATCCTGATATTCGTCGACCAGAATCCAACTCAGTCGCCCGATCATTTGCTCACGACTAACGAACGTTGAGGATTCGGAGTCAACTCGGAGCAATCCTGTCGCTCGCCGAAGAATCGCATCAAAATCACCCTCACTTGGATGTTTCGCCATATCTGCGAAAGAAATGCCAAGAATCCGCAGTGCGAGCGCGTGACAAGTCATCACGTTGACACGACGGGCATCGACACCGATGAGGTCATGTAAGCGTCTGCGAACTTGCACTGCCGCGTGACGGTTGTATGTCAGCGCAAGGATTCGGTCCGCTGCTTCACGTCGAACTCGAACCAGATAGGCAATGCGATGCACGAGTACTCGTGTCTTTCCAGAACCCGGTCCCGCGAGCACCAGCACGTTCGTCCGCTCACGTTCGTCCGCAACGATCCGCTCTTGACTGCGGTTACCGAGGTCTGTAGCGATCTCGTCGTAGTGATTAGGTAGTGTTTCGCGACGAAGCGCGCGTTCTTGACCCTTGAACCACTTCTCGATAAACGCTTGGTTGTCCAATTCAAAATAGTCCTTCGCAAGTCTCAACGCTAGTTCGACATCTGCCATCCCTACGCGTGCAAATTCGGCGACGACATGGACCTGTGTCGTCTTTTCAACATAGTGTTGTTCTAGAGGTGCAAAGTCATCACGGGTAAATGGGCGACCATCGCGCTTGACTCGAAGCGTCATCGCGGGTCGGAACACGGTCATACCCCGATTCAACGTGATGATCGACTGTTCGTGCAGCCAAAGAAGCGCACGATCTACCAAAGCTTGAACGTTCTGTCTATGTAGTTTTGGGGTTAGTTTGTCGTCATCTCTAATACACCGTTCGAGCTGACCATACGTCGAATCGACTAGCAGGTCGCGACCGCGTGCGCCAGACGTTAGTTTGCTGCGTAAGTGGGTAAGAATGTGCTCAGCGCCATCACGACGAAGAGATGCAAGCCGTTCGATTGTGTCCCAATTTCGTCGCAGACGAACGCGGACGCCGTCGAGGTCACGTGATCGAATTTCGATACTGCGTAACGCATCAGGTTCTTCCCGACCGTCTGCGGCGATACTCCGTAGTAGTCTCATAAGGCGCTCCGGTAATGGGTCTTCATTGCCTTGTTCACGTAGATACTGCGAGAGCGCTCGCAATCCGACCGTCGTCCACTCATTCACTTCTAGATCGGGCGCTGTTTCGCGCAGTGTTTCGATCATCGCCTGTTCCAGCTCTATCGCGCTATCAAAGCGCTGCTGTGAGCTGTTCTCTACGCCTTCATGGATATATGCGGTGACGCCAATGTCGTTGGTTGCGATACCCAATACTTCTAAACCGCTGAACACCGAGCGAAGCTGAGGAAGGCTGCAACCACACTCGTTCATCAATTCGTCCGTGGTGATGCCCTCATCTGGGTCAGCTTGCGCAAGCATTCGGAAAACGTCCACCATCCTCAATTGCGCGTCGTTCTGGATTCCGAATCTCTTCGCTTCCTGGTTGATACGTTGTCGCGCCTGTTCGACACTCCTGACGCGTAAAGATGAAGGAAACACCGAAGTGCGATTCTCGTCTCGAACCGTCAGTTTCGCGTCTTCTAGCCACGCGATGGCCGTACGGACTCGGTCGTCATCAGTGGCGGAATCGCGCTCGAAATCACCGTCCTTATCCTCGATAAGAATTTCACCGCTCGTCGCGACCACTGCCTCTTCTATGTCTTCGCTGTGCCTCCGTCGTTGTGAATCCAGTCGTCGAATCGCCCTTAGTACCGCCTGAATATCCCTGCGTTCTAAGCGCGACCGAGCAGTGAGTGAGAATTGCTTTTCGGGATCCTCGTCAGCGAAAAGTAGCAGACAGCGTGCCGGTTGACCATCCCTACCCGCGCGTCCCGCCTCTTGCAGGTAGTTTTCAAGCGATCCAGGTATTTCCGCATGAACCACGGCTCGGACATCGGGTTTATCGATACCCATACCGAATGCGTTTGTCGCGACTACGACTTCGATCTCACCCTCATGAAACCCTTGTTGGATCTCCTTCTTCTGTTCTGGCAACAATCCGGAATGAAAAAACCGAGCTCGCAAACCGCGTTGTAAAAGTGCTTCGGCAGTTTCCTCGGAACTTCGTTTGGTCGCGCAATAAACGATCGCCCCACCTGAGCTGACATGTCCGAGCGAATCCACAATCGCCTGGTGGATATGCTCGACGCGTTGTGCATCAGTCGTCGGTGAAACTACAAATTCCAGATTTCTCCTCTCAGCGCCTCCGTCGACAACTTCTAACTCCGCTTGGAGAGATGCTTCGAAATGCGAACGAATCTCTTCGATAACGTCCTTCTTCGCGGTTGCGGTCAAACAGAGAATAGGCGCGAGTTGGTCAGAATGGTGCTCCTTTATGTATCGTGCGATGTATCGATAGTCCGGCCGAAAATCGTGACCCCATTTCGACAAACAATGAGCTTCGTCGAGTATCCATGCAACGATGCGACGTCCAGCGAGTGCGTTGCGGAACGAACGGTTGCGCAGTTGTTCCGGTGCGACAAGCACGATACCCGCGTCTCCGAATCGAATGTCGTTAAGAGCCTTCGCACGTTCCGCCCAAGAGATCAAGCCGTTGATGGTGGTCGCACAGTGAATACCGTTTCGGTCCATCGCCGTGACCTGATCGGCCATTAGTGCCACGAGAGGCGAGATCACTACCGTTAATCCCCCAGTGGCTTCATACCGCATCAGCGCTGGCAACTGATAGCAAAGCGACTTGCCACTACCAGTTGGAAGAATACCGAGTACGTGCTTTCGTGTTAAGTGCTTCTCGGTGATGACCTTTTGAAGGCTCTTGCCTGCTGAATCAACAGGGTATGCGCGAAAATCAGTGTGACCGAACCATCGGGTTAGTGCAGCTGTTGGATCGTGACGTTGCGAGCACCATGAGCAATCTCTTTCGCCGCAATGCGTGTCGCGCAGTCGTTCAGCCAATACACTCGGTCTGAAGCGATGTTCGACATAAGGCGGAATAATCGAGTTACCACCTGAGACCGGTAACCACGCTAAGAGGTAAATTAACGGTAACGCATGATCTATCGTCTCACGTGCAATAGTTGTAGCGAGATTCGGACATCCACCGTGAGCGAGGCGCCTCTCGATGATCGGGGTAACTTCTGAGACTTTAGGGGTGACGTTGACGCCACGAGTGCGCCGAAACAGACCATCAAACGCGAATCTCGGCAGCTCGTGAGCGAGCAAAGCATGCCATACGGCGAGAAGGTCAGGCTCACCTTCTTCTAATTCGTCGAGGATGTCAGCAAGCAGCTCAAGCGTCAGTTCAGCATCAAGAAGCGGATCATTTGGCTGTATTCGTGCTAGTCCGGGTTCCTTGTATTGTTTGACTAAGTGGTGGTAGGGGTTTGCCGGACGGGCAAGTGGACTGAGATAGAGCGTATCGACTACAGGAAGTCGCAGTAGATTTAAGTCGGATGCGTGTTTAGCTAACAGAGGTAAATCATGGTCGATGATGTTATGACCGACCAAGCAATCTGCACCTTCTACGAACGAATCGAGTTCGAGTAACGCCGTTCTGAGTTTGTCACGACGTCCCGTCCAATTGAACGTTCTTGAGCTATCTGTCCGAACAGCACCGATCGCGGTTATGTTTTTTCTACCTTCCAGATCGAGCGACACCATCCTTCGATATGAGCTCCGTGAAAGCCTTCTGTTGATGGCACTCGAGTCGAGCCAATGCTCTCTCCTCATTTGCGTTCTGCTTTCGATAAGGTTAATTCATTCAAATCGAATCAAATCCTTAGAACATTGACAAACGTTCATCACCTAGACCAGTAATAGTGATTCGATAGCGCTCGTGAATCAATGCGCGGATGATCTAAGACGGATAAAACGCCTAAAACCATGAGGAAAGTCCTTAAAACGCTCATTTCTGTACAAATCGACTGAAACGCAAAAATGCTGACGTCAAGACACGCATTTACTACTAATCAGTGATTTTTGGGCATTTCGAATATGTATGATTTTGCGCCATCGGTGGAGTCTTGCCCATGATACAGGGCATCGAGTGGATATTTGTTTCCGCTTTTGTGCTCGTACAGCTCGTCGGATTGATCGCGATTTTCGCCATACAGGGCGATATGTGGGTCAAGCTAGTTAGAGATATGAATTCCGACGAGAAGGCTGTCGAAATCTATGTTCGTCTTATAAATAACGCAAAGAAAAGCGTTACGATCTTCGATGATGGAGACGATTCCTCAAAGTCCGTATACAACAGCGAAGACGTTATTTCCGCGATCCGAGCGCAGATTGAGAAATACCCGAAACTCAAGATCAGATGTTTGTTCAATGACAAGAATGACGATATTAGATTGGCGCAACTTGCAGATGACGAATTCAGCGAAAACGTTGAGATTTGGTATTCGGGTACGCCGAGAGAGGTCAATGAAACCCACTACAAGATCGTCGATGGCGGCAAAATGGTCCATCTGTCAGCTCACAGATTCAAGGAAATTGAAAGGGCATTTACACTAAGGACAGTCCCATGGTTCGCAATCGGGACTGCAGGGAAAATCGCATCGCCTTGGCTAAGCCACTTTGAAAGGAACAGGTCTTTAGCAGATTCTAGGCGTCCTTGATGGGCGACTACGACGCGCTCTTGCTTCCGCAAGCGCAGTTCTACATAGTAGTAGCGCTGTTCATCGCGGTGATATCAATACTTACTACACACATTAGGACCAGGATTGAGGGTGCTCTCTTACCCAATAAACCGGTCAATTTTGCGTATCTACTTCTCGTGCTTGGCGTATCTCCCCAGCTGATCCACCTTGTTTGTCTACTCCTGCAGTTGAACGATTTCAATCAACTTCAAGGATTGGACAAATTCGGCTTCATAGCGCAGTTCATTGCGTTAGTCATGGTGAGCATTTTGATATACGCGTGGTACTTCTACATAGCGATACATAAGGAGGCTGAATCCGGCAGGGCAGCTATTCCACAGAACGAGCCGTGAATACTCAGCCCAACGCCACTTGGATGGGAGTTGAATTCTCCGTTTACGAAATGACCAAAACGAATTGGAATGACGTACCCGGAGTCTACATATTTGCGAAAATCGACCACACGTCAAACACATGGATCCCGGTTTACATTGGAGAAACCACCTC